>NZ_JAIXIG010000060.1 GCF_020297365.1 Curtobacterium oceanosedimentum
CTGAGGCTGAGGCTGAGGCTGGGGCGGGGTCGGAGCAGGGCCGGCCGATCGGGAACGGAGCACGCCGACCACGACGAGCACCGCGGCGAGCGCCGCGAGCGCGAGGCCGGCGACGGTGAGGGCGTCCTGGAGGACCGCGAGTCTCGCGGTCGACCAGGTGGTCGTGGTGATGCTGCCGGTGACGAAGGCGGCGACGATCGTCCCCGCCGCGGCGACGGCCGCGCCGCCGGAGAGCTCGCCAGCGGTGTCGACGACGGCGGCGCCGAGGGAGGTGCGGTCCGCCGGCAGGCCCGTGAGCACCGACGCGCCCGCGACGACCCCGACGACCCGCATGCCGGCCGCGACGAGCACGAGTGCGACGAGGACCCACACGTACCCGTGCCGGCTCAGGGTGCCGAAGACCGCCAGGCCCGACACGACCGACGCCGCGCTGATCCCGGCCGCTCGGCCGAGCCCGACCCGCTGGACGAACGGTCCGACGACCCGGCCCCCGGCGAGCAACACCACGACCTGCGGCAGCGTCCCCACCGCGGCGAGCGCGGGCGGCCACCCCCACGCGAACTGCAGCTGCAGCGTCACGAGGTACGACAGCCCGGCCACGGCGAGTCCGGAGGCGGCCTTGAACGCGAGGCCGCTCGAGACCAGCGGTCGGCCGAGCAGGTGCAGGTCGACCAGCGGGTGCCGTGCCGTCCGCTCGCGGGCGACGAACGCGACCGCGCACGCGACGGCCAGTGCCAGGGCGGCCCATCCCCACGGTGATGCGGCTCCGGACGTGACCAGGAGGGTCGGCGTCACGAGCGTGCCGGCGACGGTCGCGGTGCCGAGCAGCGCGCCGACGACGTCGATCGGGTCGCGGCGGAGTCCGGTCGGCTCGTCCCGGGCGACACCGAGTCGGATGCCGACGAGCGCGAGCACCGCGACGGGCACGTCGGCCAGCAGCAGCACCTGCCACGGCGCGACGGCGAGCACGAAGCCGCCGACGGTCGGACCGACGGCCAGGCCGACGAGCCCCGCCGTCGAGATGACGGTGAGCGCGCGGACCCGCACGGCCTCGTCGTCGAAGAGCCGGAAGGCCAGCGCCATCGACCCGGGTGTGGTCATGGCCGCGGCGACGCCCATCAGGACCCGCACGGCGACCAGCTGACCGGTCGACGTGACCGCCGCGGTGGCGAGGCTCGACACGGCCAGCAGGACCAGACCCGCGAGCATCACCCGGCGACGACCGAACCGGTCGGCGACGGCGCCGAAGAGCAGCATGAGCCCGCCGAAGGCGACGGAGTAGGCGCCGGACACCCACTGCAGGCCCGTGGTCGACGACGCGAGTTCGCGACCGATCGTCGGCAGGGCGACGTTGAGCACCGAGTTGTCGAGCATCTCGAACAGGAACACCGCGGACAACCCGGTCAGGGCCACCCAGGCGTCGGAGAGACGAGGGACGTGATCGCCGGTCGGAGCACGGCCGGGACGAGCGGGACTGGGGGACACGGGGCGCACTCCTTCGCGGGAAGAAGTGGCGACTCGTTCGATGCCGCGTGCGTGTGCGTCGCGGACGGCGACGCCTTTTACCTCAGTGAGCCAGATGCTACACCCGCCGGAGCGCGCTCCGGCCCCGCGCCGCCGCACGCTGCCCGGACTACGGTCGGAGCGGTGAGTGATGACCGGCGCCGCGAACTCGGCGAGACCGATGCCCCCGTCGAGGACGAGATCTCCGACTCCTTCACCGCCGTCGTCGAGGAAGGCGCCGAGCGGCTGCAGCGCACCACCCGGGTCGTGCTCACGACCGGGTTCGCCGGTGGGCTCGAGATCGGGGTGGGCGTCATGGCCTACCTGGCGGTCCTCCACGCCACCGACGACCACCTGCTCGCCGGCCTGGCCTTCAGCGTCGGACTGATCGCGCTCTACCTCGCCCACAGCGAGCTGTTCACGGAGAACTTCCTGCTGCCGATCACCGCGCTGATCGCCCGGGAGGGCACGGTCGGGCAGCTCCTGCGCCTCTGGATCGGGACCCTGCTCGGCAACCTCGCCGGCGGCTGGCTGTTCATGTGGTTCGTCGTCCAGGCGTTCCCGCAGTGGCACTCGGTGCTCGAGGAGTCGGCGCGGCACTACGTCGACGCGCCGTTCGGGCTGCAGACGATCGCGCTCGCGGTCCTCGGCGGCAGCACGATCACCCTGGTCACCCGGATGCAGCAGGGCACCGACTCCGACCCCGCGAAGATCGTCGCCGCCGTGGCCGGCGGGTTCCTGCTGTCCGGGCTGCAGCTGTTCCACTCGATCCTCGACTCGCTGCTCGTCTTCGGCGCGATCCTGGCCGACGCACCCATCACGTACGGCCAGTGGATCGGCTGGTTCGGCTACACGCTGCTGTTCAACGTGCTCGGCGGCGTCGTCCTCGTCACCTCGCTCCGGCTCATCCGGTCGGCCGACCTGCTCGCGGGCCGACGACGGAGCGGGCCGGCGCGCACGGACTGACCCGGCCGACCACGAGCGGACGGCCGGGCGGTCCTGTGGCAGGCTGCGGACATGCCCTCGGCACAGACGCTCGACGAGGAGGACCGCCGGTTCCTCGCGGGATGGGCAGCGGACTGCGTGGAACGCGTCCTGCACCTGTTCGAGGCCGACGTCCCCGACGACCGTCGTCCCCGGGACGGGATCGACCGAGCCCGGGCCTTCGCGGCCGGCGACGTGGACGCGGCGGGTCAGATCCGCGTGCGCTTCGTCGCC
>NZ_JAIXIG010000061.1 GCF_020297365.1 Curtobacterium oceanosedimentum
CCGCCCGCGCTCTCCACCGATGCCCCGACGCCCACTCCAGCCACGCCGCAGATCGCCGAAGCTGCCAGCATGCGAACAGCAGTCGAGGCCTTCCCCTCCGCACTCCGCGGCCGCCCCTTCCGCGTCCGCGAGGCACTCCGCCGCGGCGTAACCGCGAGTAGCCTCCGCACCAAAATGCTCTACAGGCCCTTCCACGGCATCCGTTGCTGGGCCCCTCCTGCCGACCACGAGCAGCGTGCACGCGCCGTCCTCCCGAGGCTCCGCCCCGACCAGGTCTTCAGCCACACCACCGCCGCCGTGATCCTGGGCGTCCCGCTTCCCCGACGACTCGAACGCGACCACCGAATCCACGTCAGCACGATCGGGAAGGACCAGAGCATCAGGGTCCGCGGCACCATCGGTCACCGCGTGCGTGCAGACCGCGTCCGTGTGGTGCACTCCGGAACAGCGAGGCTCACGCACCCGGCAGACACGTTCGTGATGCTCGCCGGCCTGCTCCGGATGGACGAGCTGATCATCGCCGGCGATGCGCTCGTCGGTCAGCTGCGCTGGTGCACGGTCGACGAACTCCGTGCCGCAGCTCGACGACACCGGGGTGCTCGCGGGATCCGCAAGGTCCGAGCCGCGCTCCGGGAGGTCCGCCCCGGCTCACGCTCCCCCGGCGAGACACGCCTGCGACTCGCCCTGACACGGCGTGGCCTGCCCGAACCGTTGCGCAACCACGACGTCGTCGTCGACGGCAGGTGGGTCGCCTGCGTGGACCTCGCCTACCCCGAGGCGCGTGTGGCCATCGAGTACGAGAGCGATCTGCACCGCACCGACGATCGCGCGTTCAAGAAGGACCTGACGCGGGGCGAGAACCTCAAGGACGTCGATTGGTGGCTCGTCCGAGCGACGGCCGACGACGTCGGCCCGTCTGTCGAGCGCTTCGTCGCTCGCGTCCGTCGGCTCCTGACCGTCGGGGCGGCCGGGAGGCACGACTCGCGTCCCAGGGGTCGGCCAGCGTCCGTCTGGTGAACATTGGTTGACGCTTCAACCATTCGGGTGCACAATGGGGTAGCATCAGAATCGATGCAGGCGCATGGAACGAGTCCCGTTCTCAGGCCTGCTCGGGCACTGCAGACAAACGCTTCGAAGGAGTCACCATGACGCTCACCGCTTCCGCCATCCCCGGCTACCAGACCGGTACCTGGACGATCGACCCGACCCACTCCGAGGTCACCTTCTCGGTCCGCCACCTCGCGATCAGCAAGGTCAAGGGCTCGTTCGAGCGCTTCGACGCCACGCTCGTCACCGCCGAGAACCCCCTCGACTCGACCCTCGAGGCCTCGATCGACGTCGCGAGCATCAACACCAACCAGCAGCAGCGTGACCAGCACCTCGCCACGGGCGACTTCTTCCTCACCGAGGAGCACCCGCAGATGACCTTCAAGTCGACCGGCATCCGCGAGGACGGCGACGACATGCTCATCGACGGCGAGCTGTCGCTCCGCGGCGTCACCAAGAACGTCACCCTGAAGACCGAGTTCGGCGGCGTCACCACCGACGGCTACGGCCAGGTCAAGCTCGGCGCCGAGGCGACCACGAAGATCGACCGCACCGAGTTCGGCGTCAACTGGAACGCTGCTCTCGAGGCCGGTGGCTTCACGCTCGGCAACGACGTGACCATCAACCTCGACGTGCAGTTCGTCCTCCAGGCGGCCTGAACACCTGACACCTCGACCCGGCGGTCACCGCGGGGCCGCAGCACCGCCGCACCGCTCGGCCACCCGCTGAGCAGCACCGCGATGTGACCTGCGGGACACCGAACCTGCAGAACCCTGGCGAACGGCCCGACTCCTCTCTCGGAGTCGGGCCGTTCGTCGTGTACAGCGGACGCGCCGGACGCTCCGGCGGACTGCCCTCTCCCC
>NZ_JAIXIG010000062.1 GCF_020297365.1 Curtobacterium oceanosedimentum
TGCGGGGGCGGGGCCTGCGGCTCCTTCTTCGCCCGTTCGAGAGGGGGATGCTGCTGCGATGTCCGCCGAGTGGGCGTTCTCTGCTGCGCTCATGCACTCACCCTGGCATCGCGGCCTGTGACGGCGAGCAGCCGGACCTGCAGGGGAGCGTCGTCATCGACGTCGACCGGGGCGGCGTAGAGCCCGGTCGCGGCGAGGTCCTCGATCTGCGGCTCGAAGTACTCCCACACCGCCTGCACGAGTTCGGCCGGCAGCGTGTCGTCGGTGGCCGTCGCCCGCGCGAGGTCCCACGTGTGGATCGTGATGTCGCTGGTCTGCTCGGCGAGGTACTGCGCCGCGGGCACCACGTCCGTGCTGAGGTGCACGGGGACGTCCTTGGGGGCGTTCCGCCAGGCGTTGGTGGCGGCGGTGGAGAACCGGTGCCACTCGGCCACGAGATCGTCACCGATGGGCTCGACGTCGGCCTCGGCCTGGGCGTAGTCGCACCCCGTGAGGAGCTTCGGGATCCACCGCTGCTCATCGACGACGTGGGCGACGAGGTCGTGCGTGGTCCACTCCGAGTCGGGAGTCGGGGCGTCCCAGTCGGTGACGGCGGCGACGCGGCGGCCGAACTCGGCGACCGCGAGGGCCTGCAGCGCGATCCAGTCGGTGGCCATGATGGTGCTCCTGTTCGTCGGACGTACGGGTGATCCGTGCAACCTGCTCTGCCAGAGGGCGATTCCCGCGCGAGGCTGCGGAGCAACGGTAGCCCGGGGTCGGGTGCGTCGGGCAAGTCAGTTCTCGGACAGCGGGTGCCGCGGACGACGAGCGGGTGGAGCGGGGCTGGGCTGGGCGGCGGTGGTGCTTGGGCGGGGCGGCGGTGCGATGGTGCTTGGCCGGGGCGGGGGTGCGTTCGGTCGGCCGCGAGCGGGCGGAAGCTGCGGCCGATCCTGGCGGGCAGGTGCCGCATTGGCGCGTTGGGGTGGTTCCGCGACGGCAGGGTCGGGCGCGGTGCAGGTCGTCGCGGGGTCACCGTGTCGTCGCGGGGAGCTGGCGTGTCGGGTTGCTGCGAGCGGGCGTATTGCGTGGGGCGCGGACGGCTGGGCC
>NZ_JAIXIG010000063.1 GCF_020297365.1 Curtobacterium oceanosedimentum
CGGCCAGAGATGGTCGCCCCCTTGTGGTCGGTGTACAGGTGGTGCATGGTTGTCGTCAGCTCGTGTCGTGAGATGTTGGGTTAAGTCCCGCAACGAGCGCAACCCTCGTTCTATGTTGCCAGCGGGTTATGCCGGGGACTCATAGGAGACTGCCGGGGTCAACTCGGAGGAAGGTGGGGATGACGTCAAATCATCATGCCCCTTATGTCTTGGGCTTCACGCATGCTACAATGGCCGGTACAAAGGGCTGCGATACCGTAAGGTGGAGCGAATCCCAAAAAGCCGGTCTCAGTTCGGATTGAGGTCTGCAACTCGACCTCATGAAGTCGGAGTCGCTAGTAATCGCAGATCAGCAACGCTGCGGTGAATACGTTCCCGGGCCTTGTACACACCGCCCGTCAAGTCATGAAAGTCGGTAACACCCGAAGCCGGTGGCCTAACCCTTGTGGAAGGAGCCGTCGAAGGTGGGATCGGTGATTAGGACTAAGTCGTAACAAGGTAGCCGTACCGGAAGGTGCGGCTGGATCACCTCCTTTCTAAGGAGCATCTGGCATCGCTTGCGGTGTCCAGGCGCCCGATTCGGACCGAACGTGTCCGACGGGTAGCTCATGGGTGGAACATTGACAGTGCAGTTGGGAGTGATGCTTCCGGTCTCAGTACGTCCTGCTTGCAGGGTTGGAACGGGTTGGGGTGGAGCTGCTGGCTGGTGCACGTTGTTGGGTCCTGAGGGACCAGGCTTCTCGGTCTGTGATGGACTGAGGGTTGAGCCGTGACTGGGACGGGTTCGTTCTGGTTGCTGGTTCTTCGTCGGGCCGGTGTGATCTCACCTGTTGGTGGGGGAGTGCTGGTGCCGATCGTATGTTGAGAACTACACAGTGGACGCGAGCATCTTTGATTCGCGTCATCCATGATCAGCCTTCGGGTTGTTGATTGGTGACGTTGGATCGCAATTTTAATCTTTGTGGTCAAGTTTCTAAGAGCAAACGGTGGATGCCTTGGCATCTGGAGCCGAAGAAGGACGTAGAAATCTGCGATAAGCCTCGGGGAGCTGATAATCGAGCTTTGATC
>NZ_JAIXIG010000006.1 GCF_020297365.1 Curtobacterium oceanosedimentum
GGGCCGGGTCGGCCGAGGCGTCCGGGGCGGCCGGATCCGTCGAGGACGTCGTCGCGTCGTTCCAGGACGTCGAGGCGGCGATGACCGAGGGGCACCCGGCCTTCGTCGCCGCCAACGGACGGATCGGGTTCGGGCTCGACGAGTACCGGGCGTTCGCGCCCGAGTCCGGCGGCCGGTTCCGGTACCGGTGGCTCGCCGCCCGACGCGAGCACACGCACCTGGCGCTCGCCGCGGACCGCACCGAGCAGGCGCACTGGGAGTCGGAGCTGTCGGCGGACGTCGTGGCCGACTTCCGGGCCACGCTGGAGCGTCGCGGGCTCGACCCCGACGACTACGTGTGGCTGCCCGTGCACCCCTGGCAGTGGCAGCACCGGATCGCCGTGACCTTCGCGCCCGACCTGGGCCGGCAGGACCTGGTCGACCTGGGCGAGGGTCCGGACGAGTACCAGCCGCAGCAGTCGATCCGCACCGCGTTCAACCGCACCGACCCGGCACGCTCGTACGTGAAGACGGCGCTCGCCGTGCAGAACATGGGGTTCCTGCGGGGGATGTCACCCGCGTACATGCGGAACACCCCGGCGGTGAACGACTGGGTCGCCGGGATCGTCGCCGCCGATCCCACGCTCACCGCCGCCGGCTTCTCGGTCCTGCGGGAGCACGCATCGATCGGGTACACCGGCGACGCGTACCACCGCGTGGACGTGTCCTCGCCGCAGCGGAAGATGCTCGCGGCACTCTGGCGGGAGAGCCCGCTGCCGCGGATGACGGACGGCGAGCGACTGCTGACGATGGCGGCACTGCTGCACCGCGACGCCTCGGGGGCAGCCGTGGTCTCGGCGCTGATCGCGGCCTCCGGGCTGCCCGCCGACGAGTGGGTGCGGCGCTGGCTCGACGCGTACCTGCTGCCCGTCGTGCACTGCCTGACCGTGCACGAGCTGGCCTTCATGCCCCACGGCGAGAACCTGGTGCTCGTCGTGCGGGACGGCGTCGTGGTCCGTGCCGTGATGAAGGACATCGGGGAGGAGGTCGTGGTGCTCGGGCGCGACGCCGACCACCCGGTCCCTGCGGACATCGAGCGGATCGTGCACCCGGTCTCCGACGACGAAGCGGCGCTCGCCGTGTTCACCGACGTGTTCGACGGGGTGCTGCGGTTCGTCGCCGCGATCCTGGACGACGACGGGGTGCTGCCGGAGGCCCGGTTCTGGCAGGTCGTGGGGGAGTGCATCGACGCCTACGCCGATGCACACCCGGACCGCCGTCGGCCGCTGGACCTGCGGGTGCCGACGTTCGAGCACTCGTGCCTGAACCGGCTGCAGCTGCGGAACACCCTGTCGATGGTGGACCTGGCGGACCAGTCGGCGTCGCTCATCCGGGCGGGGGCGATGGGGAACCCGATCGGGCGGTAGGGGGGGTCTGTCGGTCGGTGGTGCTGGCGGCTGGCGGCTGGCGGCTGGCGGTCGCCGGTTCCGTTGCCGTTCGCACAACCGAAGTGCGTTCACGCCGCGCCTTGCCGTGGCGCGGACGCACTTCGGTTGTGCGGGGTGCGGCTGGGCGTCTCAGGGCTGGAGGCGGGTGGCCGTCCAGGCGCCTTCGGCAAGTGCGTACTGCAGTCGTCGGTGCATCCGGTCGCGGCTGCCGTGCCAGAACTCCACGATGTCCGGCTCGAGACGCCAGGCGACCCAGCCCGCCGGCCGGGGGACGTCGTCGCCCGAGTCGTCGAGCAGGTCGTTCGCGTCGTCGATCAGGTCCTGCAGGGTGCGCGGTTCGAGCACGGCCGACTGATCGGCGATGGCCGTCGCGGCGCGTGACTTCGGGGAGCGGTCCGCGAACAGGGCGTCGGACTCGTCGTCCGACAGCCGCACGACGCGCCCCTCGAACCGGAGCTGCTGCATCGTCTCGCGCCAGTACGTCTGCAACGCTGCGTGCGGGTTCTCGGCGAGTTGGCGGCCCTTCGGGCTGTCCTCCGACGTGCCGAAGACCAGTCCGTCCGCCTCGATGCGCTTCACGTCGACGGTGCGCGCCGACACACGACCGTCCGCCCCGGCCGTGGCGAGGGTCATCGACAACGGCTCGGAGACCTCCCGGTCCTTCGCCGCGGACAACCACTCGCGGGCGAGGTCGAGCGGAGACGCTGGCGGGTTGTCGAACTCGGGCAGGTGCAGGGAGTCGTCACCGGAGAGCGGGGCAGAGGACATGGACCCAGCCAACCGTGCGCGGGGCCTCGGCGTTCAGGGAGTCGGCACCTGCACCGACACGAGCTCGCCGTCGCCCAGGTGCACGATCGCCGCACCGGGCTGCACCCGCTCGACGATGCTGCTGCGCGGCAGACGCATGCCGAGCAGATCGCCCTCGGTGATCGCCTGGGGGCTCAGCAGCGCGCCGGAGCGGTTGCGCTTCATGTCGACCTGCCACCCGGTGAACCCGACGCCGAACTCGGCGGTCAGGCCGGCGGCGACGATCGCCTGCCCGTTGTCGGCCGCCCGCTTGACGAAGCCCTGCAACCAGCTCTTCGCCGGGGCGTCCTTCACGAGCTCCGCGTCGTCGATCACCAGGACGCGGCGGCCGGGCTGCCCGTCGAACAGGGGTGCGAGGTCGTCCTCGGTCAGGTCGACGCCCTCGTGCGCCGCCAGGACGCCCGGCTCCGTCGCGAGTCCACGCAGCGGGGACTGCCGTGGCGTGACGAGCACGACCTCGCCGCCACCGCGGAGGACCGAGCGCGTCACCGACAGCAGGACGGTGCTCCGCCCGGACTTGGCGGGGCCGCCCACCACGAACGAGCCGGCCGCGGCCAGGTCGGGGCCGATCGCGGTGAGGTCGTCGCCGCCGATCCCGACCAGGCCGAACAGACCGGCGTCGTCGTCCCGCATCTCCCACGCACGGTCGAACGGCACCGGACCGGACAACTGGTCGACGCGGAACGGCCTGCGGGTGCGCTCGACCGAACGGTCGCGCTCCGTGGCGAACGTGGCGAGGGCGGTGATCGCGGCGGCCTGCGACTGCCCGGTCCCCGCGGCGGCGAGCAGCGCGATCTGGGTCTCCGTCGCCGAGTCGGAGGCGAACGCACGACCGTCGGGCACCTGTTCCGGCAGCTTGCGCGGGTTGAGCGACGCCAGCCCGTAGTCGCCGCGGTCCGACAGGCGGAGGACGAGCTTGTCCTCGACCAGGGTGGCCATGCGGCTGGACAGCAGCTGGCGGTCACCCGTGACGACGAGATGGATGCCGACGCTGGCGCCCTCGCGCAGGAGCGTCATCACCTGGTCGGTCGGGGCGCCGTGGTCGAGTTCGCCGAGGGAACCCACGAACCCCTCCCACCGGTCGAGCATGAAGACGATGTGGGCCAGGCGTCCCGACGGCACGACCGCCGCTGCGCGCTGTTCGACGATGCTGGCGAACCCGCCGTCGGCGAGGACCTGCTGGCGACGCGCGAGCTCCTGGGTGAGCTTGGCGAGCAGCCGCTGCGCTCGTTCGGTCTGCACGCGCTGCACGACGGCACCGGTGTGCGGGAGCGCCTGGATGGGCAGCAGCGCACCGTTGCCGCAGTCGAGTGCGTACACGTGCACATCGGCTGCCGAGGTGTTCCGGGCGATCGCCGCCGCGATGGTGCGCAGGACCTGCGACCGGCCGCTGCGAGGTGCACCCACCACGTACAGGTGCCCGTCGGAGTCGAGGTCGAGGCTCCTGACCCGTTGTGCCTGCTCACCCGGGAAGTCCTGCAACGCGAAGGGCAGCGGGCCCACGCGCGCGTCCGTCGTCGTGCTGTCGTCGAGTTCCCACGCGCGGTCGTTCAGGTCGGTGAAGAGCAGCGTCTCGGGCAGGGCGTCGAGCCACGGTCGGTAGGGGGCGGGGCCACCGAGCTCCGCGGCGGCGGCGGCCACGGCACCGACGAGTTCCTGCAGGTCGGTCCGCTCGTCGGTGTGCTGCACCTGGGACTTCGGCGGCGCGGGCGGTGCGGTGCCGAGAGCCGACCACGACACGGCACCGGCCCAGACCTGCTTGCGCTGGGACGACTGCCCGGGCCGGCGGCCACCGACGCGACCGGACTGGAACGGCAGCAGGGCACCGGCACCGAGCCGGATGTACCCGCGACCGGGCGTGCTCTTCTGGATCTGCGCCGCGTCGCCCGCGTCGATCACGTCGGTGCTCTCGCTGGAGTCGGTGACGCGCAGCGCGATCCGCAGGTTCGTGTTCGCGCGGATGTCGTTCGACACGACACCGGTCGGGCGCTGGGTGGCGAGGATGAGGTGGATGCCGAGTGAACGGCCGCGCTGCGCGATGTTCACGAGCCCGGTGACGAAGTCGGGCAGCTCGCGCACCAGGCTCGCGAACTCGTCGATGACGATGAGCAGGCGCGGCATCGGCGGCAGCGGTTCGCCGCGGCCGAGGCGGTCGAGGTAGTCCTCGATGTCCTTCGCCGCGGCGTCGGCCAGCAGGTGCTCGCGACGACGGAGCTCGGCGCCGAGGGACTCGAGCGCGCGCTCGACCAGGTGCGTGTCGAGGTCCGTGACCATGCCGACCGTGTGTGGCAGCGGTGCGAAGTCGCGGAACGCCGCCCCGCCCTTGTAGTCGATGAGGACGAAGTTCATGCCCTCCGGGGTGTTCGTCGCCGCGAGGGACGCCACGATCGTCTGCAGCAGTTCGGACTTGCCCGAACCGGTCGTCCCCGCGACGAGACCGTGCGGCCCGTCCTTGCGCAGGTCGAACGCGAACGGCCCGTCCAGGCTCTCGCCGACGACCACCTCGGTGGTGCGCGGCCGCACCGCCCACCCGCTGGTGATCGCGCGGGGTGTGGGCGGTTCGAGCAGCATGACGTCGAGCAGTCGCGACGAGGTGGGCAGACCACCGGCGTCGCTCTCGTCGTCCGCGTCGACCATGGGCGCGACCGCGCGGGCGACCGTCTCGAACCAGCCGTCCGGGATGCGGTCCGGCCGGACGTCGGTCACCGTCGCCTGGCGCTGCGCAGCGACGCGGATGCGTTCGGGGCCCACCGTGACGACGACCGAGCACTCCTCCGGCAGCAGCCGGGCTTCTTCCTCGATGCAGACGGCGCGGACCCCGACCGCCGGGCCCTCCTTCAGGATCCGGATGAGTCCGGGGAGGGCACGGAGCCGCCGCGCTCCGTCGAGCACGACGACGACGTCCGGGCCGGGGATGCCCCGGACGTTGGACTCGCGCATCGCCCGCTGTCGCGCGTCGATGAGCTGACCGACCTCCGCCACCCGGGCACCGAGCGTCTCGGCGTCGTTGCCGATCGCGATGACGGCGTCCTGCCCGAAGCCGGGCCGCGCCTGCGGGATCCACCGCAACCACGCCCACTCGTCGGCCGAGCGGGCGTCCGTCAGCACGACGAACTGCGTGTCACGCGGGCTCTGCAGCACCGCGAGCTGCGCGACGAACCACGACGTCAGGTGCCGCGTGTGCTCGTCACGACCCGCGACCCCGACGACCCCCTGCACGCCGAGGTCGACGATGACCGGCACGTCCTCCGCCAGCTTGTCGACCGCTCGCCGGTGCTCGAGCGCCGACGGGTCCTCGAGCACGACGCCGGACGGCACGTCCGCGGTGCCGACGCGCAGCGTCAGGTAGTCCGGATCGGTCCGCCGGCGTTCCCACAGGCGAGCTCGACGTCGCAGTGCGACGTCGAGCACGGTGGCGGGGTCGGGGGCGCTGGTCCGCAGCTCGCGCTGGTACCGCACCACTGCCTCCAGGGCGTCGGCCTCGACCGCCTTCTTGGTCTCCTCGTACTCGGCGACGCGCTGCTTGTGGGACTTCTTGCCGTTCCGGCGGTCCCACCAGGCGTTGCCGAACATGATGATCGGCGACATCAGACCGAACGCGAGGTACGCGACGTTGTGGAAGATCGAGACCATCACAGCGGCCATGCCGAGCGGCGCGAGCGCCGCGATGATCGGGATGGATCGACGTGACTGCTGTGCCGGTACGGCCGGCAGCTTGAACACGGACGGGTGGTCCTCGGGCAGGAGCCGCGGTGGCCGCGTGTAGTCGAGCGAGCCGCCACCGGGGGTCAGGCTGATCGCCGCTCGGTCGGCGTCCGGTACCGCGACCGACAGCAGCGTGTCGCCGATCGTGACGATGCTGCCCGGTTCGACCGGGGTCTCTTCATCGACCTCGGTGCGGTCGACGAGGACCCGAGAACCCTTCGTCGGGGTGATGGTGAACCGACGGTTGAGGTCGAGCCGCAGGACGGCGGCGTACTCCGGTGCCGACCGGTCGGGGAGCGACACCGTCGCGTCGGGCGCGGACCCGACGTGGGCGATCCCGGCATCGAGCACCACCACGGTGCCGGCACCCGGCCCGCCGACGATCCGGACGCTCGGCAGGTCGCCCGGCAGTGGCAGGACCGGCGCCGGTCCGCCGAAGGTGAGGCGTGCACCCTCGAGCAGCACGCCGTCGCCGATGCGTGCGTGCGGGGTGGTCGGTACGGCGTCGACCGCGACGTCGACGATCGACGCGGCACCCTGCCCGAGCCGCTTGGCGACGACCTCGACGATCTCGCCGAGGAGGGTGTCCTCGTCGCACTCCACGACGAAGTCGGCAGAGGCGCTCGACGGAAGGTGGCTCGCGGTGAACGTCAGGCGCACGTGAGGCGCCCCGCACCGGAGATCGTGGTCGTCGTGGTCGCAGCGCGGTGGTCGGACGAGGCCCCCCGCAGCGTCGTGCTGCCGCTCATGGGTCGATTCTCGCAGGTTCCTGCGATGCGCAGGCCGGGTTGCACCCGGCTTGTGGACGGGTTGTCGAACTGGAGGCGCGGTGTGGGGAGCTGGGTTGGCTCACCCATGACGCGCCCAGTCTCAACACCCACCTCGCGTGGTGATGCGTCGGACGAAGGCCTCCAGGGACGCCTCAGCGCCAGCGAAGGCAGCAGCGTGATCGCCGATCCCCGTGACGGTGATGGTCGAGGAACCCGAGCGGAACTGCCAGCGACGAGCGGCCACGGCTCCCGCTGCATCCAGGAACGGCCAAGTCTCGGTTCCCGCTTCCCAACGGGTGCCGGTGCCGGCTCGGAGGCCGTCGGCCGGAGCGCTCCCGGGGCCGACGAGCCGCTCATCGGTCGCGCTGACGGCGACGGTGGTCGTGTTCGTGATCGACGTGAGCTGCGGGCGGAACACCGCGAACCGGAGGTCGGGTGCGCTCATCCTGCAGAGGACCTCGAGCGACGCCGCGGTCGAGATCACTTCCGCCGTCCTGAACGGTCGGACGTACCAGGGGAAGAGTCGGGAGGTGGTCGAGTTCGCCCAGCGCTTCGGCTTGCCCCGGACCTCCTCGGGTAGCGGGACGACCAACCAGTCCGCTCCGGCGATGTCCTCGAGGCCGCGGAAGTCGACGGGCGTCGGATCGGGGGCGCCGGTCACGACGACACGCAGAGTGCGAACTCGCGTCCGTGTTCGTCACGGACCACGACGGCTCGGTCGCCAGGCCTCACGACGATCGAGCGCAGGACGTCCGACCAGTCCAGCGTCCGAGCGGGCGCGATCCGATCGGTGAGCACGATGGTGCCCGCCGACTGCGCGCCGTACGGGCGGCCGTCCACGACGGCGAGCGGCCCCAGTTGTCGCCGTGCTTCGCATCGTCGCTCGGAACGGCTGCTTGCGCGACCATCTCCGCCTCAGTGATGACGCTCAACCCCAATCGACACGCACGTCGCGGAGGAGCTCGTCGAGCATCGGCCGCGCGAGTGCACTGTCGTCCTCGTCGGGGACGAAGAACGACACGACCACGGTGAGCTCGTTCAGGCCGTCGACGATCGGGATGATCGCGCGGACGACCTGCATCACTGACCGTGCCCGGCGGTCGGTGCTGCGTTCCCGCATCTCCACCAGCGTTGCGCGGCCGACGGGCAGGTCGAGTGCCTTGACGCTGGCGTCGCCGATACCGGACGCCCGCGGTGCACGAGCATCGTCGATGAAGCTGTCCGCGCGGTCGACGCCGGCGACACTGTGCACGACCGCGTAGGCGATCGCACGAACCGTCGGCGCGGTGGTCGAGAGGACGAAGCAGCTCTCCGCTTTCGCCGCGGACTGGAACGCAGCGATGTCGTGCATGACCGTTCGGAGGACCGTGCGTTCTCGACGCTTCGGCCGCTGCTTCGCCTGCGCGAGCGCATGCTCCACCGCAGCGTCGGTGACGTCGTCGATGTGACCCTCGTCATCGAGCAGCGTCCAGGCGCGGTTGTAGTTCCACAGCAGGCGAGTCATTCGTCTCCTCTCGGGGCTCCGATCACGATCCAACGTCCGAGCCCGACCGGTGCCTTCCCCCGCTCTGCGCGACGACGACGGAAGCTCAGCCACGAGACGAGCGGGACGGCGAGTACCAGGAGCAGGATGCTGGCCGCAGCGAAGACGTTGCCCTGCATCGAGTACCAGACGGCGACTGCTGCTCCGATGAGCGGGATGCCCACGGCCACGAGGTGACGTCGGGTGAGCGTCGGTCGATCGGGGCGTCCGTGCTGTTCCGGACGGATGCGAGCGACGGGCAGACGTGAACTCGATTCGACGACGAAGACCGCTGCGACCGCTGCGACCGCGATGGCTGCGGACACGGCAGTGACGATCGTCGAGGTGTCCCCAGGGCTTGCTGAACGAGCGCCGGCGAGCACGACCGTCGTGAAGGCCGACGATGCGAGGAACGGGTACGCGGGCACGGACCCCATGACGTTCGGCAGCATCAGCGACGACGGGCCGACACGGCTGCTGCGCATCTCGTCGAGCGCGAGCGCGGGCTGGTTGCGCACATCGTCCGACACGAGGGTGAGGACACCGAGCCGCTGCAGGAACTCTCGGAGGACGAGTGTCTCGTCCGGCGATGGTGCCCACGAGCGCAGCGGCAACTGCGCGCGGACCGTGTCCGTTCCGTCGATGAGCAGCACCCGTGGGTCCTCGTCGTGCACGAACGCCGCGCGCACGACGACGTCCGGCCCGAGATGCCGATCCGGTGTTGCCAACCGCTGCGCGATGCCCTGCCCGTCGACGAGGACGAGACCGTGGTCATCCGCGCTGATCGACGCCGAGTCGAGGAACCAGGAAGGGCCGACCACGGGCCGGAGCGCCTGCCCCCGGAGATTCCTGGGCAGCCGCCTCCGCCCTGCGGCGATGGCCAGCACCACGATCGCGTTGGCCGCAGCGGCACCGGCCGCAATCCATCCCAGAACCGGGGCGTCGGTGACGCGGTTCATCGTGAGCACGATCGGACCGAACGCGTCCGTCAGGAAGGCGCCCAGTCCGAGCAGGATGACCACGATCAGCATCTTCTGTCTCACGGCGCGTCGTCGCTCGTCCGTGGGGGCGAGGACGCGGGCGGAGGCGAGATGGCCGGGAAGCGGAGCATCCGTGGCGAAACGGTCGAGCAACGTGGAGAGACCGCTCGAGCGGAGTGCGAGCTCCCTCGGTACGACGGAGACGGGAGCCATCCACCAATCATCGATCGGAACGAGGTACAGGTTGCCGTTCACGTCCTCGAGCAGCACGGCACCGTTGCTGGCTGTGGGAGCGAGACGTCTCGGGAGGACGTCCTCGTCCAGGAACCAGGCGCGCGCGACCGGATCGGTCGTCGTTCGGTCACCGCCGCAGTCGAGGATGACGATCCGATCTTGCTCGTCGATGACGAGCCTCGTGGCACTTGTCGCAGCGTCCGCCCGGTCACTCGAAGTGGCAGGGCGGGCAAGGGTTTCAGGCATCGATGACGATCTTCGCAGCGAGCGCGTCGATGCGCGTGATCAACAGTTCGGCGAGTGCGGGCTCTGCGCTGCTCGAAGAGAGGACGACGAGCTCGTCTCCGACGACCCAGGACCACGATGCCTGGACGACGACGAAACGCGCGCCACCTGGCCGCTCCAACGCGAGCCGTTGGACCAGCCGCAGTGCGTCGCCGCTGCTCGTGGCGAGCATCGACTCCTCGATCGGTCCGATCGGGTCAGGAGCACGAAGGCCAGCCCGAACGACTCCGGCAGACCGACCCGCAAGCGGAGCAGTGCGGACGGCGACCCAGCCGACCTCGCGTGAGGCCTCGTGGACCATCCAGGCGGCCGCTGCATCCGTCTCGTTGAGTCGTCTGATGATCGTCGGCGCGCTCGAGGGATCGAGACGATGTGCCTCGAGGTCGAGCGGACGGAGCACGTCGGTCCGTGGCCACGTGATCCTCATCGTCCGCTCTCCCAGGCGAAGCCGGTCATCAGGATGTCGAAGTGCGCAACACGCTCGTCCGTGAACAGTTCACCGGCGCACTGGAACGAGATCAGCGCGAAGGAGCCGTGCTCCTGCGGGACCGGCAGGAGGTAGTCCACGCGCGTCGTCCTCGCTGGCACGTCCGGTCCCGAACCAGCCAGGAACGCCGCGGCGAGGTCTCTGGGAAGCGAAGCCGGCAGCGGTCCTCCTCCGTCGAGCTCACCTTCGGAACGGGCCCGGAGCGCTGCCCCCACGGGCAGATCCGTGAGCGTCGTCGAAGCGCCGAGCGCCGGAGCGACCTCAGCGAGTTCGAGTTCCGCGATCGTCGGCCCGAGGTAGACGACTCCGATCGTGAACAACATGTTCATCGGCGCTCCGCCGAACCGGCCATCGAAGAAGTACAGGTCGGTCGTACCGGCATCCGCCATCGTCGTGAAGGCGGAGCTGATGTCGTCGCGTGCGCGGCGCCGTGCCTCGACTGCAGTCGGATCATCTCCGCCGAGGAGGACGAGGTGTCGGTCAGCGAACGCTCGCGAGGCACGTTTCGGGTCGCCGTCGACCGGGTACCGGTACCACCCGTCCGGCAAGAGGACTCGGTACTGCGTCACAGCGAACCGACGTGGATCTCGCTCTTCGACTTCCAGTAGCCGTCCCAGTCCGTGGCGGCGGAGACGACGTTCTCCACGGGTTCCGGCATCTCCGTGAGACCGGGGAGCCCGGAGCCCGCGACGACTCCGTTCGCGAGCGCTGCGCGCGTCGCGGCCTCGCGTGCGAGCGCGGAGTCCGGCGCGAGCTTGAGGACTTGAGCGGTCTCCATCAGACCGCCGGTGACGTACGTGTCGAGCAACGCCGTGAGGGGCTTCCGGCCGATCGCTTCTGCCTCCCGGACGCCGGCACTGCCTCCCCGGAGGAACGCACTCAACTCGCCGGCCGCCCCGGCGTTCGCCGTACGCGCTGCGGCGGCAGCCGAGGCTGCGCGTGTCTCTCCGACCGCCCCCCGCAGCAGCCCCATCGCTGAGCTGGCGTACTTGGCGGCGCCGAACCCGACCGCGGCCAGTGCGAACCCGAGCGCATCCTTGCCGACGTCCTTCGCGCTCGCGTCACCCGCTACCGACTGCGTCGCCGTGATCAGCAGCTTCGCGCCGGCAACCGCGAGCCCGATGAGGGCGATCACGGGGAGTGCCGCGGGGAAGAACACGGCTGCGATCACGGTGACGACCAGGAGGACCGCACCCACGGCATCCAGTACGTCCTTGATCACGTTGAGAACCCCACGTGCATCGTGGATCGCCTGCTTCACGTGGTCGAACCAGCCGTCCTTCAGGCCGTCGTCGGCGCCCTGACGGATGCGATCGGCGACCCGGCTGGCCAGGTCCCCGTACTCGCCCTGTTCGCCGAAGGGACCGGCGAGCCGGTGGATGATCGCCTTCGCCGCGTCGATGTCGCCCTGTGCCGCACTCAGCGCCCGGTCCTGCGCGTCGACCTGGTCCTGGTGCTCCGGGCTGTCCGCCTCGGCGCTGATCGTCTGGTTCGCCGCAGCGCGGTGCGCGTCCCGCGCGTCCTGCGCCTGCAGCAGAGCGGCGTCGGCCTCGCGCTGGAGCCCCTCGAGCCCGTCTGCCCACTGGTCGAGCGCGGCGGCGAGCGCTGTGTAGCGGCCCTTGGCCTTCTCGATGGCGCCGGCGAGGTCCCCGGCGGAGTCGCGGAACTTCGTCCCCGACTCGCTCTCCCAGCCATCGCCGTCCTTGAGCCTGTTGAGACGGTTGACCTGCTCGGTGATGGCCTGCTCGATCGAGCGGGCACCCGACGCGGACTGTCGAACCTCGACCGGGTCGCCGGGCACCGGATCGAGCTGCATGTCGACGGCGCTCCAGTCGCTGGGCCGTGCCATCAGCTGTCCTTCCCGAGGATCCGGTTCGCGAGCTCGACCTCGGTCTGCGTGAAGCCGTCGTGCGCACTCTCGGCCATCTCGGCGACGGCCTTGATCGACTCTCGGAGGCGCCCGCGTCGGATGTCCCAGTTGCCCGCGAAGTCGTCGATCGCACTGCTGACCGTCATCGAGCCGATGCCGATCTTGTAGTCAGATGCGGCAGAAGCGACGTGTTCGAAGTCGCCGTGCAGCCTCGAGAGGTCGGATGCGAGATTCCCGATCAGGTCGAGATCGAGCTTGATGGTGCCGGCCACGGTTCCCCCGGTGGATTCCTACTGTTGCTCTTCGTCGACGCCGCCCCTGCGGCGAGAACGGTGGCCGGCACCCTCAAGGCGCCGGCCACCGTCGTGCTGGTCCTGACTAGCCGATGCTCGAAGCGAGCTGCTCGTCCGTCGACTCGAGCGTGTTCGCCGCGCTCTCGAGGAAGCCCGCCATGCCGTCGATGGCCTGGATGGTCTGCGTCGCACCGGAGTTGAACTCCGAGTACGTCGAGTCGAAGGCCTTCGAGGACTTGTCGGTGACGTAGCCCGACGAGACGAGGTTGTCGATCTGGCTCTTGAGCTGGCTCAGCTGGTCTTCGATGGCCTTCTGGCCGTTGCGAAGCTGTGAAGCCTGGTTGCGAAGATCGTCGTAGGTGACGTTGACGTTGGCCATGGCGCATGCCCTCCCGATGCGGATGTGGAAACCGGGAGCCCCCCGGCGCGACTCGACCATACTTGATCGCATCGCATCTCGCACCACTTGTGGACAACCACCAGAACGAGGGGTACACCGTGGCACGACGCCGCAAGGACGAGGACGCCCCGGAGCGCCCGGTGGTCACGCACGCCGACGTCGAGCGTGACCGGCAGGCCGGGGTCCTGTCCCGTGCGTGGGTGCTGCCCGCGGCACCGGTGTCCGACGACGAGCCGGACGCCGAGGTGCGTGCCGAGCACCCCTTGCCGACGATCGGTGTGGTGCCGCGGCTCGTGCTCGAGGTCGCTCCCGGCACCGTCGTCCCGCTCGACCAGCCGGTCGTGGTCGGACGCCGGGTCGCGACCGCGCCGGGTCGGCGAGCGGTCCTGCTCGACGACCCGGGCAAGTCGGTGTCGCGTGAACACGCGGCGATGCGGCCGACGGGGGACGGCGGCCTGGTGGTCGAGGACCTCGGCTCGTCGAACGGCACGGTGGTCGTCCGCGCGTCCGGTGCCCAGGAACCCAGCGTCGGTGGCGCGCAGGTCGTCGCCCGGCCCGGTGACGTCGTGATGGTGGGCGACTACGCCGTGCGGGTCCTCGCGGGCTGAGGGCCAGCAGCAGGAGCGCCAACAGCAGGGGCGCCAGCAGGAGCGCCAGCAGCAGGAGCGCCAGCAGCAGGGGCGTCAGCACGAGCGCCAACAGCAGGAGCGCCAGCAGCAGGGGCGTCAGCACGAGCGCCACCAGCAGCAGCCGCCGCCGCATACCGCCGCGCCGTCCGCCGCATCGCCCGCAGCAGCAACGGCCCCGGCAGCCGCAGCAGCGCCCCCGGCACGAGCGCCCGCACCCCGGCCACCGCCCGGACGGTCCGGCGGAACCGCCGTTCCTCGCGCGGCCCCCACGCGAACCCGTACTGCGACCGGAGACCATCGGGCAGCATCCCGACGGTCACGATGCGCACGAGGGGCATCACGGCCCGCACCCACAGCGGCGCGAACCGGGGGCGCAGCAGGTCGCGCACGACCCCGCGGGCGTCGTCGGTGACCTCGAGTCCGGCCAACGTCTGCTGCCAGTACCGGTCGAACGCGGCCACCGAGGCCGGCCAGCGGTCCGCCGGCACCCGCAGCGCGGTGGCGATCGGGGCGTAGGCGGCCAGGACCTGCTCGGCGCGGGCCGCCCAGACGTGCGTGCCGAACAGATCGTGCGCCTGCCGGGCGGAGTCGAACAGTGTCGCGGCGACCCAGAGCTGCCGGTCGACGTCGTCGGCGCCGGCGACGGGCCGGTGCGCACGGTTGACGAAGCCCGCCGCAGTCGCCGAGTCGGCCTCGGTGCCCACGATGACGGCGTACACGAACATCAGGGTGTGGGCGAGCCGCTGCTGGGGTCGCCGGGCGAAGTCCGAGTGCTGTCGGACACCGGCCGCGACGACGGGGTCGGCGATCTGCAGCAGGATGGCGCGGCCGCCCGCGGCCACGGGTGTGCTGTCGGCGAGGAACCGACGCAGGTGACGGTCGTGCACGCGGCCAGCAGACGGACGGGAGGCACGGTGCGGCTCGTGGGTCGCGCCTCCGGGCCGTGGGGTGGTCACGCTGCACCCCGTCGGCGTCGCGCCCGCAGGACGGGGCGCAGGTCGACGGCGATCGCCGCGAGGAGTGCAGCCGCACCGACGACCAGCGCGACCACGGCGGCCGAGGAGTCGACCGGGGCGTCGCGGGTCAGGGCGAGGAGCGTCGCGACGAGCCAGATCGCGGGGAGCGGCCAGAGACGGGCCGGCGCGCCGGTGACCACGGCGCCGACCACCCCGACGACCAGGAGCGGGACCCACCGGCCGACGGGCTCCGCGGTCGTGGCGAGGTGCGCCGCGGCGGCGACCAGGAGCATCGCGGCGATCGCCACCAGGCGCGTGGCCACGGGCGAGCGGCGGACACCGGTGCGGACACGACGGAACACGGCCCGATGCTACCGAGCCGTGTTCCGGGATCGCCTGGTGGTGGGCCGGGTCAGAGCGGCTTCGTGCCGAGGTCGCCGCCGAGGTCGGGGCGGTCCTCGCCCTGTTCCGTCAGGTCGGGCGAACCCTCGCGCGGGGCGCCGCCGGTGGGGCCGTCGTCGGTGCCGTCACCGGGCTGCGGCTCCACCGTCTCGCCGGCGACCGCGTCGTTCGTGACGGTCTCCAGGGACTCCTCGGCCTCGTCCACCTCGTAGGGGCCGACGTGCTCGCGGTCGATGTCGTCGTCGCGTCGCTGCTGGGCGTCGAAGTCGTCGACGGGGCTGATGCCGGGGTCGCTCATGGTGGTTCCTTTCCGTTGCGGGCTTCCTGCATACCCGGCGGCGCCTGGCGGGCGTCCGGGTTCGTGTCGTGTTCACCCGGGCGTCACCTGTCGGTCACGCCGCCAGGGCAGCATCGCGGATGCTCGGGGGAGTGGAGCGCGGTCGCCGACGGGTGGTCGAGCGACCGCGCCTTCCCCCGCCGTGCCCGATCGGGCACGTGCCGCACGTCAGAGCTTGACGAGCAGCTCGCGTTCCTCGACGTCGGCCAGCCCGAGCGTGCGGTACCCCGCCGACTCGAAGAACACCGTGATGCGGTCCTCCTCGGTGCTCATGACGACGCCGGTGCCCCACTCGGCGTGCTCGACGCGGGCGTCCGGCGGCCAGGCGCTGTCGTTCGATCCGTCGGCCACGTGGGCCGCCGCCTCGAGCGCCGTGCCCGACGAGCAGGTGTCGCAGTTGCCGCACGGTTCCGACAGCTCGTCACCGAAGTACCCGAGCAGGAACTGGCGTCGGCAGCCGGTGGTCTCGGCGAGCTGGCGCATCATCGCGATCCGGGACTCCTCGACGCGCTCGCGCTCCGCCGCACGCTCCGCGGTGGCACGGGCCGCGCGGTCGGCCGTGTCCGGGCCGTCGGGCACCCGGGAGACGCCGTCGACGTCGTCGCGCAGGGCTCCGGCGTCGAGCAGGGCGTTCAGCGCGCGCCCGGCGGTGCGGGCGGACAGGTCCGAGGCCTCGACGAGCGCCGAGCGGGCGATCGAGCCGGTCGTCGGGACCGCGTCGAAGACGGCCCGCACCGAAGCGGGTCGGGGCGAGCCGGACGCGAAGAAGGTGCGCAGGCCGAAGTCCTCGGAGCGGTAGTGCAGGGTGGCGCCGGCGGGCTCGGCGTCGCGCCCGGCGCGGCCGATCTCCTGGTAGTACGAGTCGATCGACTCGGGGACGTCGGCGTGCACGACGTACCGGACGTCGGGCTTGTCGATGCCCATGCCGAAGGCGCTCGTCGCGACCACCACGTCGACGTCGCCGTCGAGGAACCCGGTGTGGACGGCCTCGCGCTCCGCGATCCGCATGCCCGCGTGGTACGGCTGCGCGCGACGACCGCGGGCCGCCAGGGCGTCGGCGTACTCCGTGGTCGCCGCACGGGTGGCGACGTAGACGACGGTGGCGCCGTCGAGCTCGGCGACCTGGTCGACCACGGCCTGACGCTTCTCGGCGTCCTCGGCGTGCCGGACGACCTCGAGCCGGATGCCGGGGCGGTCGAAGCCCGACGCGAGCACGAACGGGTCGCGCATGTGGAGCCGTGCGACCACGTCGTCCCGCACGGGGGCGGAGCCGGTGGCGGTCAGCGCCAGGACGGGGGGACGGCCGAGGCGCTCCACGACCTCGCCGAGTGCCAGGTAGTCCGGGCGGAAGTCGTGGCCCCAGGACGAGATGCAGTGCGCCTCGTCGACGGTGACCAGGGCGACGCCGGCGTCGTGCAGCCGCTCGAGCACGTCGTCCTTCGCGAGCTGTTCGGGGGCCAGGAACACGTAGCCGACCTCGCCCGCGGCGACGGCGTCCCAGGCCTCGGCGACGTCACGCGCCTTCCGCGTGGCGTTCATCGCGACGGCCCGGGGAGCGCCCTCGTGGTGCTCGAGTCCGACGACCTGGTCCTCCTGCAGCGCCACGAGGGGGGAGACCACGACGACGATGCCGTCCAGCTCGAGGCCGGCGACCTGGTAGATCGCGGACTTGCCGGATCCGGTCGGCATCACGGCGAGTGCGTCGCGCCCGTCGAGCACCGCGTCGATGACGGATTCCTGGTCGGGGCGGAGGCGCCAGCCGAACACGTCGGTGGCGCGGGTGCGGAGTGCTTCGTTCACCGATCCACACTGCCGGGCGCACGCTGGGGGGTGGTCCCAGGGGTGCGCCCAACGGCTCACGCGTGGCGGAGGCGACCCGTGCCTCCCGGCCGCGCACCGGCCGTCCACCCAGCAGCGCTAGGCTGCGTGGCGGCCGTTGTCTCGACATCGAGCGACCCTCGATGGTGAGTGTGGCGACCGGGTAACCGATGCCGATCGCACGGAACGTGCGGGAAGAAGAACAGCGTGGATCTTTTCGAGTACCAGGCCAGGGACCTCTTCGAGTCCTACGGCGTTCCCGTGTTGCAGGGGATCACCGCCGACACCCCCGAGGAGGCGAGAGCAGCGGCCGAGCGCATCGGCGGCGTGGTCGTCGTCAAGGCGCAGGTGAAGGTCGGCGGTCGCGGCAAGGCCGGCGGCGTGAAGGTCGCGAAGACCCCGGACGAGGCGTTCGAGCACGCGCAGGCGATCCTCGGCCTCGACATCAAGGGCCACACCGTCCAGCGCGTCATGGTCGCCCAGGGCGCCGACATCGCCGAGGAGTTCTACTTCTCCGTGCTGCTCGACCGGGCCAACCGCTCCTACCTCTCCCTGACCAGCGTCGAGGGCGGCATGGAGATCGAGCAGCTCGCGGTCGAGAAGCCCGAGGCGCTCGCCCGGGTCGAGGTCGACCCGCTCACCGGCATCGACGAGGCCGCCGCGCTCGAGATCGCTCGGCAGGCGAACTTCCCACCGGAGCTGCAGGACGCCGTCGCCGACGTCTTCGTCAAGCTCTACGACGTCTACAAGGGCGAGGACGCGACCCTGGTCGAGGTCAACCCCCTCGTCCGCACCGGCGACGGCCAGATCCTGGCACTCGACGGCAAGGTCTCGCTCGACGAGAACGCCGACTTCCGGCACGAGGGCCACAAGCAGCTCGAGGACACCGCGAGCGAGGACCCGCTCGAGGCCAAGGCGAAGGCCCACGGCCTGAACTACGTCAAGCTCGACGGCCAGGTCGGCGTCATCGGCAACGGCGCCGGGCTCGTCATGTCGACGCTCGACGTCGTCGCCTACGCCGGTGAGCGCCACGGCGGCGTGAAGCCCGCGAACTTCCTCGACATCGGTGGTGGCGCCTCGGCCGAGGTGATGGCCAACGGTCTCGACGTCATCCTCGGCGACCCGCAGGTCAAGAGCGTGTTCGTCAACGTCTTCGGTGGCATCACCGCCTGCGACGCCGTCGCGAACGGCATCGTCGCCGCGCTCGGCATCCTGGGCGACGCGGCCACCAAGCCGCTCGTCGTGCGACTCGACGGCAACAACGTGGAAGAGGGTCGTCGGATCCTGGCGGAGGCGGCGCACCCGCTCGTCACCGTCGCCGCGACCATGGACGACGCGGCCGAGCAGGCCGCCGAACTCGCCGCCGCAGCGGCCTGAAGGGACTGACCATGTCGATCTTCCTCAACAAGGACTCCAAGGTCATCGTCCAGGGCATCACCGGCGGCGAGGGCACCAAGCACACCGCGCTCATGCTCAAGGCCGGCACGCAGGTGGTCGGTGGTGTCAACGCCCGCAAGGCCGGCACGACCGTCACCCACGGCGACGTGTCCCTGCCCGTCTTCGGCACCGTCCGCGAGGCGATGGACACCACCGGTGCCGACGTCTCCATCGTCTTCGTCCCGCCGGCCTTCGCGAAGGACGCCGTGCTCGAGGCCATCGACGCCGCCATCCCGCTCGTGGTCGTCATCACCGAGGGCATCCCGGTGCAGGACGCCGCGGAGTTCTGGGCACACGCCAAGGCGAAGGGCGGCACGACCCGCATCATCGGTCCGAACTGCCCCGGCATCATCACGCCGGGGGAGTCGCTCGTCGGCATCACCCCGGCGACGATCACCGGCAAGGGGCCGATCGGCCTCGTGTCGAAGTCGGGCACGCTGACCTACCAGATGATGTACGAGCTGCGCGACCTGGGCTTCTCGACCGCCATCGGCATCGGCGGCGACCCGGTCATCGGCACGACGCACATCGACGCGCTCGCCGCGTTCGAGGCGGACCCCGAGACCGAGGCCATCGTGATGATCGGTGAGATCGGCGGCGACGCCGAGGAGCGCGCGGCCGAGTACATCAAGGCGCACGTCACCAAGCCGGTCGTCGGCTACGTCGCGGGCTTCACCGCGCCCGAGGGCAAGACGATGGGTCACGCCGGCGCGATCGTGTCCGGCTCGGCCGGCACCGCCGAGGCGAAGAAGGAAGCGCTCGAGGCGGCTGGCGTCAAGGTCGGCAAGACGCCCTCCGAGACGGCCGCGCTGCTGCGCGAGGTGGTCGCCGCCCGCTAGCGGCCGGCTGTCCGACGCACGGTCGGTCGATCGCCGGGAGGCCCGGTGCGGGTTCCGCACCGGGCCTCTCGTCGTCCGGACGGTCGCGCGCCGGCGTGTCGCCCCGTTCTGGGGGTGCGTGCGGCCCCTGCGTGGGGTGGGGGGACTGCTTTGATGAGCCAGCCCCTCCGACCCGAACGAAGGCACTCTCGTCCCCATGCACAACGCACTGCGCGCACGCGCGCTCGCGGTCGGCATCGTGGTCAGCACACTCGCTGCTGCCGCTGCCGTCGCCACGGCCGTCCCGGCTTCCGCCGCGACCACCGATTCATCCGTCACGTTCTCGGCCACCGGTGCCGTCCAGACCTGGACCGTCCCGGCGGGCGTCGACCGCATCTACGTCGACATCGCCGGCGCCCAGGGCGGTGCCGGCTACGACGGCGGTGCCGCCGGCGCCGAGCTCACCGGCACGCTGCCGGTGACACCCGGTCAGCAGCTCAACGTCCTCGTCGGCACGATGGGCGCGAACGGTCGCCAGTACTCGACCGGCGGCGGTGGTGGCGGTGGCTCGTTCATCTACACCACGCCCGACCAGGCCGGCATCCTCGCCGCGGCCGGCGGTGGCGGCGGCACCGGCTCGAACCGGTACGGCTACCCGGCGACCACGACGACGACCGCGAACCCGGGCGACAACGGCGGCGGCGCCGGTGGCACGGCCGGTGGCGGCGGCGGCGGCGGCTCGAACGCCGGCGGTGGCGGCGGTCTCCTCGGCAACGGCGCCGGCAGCGGAGCCGGGCGCTCGGTCGCGGCCGGCGGTGCCGGCGGCAGCGCCGGGCGCAGCGGCGGATTCGGCGGCGGTGGCGGTTCCAACGGGTCGGCGGCCGGCGGCGGCGGTGGCTACAGCGGCGGTGGCGCCGGTGCGTTCGTCAACGGCGGTGCCGGCGGCGGCGGTGGCGGCAGCTCCTACTTCGCCGGAGAGCTCTCCGGCGCGATCGCGAACCACGGTGGCAACGGCTCCGTGACCATCGCGTGGCCGTCGAAGCTCACGCTCGTGTCGCCCGCCAACGGGTTCCCGGGCGACCGCGTCGTCATCACCGGCTCCGGTCTCGCCGGTTCGACCGTCCGCGTCGCGGGCGTCGCGGCACCCGTGCGCTCCTCGACCGACACCGAGGTCGTGGCCACCGTCCCGGAGCAGCAGCGCCTGCCCGGCGGGCCGCAGCGCGTCGAGGTCACCACGGCCAGCGGTGTGACCTACCCCGTCGTCGGGGCCTTCACGTACACCCCGGCACCCAACGTCTCCGCCGTCACGCCGGGCACGGTCCAGCGCGGCGCGCAGCGCACGGTCACGATCACCGGCTCCGGCTTCACGGGTGCGTCCGCCGTCCGCTTCGGCGCCACGCCCGCCGTGTCGTTCGTGGTCGTCTCCGACACGAGGGTCACCGCGGTCGTCCCGGCCGACATCCCCGTGGGCACGGTCGACACGACCGTCACGAACCCGAGCGGCACGAGCGCGACCGGCGATGCGGACCGGCTCGTCGTCACCGCAGCGACCGTCGTGGTCGCACCCGCCACGCTCCCGGCGGCCCAGGTCGGCGTCGCCTACTCGCAGCAGCTCAGCGCCTCGGGTGGCAACGCGCCGTACCGGTTCGCGGTCACGGCCGGGGTGCTCCCCGCAGGCTTGACGCTGAGCGAGGGTGGTGCGCTGAGCGGCACCCCGACCGAGGCCACGACGACGGTGTTCACCGTCACGGCCACCGACGCCAACGGCGACACGGGCTCCCGCGCCTACAGCCCCGAGGTGCGCGTGGCCGTCCCGACGGTCTCCGAGGTCTCGCCCGCGTCGGGCGTGGTCTACGGCGGCACGACGGTGACGATCCGCGGCACCGGGTTCACCGGCGCCACCGCCGTCTCGTTCGGTGACGCGGCGGCCGCGTCGTACACGGTCGACTCCGCCACCGAGATCACCGCCGTCACCCCGGCGTCCTCTAAGGGCGTCGTCGACGTGACCGTCACCACGGCCGGCGGCACCAGCGCGACGAGCGAGGCGGGCCGATTCCGCTTCACCGCGCCCGTCGTCACGGTCAGTCCGACCGAGCTGCCCGACGGCAAGCAGGGGGTCCCGTACGCGCAGACCCTGACGGCATCGGGCGACCGGAGCGACACCTACACCTTCGCGGTGACCGACGGCGCCCTGCCGGCGGGCATCGAGCTGGAGGCCGACGGCACGCTCACCGGGATCCCGACCGGGTCCGGCTCCTCCGCGTTCACCGTCACGGCGACGGGCGGCGACGGCTTCACGGGCCGCGTGGACCACACGCTGGTCATCGCGTCCTCGGTGCCGGTCATCACGGCGGTCTCGCCGGCGACGGGTGACGCCGGTGACGCCGTGACGATCACGGGCACCGACCTCGACGGTGCCACCGCCACCATCGGCGGCGTCGAGGCGCAGGTCGACACGACGGCGACGAACACGTCGACCTCGCTCACCGTGCTCGCGCCGGAGTCGGAGCCGCGTGCCGCGGACGACGCCGTCGACGTCATCGTGACGACCGCCTGGGGGACCGCCCGGTCCGCCGGTGCGTTCACCTACGTGACCACGCCGGACCTGACCATCGACGCCGGGTTCCGGACGGGTGACGCCGTCGACGGTGCGAGCTTCGCGATCCACGCCTCGGGCTTCGCCGCCGGCCAGGACGTCGAGGCCGTCGTGTACTCCACGCCGACCACGGTGTACACCGGCACGACCGCCGAGGACGGCACGCTCGACGCGACCGCCGCGCTGCCGGCGCTCGAGGCCGGCAGCCACGAGCTCGTCGTCACCGCCGGTGCGCAGACGGCCCGTCTCTGGTTCGCGGTCGACGCGGACGGCACGGTGACCGGGATCTCCGCCTCGGGCCCGGTCGCGCCGGTCGACACCGAGGAGCCCGCCGTCGAGCCGACCGACCCGACCGACCCGACCGTCCCGGCGGAGCCCGGTGCCACGGCGCCGTCGGCGACCCCCGGTGCGGTGCCCGCTCGGGGCGACGACGGCGAGCTCGCCTGGACGGGCGCCGACGTGCGGGGCCCGCTCCTGGCCGCGGCCGTGCTGGTCCTCGCCGGTCTCGGCACGGCGCTCGTCGCCCGTCGCCGCCGCGAGGCGCGCTGACGGTCGTCACCGAGCACGGACGGGAGGCTCCCCACCAGTTGGTGGGGAGCCTCCCGTCGTCCGCGGGGCCGGCTCCGCAGCCGCGGCACACCGGTGTTTTGCCGGGGAGGCCGCGCGCCGGGGCCGGGCGGACGCACGACGCCCGTATCCTCACTGCGATGAACCGCCTGGGAACCGCTCTGCTCGCCGCGATCGAGGCGGTCGTGACGGTCGGCGTCGGGATCGGCGTCGCCCTGGTCCCGCTGACGCTGCTGTGGGGGTTCGAGTACGGCCTGCAGGTCGACTGGGACGTCTTCTGGAAGGCCACCGGCAGCGTCTGGCTCGTCGGCCACGGCGTCGACGTCTCCTTCCTGCTCGGGTCCGCGCTCGCGAAGAGCACCGGGGTCAGCGGTGCCGCCGACCCCATCCACGTGACGCTCGCGGCGCTCGGCTTCGCGGTCGTCACCGCGTGGCTCGGCGGTCGCGCCGGACGTCGGTTCGCCGAGACCGAGCACCGCACCACCGGGCTGCTCGTCGGGACGGCCGTCGTCGCGCTCCTGGGCCTGGGCGTCGCGCTGTCCTCGGCCTCCGCCGCCACCCGGCCGACGATCTGGCAGGCGGTGGTCCTGCCCGCGCTGTGGTTCGGGATCCCGGCACTCGTGACGTCCGAGGTCTGCCGTCGTCGTCGCGGCCTGCCCGCCGACGCGGTGACGCAGCGGGTCGTCGCGACGATCGACCGCGTCCCCGCCGTGTGGCGCGCCGTCGCTGCGTTCGGACTGCGCGCCGGGACCGCCGCGACCGCCGCGGTGGTCGGCGTCGCCGCCGTCCTGGTCGGCCTGCTCCTCTTCACCTCGTTCGCCGAGGTCATCACCCTGTACGAGCAGTCGCACGCCGGCGTCATCGGCGGTGTCGCGCTCACCGTCGGGCAGCTCGCCTTCCTGCCGGACCTGGTCGGCTGGGCCACGGCGTGGCTCGTCGGCCCCGGCTTCGCCATCGGCGCCGGGTCGAGCGTGTCCCCGATCGCCACCACCCTCGGCCCGATCCCCGGCCTGCCCGTCTTCGGCGCGCTGCCGACCGCCGGGCACACCTTCGGCCTGGTCTGGATCCTCGTGCCGGTCGTCGCCGGGTTCGCGGTCGGCGGTGCGATGCGACCGCGCCTGGTCCGTGCCCTCGGCCAGGACGACTCCGCGCTGTACCGTGCGCTCGGCGGGGTGGCCGTCGGGCTCGTCGCCGGGGTCTCCACCGGGCTCATCGCCTGGCTGTCGTCCGGCTCGCTCGGCCCGGGGCGCCTGACCGACGTCGGGCCGGACGCCTTCGCCGTCGGTGGCTTCGCCGCGCTCGAGGTCGGACTGCCGGCGATCATCGCGCTCGCCGCGGGTAGCGACCTCGTCCGCCTGCCGGACCGCGGGCGGACGCGCGAGCGGTGGACCGAGGCCGACGTCGACGACGCAGCGGTGGCCGACGCCGGTGAGGGGTCGCTCCTCGCCGCCCTCGACCAGGCCGGCGCCGGTCGCACCACCGACGTGCACCGCTTCGTGGTCGAGGAGTCCCACGACGGGTCCACCGCCGCACGGTCCCGCGCCACGACGGAGCAGGCGACCGAGCCGATCGGCAGCGGACCGGCCGGAAGCGGACCGGTCGGCAGCGGACCGGTCGCCGATGAGCCGTCTGTGTCGACGACGCCGTCCGTGTCGACGCCGCCGTCCGTCGCACCGCGCATCGCCGACACCGACCACGACGTCGAGCTCCCCGACTGGGCGAAGACCGACGCGGTGGCCGCCGATCGTCTGGCCGCCGAGCCGGAACCGCAGCGCCGGGGCGCCGGGCGCGCGGTGCTCGGTGGGCTCCGCGACCGGGTCGTGGGTGCGGCCGAGGGCGTCCGCGGCCGGGCCGGCGAGCTGCGCGACCGTGTGACGCGGTCCGACCCGGAGCCGCAGCGGCCTGCTCCCGCCCCCGAGCGGCCTGCGGCGCCGGCACCCGTGCCGACCGACGCCCAGCCCGCGTTCCCGTGGAGCACCGAGGAGTTCGTCGCCGGCCGGGACGACGTCGACGCTGACCACGACGAGGCCGACGAGCCCGCCGAGCCCGCCGCGTCCGCGCCCCGGCCGTCCGCGCCGTCGCAGCGGCCGACGCCGACGCCGCAGGGTCGCCCGACGAACTGGGACACCACCGACCAGATCCCCGAGGACGAACTGCCCTGGTGGCGTCAGCCCAAGGACGACCGCTGACGGCACCCGTCGACGCCGTGCCTCCCGATAGGGTTGGTGCCGTGCTCGAACTGGTCGTCCTGATCTCCGGTACCGGGTCGAACCTCCGAGCCCTGCTCGAAGCGACCTTCGACGCCGAGTACCCCGCCCGCGTCGTCGCCATCGGTGCCGACCGTGACGCCGAGGGCCTGGGCCTGGGCGAGGAGTTCTCGATCCCGACCTTCACCGTGCCGTTCACCCGGTACGGGTCGCGTGCCGAGTGGGGACAGGCCCTGGCCGAGCAGATCCGTCCGTGGTCGCCCGACCTGCTCGTGCTCTCCGGGCTGATGCGGCTGCTGCCCCCGGCCGTGGTGTCCGAGTTCGCCCCCGGCATCATCAACACCCACCCGGCGTACCTGCCCGAGTTCCCCGGCGCCCACGGCGTGCGGGACGCCCTGGCGGCCGGTGTCACCGAGACCGGCGCGAGCGTCATCGCGGTGGACGACGGCGTCGACACCGGCCCGATCCTCGCCCAGGAGCGCATCCCGGTGCTGCCTGGTGACACCGAGTCGACGCTGCACGACCGCATCAAGCCGGTCGAGCGCCGCCTGCTCATCCAGACCATCCTCGACATCGCCAACGGCACCACCGACCTGAAGGGCACCCCGAGCGCATGAGCGTGCACGCAGCCGACCCCAGCCTCTACCGTGACCGCGACGTGGTGCCGGTCCGCCGAGCACTCGTCTCGGTGAGCGACAAGTCCGGCCTGCTCGAGCTCGCCGGAGCGCTCGCCGAGTCCGGCGTCGAGATCGTGTCGACCGGGTCCACCGCGCAGACCATCCGCGACGCCGGCTACGCGGTGACGGGTGTCGAGAGCGTCACCGGGTTCCCGGAATCCCTCGACGGCCGCGTGAAGACCCTGCACCCGGCGGTGCACGCCGGCCTGCTCGCCGACCTGCGCCTCGAGTCGCACGAGCAGCAGCTCGCCGACCTCGGCATCGCGCCGTTCGAGCTGGTCATCGTGAACCTGTACCCGTTCGTCGAGACGGTGGCGTCGGGCGCCGACGCCGCGACCGTGGTCGAGAACGTCGACATCGGCGGCCCGGCGATGGTCCGCGCCTCGGCGAAGAACCACCCGAACGTGGCGATCGTCGTCTCGCCGTCGTCCTACGCCGAGGTCGTCGAGGCCGTCCGCGCCGGCGGCACCACGCTCGAGCTCCGCAAGCGCCTCGCCGCCCAGGCCTTCGCCCACACCGCCGCCTACGACAGCGCGGTGGCGTCCTACTTCGCATCCGACGTGGTCGCCGCCGGTGGGTCCGCCGCGGCCGACGACGCCGACGTGGAGGCCCGGAGCGCCTTCCCGACGTCCCTCACGATCGACGCGGAGCTGGCCGACACCCTCCGCTACGGCGAGAACGCGCACCAGCGGGCCGCCCTGTACACGGCCCCCGACGCAGCCGGCATCGCCCAGGCGACGCTCCTGCACGGCAAGGCGATGTCGTACAACAACTACGTCGACGCCGACGCAGCGGTCCGCGCGGCCTTCGACTTCGACGAGCCCGCCGTTGCGATCATCAAGCACGCCAACCCGTGCGGCATCGCGATCGCCCCGTCCGACGCCGCCGACCCGATCGCGTCGGCCCACGCGGCGGCGCACGCCTGCGACCCGCTGTCGGCGTTCGGCGGGGTCATCGCGGCGAACCGTCCGGTCACCGTCGCCATGGCCGAGACCGTCAAGGACATCTTCACCGAGGTCGTCGTGGCACCGGGCTTCGACCCCGAGGCGCTCGAGATCCTGTCGCGCAAGAAGAACATCCGCCTGCTCACGCTGCCGGCCGACTTCGCGCTCGCCGACCGCGAGGTCAAGCAGGTCTCCGGCGGCTTCCTGGTGCAGGACGCCGACCGCTTCACCGGCTTCGACCAGACCACCTGGACCCTCGTCGCGGGGGAGCCCGCCGACGAGCAGACCCTGGCCGACCTGGCGTTCGCCTGGCGGGCGAGCCGCTCCGTCAAGTCGAACGCGATCCTGCTCGCGAACCAGGGTGCGAGCGTCGGCGTCGGCATGGGCCAGGTCAACCGGGTCGACTCGTGCCACCTCGCCGTGGACCGCGCCGGTGACCGGGCAGCCGGCAGTGTCGCGGCGTCGGACGCCTTCTTCCCGTTCGCCGACGGCCTGCAGGTGCTGCTCGACGCCGGGGTCCGTGCCGTCGCACAGCCCGGTGGCAGCGTGCGCGACGACGAGGTCATCGCGGCGGCCACGGCGGCCGGCGTGACGATGTACTTCACGGGCGAGCGGCACTTCTTCCACTGATGTGAACAATCGGTGGCGAACCATTGCGCGCCGCGACTCACTGTGAATAGTCTGTAAGGCTCCGCGGCAGGCAGCCGACGATCCCTCGGGACCGGCGGCACCGCGGACACAACGGTGACGAAGACGACGACTGGAGTGACGATGGACAACATGACCGGAACCGTGGCGACGGCCGCCCGCGCAGGTCTCGTGTCCGTCGTGGGGACCACTCCCGCACGGCGATCCCCGATCGCACCGCGACCCCGCGCCGCGGCCGCCGTCTAGTCGGGCCGTTCCCACGGCCCCGCGGCGCAGCACCACCGGCGTCCGCGAACCACCCGCCTGAACCCGGGGGACTTCCGTCCCCCGGTGCCTCCGGCCCGACCGACGTCACGCGAGTGACGGCGGAGACGCGACCACGCGCCCGGCCGATGATCACCACGCAACGCCACACCGAGCCTCCAGGCCGAAGCCGCGCACGCACGCGAGCGGCGGCGCGACCCGGGGACCCGGCAGACGCATGAGGACGCAACGCATGTCCAAGTCGCCCACCACGGCGCGCCCGTCCACCTTCCGCGCGATCGCGCGGATCCACCCCTACGTGAAGCCCTACCAGGGGCGCATCATCGGCGGCATGGCCGCAGCGATGGGAGCCTCCCTGGTGGCGCTCGCAATCCCCTACGTGCTGCAGTGGCTCGTCGACGGTCCGCTGTCGTCGCGCGACTCCGCGCAGATCTGGCCCGCCGGACTCGGGGTGCTCGCCCTCGGCGCGCTCGAGGCGTTCTTCATCGCCTCGCGCCGTCGTCTGGTGATGCGCCCGTCCACCCGCATCGAGACGAGCATGCGGAACGCCCTGTACGCGAAGCTGCAGGACCTGCCGGTCGCGTTCCACGACCGGTGGGAGTCCGGGCAGCTGCTGTCCCGTTCCGTGTCGGACCTGTCCCTGATCCGCCGCTGGCTGGCGTTCGGCGTCGTCCTGCTCGTCGTGAACATCGTCACGATCGTCGTGGGCTTCGTCGTGCTGTTCACCTTCGGGTGGCTGCTCGGCCTGATCTTCCTGATCGCGTCGATCCCGCTCTGGATCAGCGGACTGCTCTTCGAACGCCGGTACTCCGTCGTCGCGCGTCGCAGTCAGGACCAGGTCGGCGACCTCGCCACGAGCGTCGAGCAGTCGGTGCACGGCATCCGCGTCCTCAAGGCCTTCGGCCGCGGCGGCGCGAAGCTCCAGGAGTTCAGCGAGCAGGCCGAGGCCCTGCGCGGCACCGAGATCAAGAAGGCGAAGGCCATCGCGGGCATCTGGCTGTGGCTGCTGCTCGTGCCGGACGTCGCGTTCGCGCTGTGCCTGCTCGCCGGCATCTGGCTGGCGTCGCAGGGCGAGCTCAGCGTCGGCCAGCTGTTCGCGTTCTTCGCGACGGCGACGGTGCTGCGGTTCCCGATCGAGTCGATCGGCTTCCTGCTCTCGATGACGTTCGACACCCGCACCGCGGTCGACCGGTTCTTCGAGGTCATGGACTCCGAGAACACCATCACGGACCCGGAGCACCCGAAGACGATCGCGGAGCCGCACGGTGCCCTGTCGTTCAACGGCGTGCACTTCCGGTACCAGGACTCCGCACCGCAGTACCCGGACCTCATCAACGGCGTCGAGCTGCAGCTGCAGCCGGGCGAGACCATGGCGCTCGTCGGGCTGACCGGCTGCGGCAAGACGACGCTGCTCTCGCTCGTGCCGCGCCTGTACGACGTGACCGGCGGTTCCGTGACGATCGACGGGGTCGACATCCGCGACCTCACCCGCGAAGAGCTGCGTCGACACGTCGGCGTCGCCTTCGAGGACGCCACCCTGTTCTCGTCGACCGTGCGCGAGAACGTGCTGCTCGGTCGGCCCGACGTGCACGGTGACGAAGCCGAGGCGCTCATGCGCGAGGCCCTCGACATCGCGCAGGCGTCCTTCGTCGACGACCTGCCCGACGGTGTCGACACCCGCGTGGGCGAGGAGGGCCTGTCGCTGTCCGGTGGGCAGCGTCAGCGCCTGGCACTCGCGCGTGCGATCGCCGCGCGGCCGTCGGTGCTGGTGCTCGACGACCCGCTGTCGGCGCTCGACGTCGACACCGAGGCGCGGGTGGAGGCCGGTCTGCGTCGCGTGCTCGCCGAGACCACCTCGCTCATCGTGGCGCACCGTCCGTCGACGGTGACGCTGGCCGACCGGGTCGCCCTGATGGAGAACGGCGTCGTCACGGCCGTCGGGACCCACCACGACCTGATGGCCACCAACGAGCACTACCGCTACGTCATCTCGTCGCTCGACGACGACGATGCGACGGCACGACAGGAGGCGATGGCATGAGCCAGCAGACCGACCAGAACCTGCCGGGAGGAACGGCTTCCGTCCCGCAGGAGGCTGCGGACGAGCAGTCTGCCGCACCCGTCACCGCCTCGATCACCACGCTGGGCGTGCGCGGCGAGGAGCGTGAGGACTTCACCAAGGCCGAGAGCAAGCGCCTGCGGCGCCGGTCCCTCGCCCTGCTCGGCTCGCTCGCCGCACCGCTGAAGCTCCGGCTGGTGCTGCTCGGCATCGTGGTCGTGGTCTCGACCGCGGGCACCGTCGCGGGTCCGGCGCTGATCGCGTGGGGCATCGACAACGCCCTGCCCGCCGTGCTCGACCAGGACGACTGGGTGCCGGCGTTCGGGGTCGTCTCGACGTACATCGTCGTGGCCGTCCTCGGTGCGGTGCTCACCGCCTGGTACACGGTGCTCGCGGCGCGGATCAGCCAGGCGATCCTGTTCGACCTGCGCAAGCGGGTGTTCCTGCACACGCAGCGGCTGTCACTCGAGTTCCACGAGACCTACACGTCCGGCCGGATCATCTCGCGCCAGACGAGTGACCTCGACTCGATCCGCGAGCTGCTCGACTCCGGGCTGAACCAGCTGATCCAGGGCGTGCTCTACATGGTGTTCACCGCCGTGGCCCTGGTGCTCCTCGACCCGACGTCCGGCCTGGTCCTCGCGGTGTCGCTCGTGCCGCTCTGGTTCCTGATCCGCTGGTTCCAGACGAACTCGCAGACGCTGTTCCGCGCCACCCGCGTCACCTCGGCGCGCGTGATCGTGCACTTCGTCGAGACGATGACGGGCATCCGCGCGGTGCAGGCGTTCCGCAAGGAGTCCCGCAACCGTGACGAGTACGGCGGCTTCGTCGAGGACTACCGGGTGGCGAACACGAAGGTGTTCAACCTGTTCGGCACCTTCGACCCGGTGCTCGTGCTCATCGGCAACGCCACGCTCGCCGCGGTCGTCATCGTCGGTGGGTTCCGGATCGTCGGCGGGACGCTCGAGGTCGGTGCGCTGCTCGCGGTCGCGCTGTACGCCAAGCGCTTCTTCGACCCGGCGCAGGAACTCGCGATGTTCTACAACGGGTACCAGTCGGCCTCGGCGGCGATGGAGAAGATCTCCGGCGTCCTCGAGGAACGGCCGAGCGTGCCGGACCCCGTGAAGCCCACCCGGCTGGCGGACGCCACCGGCAAGATGGACTTCGACGACGTCGTCTTCGCCTACAACCAGGGCAAGGTCGTGCTGCCCGAGTTCGACCTGCACATCCCGTCGGGGCAGACCATCGCCCTGGTCGGGTCCACCGGTGCCGGCAAGTCGACGCTCGCCAAGCTCATGGCGCGCTTCTACGACCCGACCCAGGGCTCGGTGAAGCTCGACGGCGTGGACCTGCGCGAGCTCGACACGAAGGACATGCGCCGCGCGATCGTCATGGTCACGCAGGAGGCGTACCTGTTCTCCGGCACCGTCGCGGACAACATCGCGCTCGGCAAGCCCGGTGCGTCGCGCGAGGAAATCGAGGCGTCGGCCAAGGCCGTCGGCGCGCACGAGTTCATCATGGCGCTGCCCGACGGGTACGACACCGACGTGAACAAGCGCGGTGGTCGTGTCTCTGCGGGTCAGCGACAGCTGCTCTCGTTCGCCCGGGCATTCATCGCCGACCCGAAGGTGCTCATCCTCGACGAGGCGACGGCGTCGCTCGACATCCCCTCGGAGCGACTCGTGCAGGAGGGCCTGGAGACCCTGCTCGCCGACCGCACCGCGGTGATCATCGCGCACCGCCTGTCCACCGTCGCGATCGCCCACCGGGTGCTCGTCATGGAGCACGGCCGGATCGTCGAGGACGGCACCCCCGCCGACCTCATCGGCGGCACCGGGCGGTTCGCCCAGCTGCACGCGGCCTGGCGCGACTCGCTCGTGTGACGAGTCGTGATGTCGGCGATGACGCTCCGCGGAGCGTCATCGCCGACATCACGCAGGGTCTGCCAGCTGGTGTCGGAGGAGCGCCGCGGCTTCCTGCATCGCGTAGCGGCTCTCCAGGACGTCGACGACCTGGACCGGCGACAGCTCGGGGCCGTGCCGTCCGGTCCTCGACGCGAGTTCGAGGACGGCCCGGGTCGCAGCCTCCGGACGGAGCGAGACCTGGTCGTGCACGAACGAGGCCGGTGCGAGGACGTCGATGTCGCTCGGGATCCTGTCGCCCGGGAAGTCCTTGCCGTTGAGGGTGACGATGGCGCCGGCTCCGCCCAGCTCCGCAGCGGCGACCACGTGTTCGTCGTCAGGGTCCGGGAGCCCGTAGGAACCGTCCAGGCGCTCCCATCCTGTGACGATGGCGTCGTCGAACGTCAGGCGCATCGTCTCGACCAGCCGGTGTGCTCGCTCCGCGGCGCCGGCCTCGTCCGTACCGCGAGCGACCAGTTTCGCGGCCTCGTGGTACTCGAGCTCATCGAGGATCGCCGTGCTCCACATCGGGCGGTACACGCCCTCGATGGCGAGCGACAGCAGGAGATCCCGCTGGAGGCTGGGCCAGAGCACACACGTGTCGAGGAGCGCCGTGAACACGAGCGTAGTATGTCATGTGCCGCGGTTCAGTCTCGTCGGCCTGCTCGGAGCTGTCTCCGTGCGAGCCGGAGGTCCGCCAGCGTCGCGTCGACATCGTCGGCTTCGTCGTACTCCGTGGAGTACAGGGCCGCCAGTGCTTCGTACTGCTCAGCTCGGCGTCGCTTCCGGTACGCAAGCGCGTCCGCGAGCTTGATCCGTCGATGCGTGCTGATCTTCTCGAACGGGATGTCTCCCCGGTCGAGCATCTTGACGACCGTTGGTCGACTCACGTTGAGCAACTCCGCAACCTGCTGGGTCGTCAGCGTGCGGGACTGCGGGGAGACCGTGACGGCCAGGCCGAGCTGCATCGCTTCGACCACCTGCAGGAGCACTCGATGGACCTCGGCCGGGAGTTCGACGTGGTCTCCCGCCTCGGCTCCGGCGAGGAAGTAGCGGGCTTCGATCGCATCCCCGCCTGCTGCAGCACGGGCGGCGAGGAAGTCGTGGACCTGCGCGACCGCTCCGGCATCGGAAGCCTCGTACGTCTCCTGCTGCAGTGCATGCGCGTGTGCTGGCATCGTCATCTCCTCCGCAGCAAACGTAACAGGTTTCGTCCCTTTCGAATCAGGCGCCCGGATGTCGCGCTCCTCGACGTGATTGGCTTGCTCCATGACCAACGACAGCGTGCAGCCCGGCGGCGTCGCCCTCCACGAACCCTTCTACGGCGCCCCCTTCGTCGAGGCCGTGCGCCGGTTCTGGCGGAAGTACACCGTGTTCACCGGGCGGGCTTCCCGCGCCGAGTTCTGGTGGTGGTGGCTGACGTCGTTCGCGATCGGCCTCGTGCTGCAGCTCGTCCCGCAGGCCTTCACGCCGGACACACCGCTGTTCGAGAACCCGGTCGGCTCCTACCTGTTCGTGCTCTGGGGGCTCGTGACGCTCGTCGGCTCGCTCGCCGTCGGCGCCCGACGGCTGCACGACGCGAACCTGTCCGGCTTCTGGCAGTTCCTGCACGTGCTGCCGGGCATCGGCTCGCTCGTCCTGTACGTGCTGTGCCTGCTGCCCGCGAACCCGAAGGGTGCGCGGTTCGACCGCTGACCGCTGACCGCTGCCCAGCGCGGCGGACCGGTCGCCGACCTGCCCGGTCCGGGGATCAGAACGGGTCGTCGCCGTCCGTCGTGGGCGACCAGCGCGCACGACGCATGTCGAGCCTCCAGGTCGAGGCCCCCTGCACGAGCGGCGTCCCCTCGGCGCGGTAGTGCTCGAGCGCCCGGGCCTCGTGGTGCAGGGGTGGGTGTCCGCCCGCGCGCACCACCCGCCACCAGGGCAGGCCGGCACCCTCGTGCGCCATCACCTTGCCGACTGCGCGCGAGGCGCGTGAGCCGAGCGCGGCGGCGACGTCCCCGTAGGTCATGACGTGACCGGGCGGGATGAGCCGCACCACCTCGGCGACGGCAGCCCCGAAGTCGACGCCGTCCGTCGGCACGCCGTCGGAGAGCACCGCGTCGGACGGCACCGCATCGGCCGGCACCGCGTCGGACGGCACTAGAGCGTCAGGACCGCGAAGTGGTCGCCGTACCGGGTCTCGCGCACGACCTCGAAGCCGACGGCGCGGAAGAACGCCTCGGGGCTGTCGTCGCCACCCGGCTCGTACACGACCGTCAGGCGCTCGAACCCACGGCTGCGTGCTTCCTCTGCCAGACCGTGCACGGCGAAGCGACCGACGCCGCGACCCTGCGCGCTCGCCGCGACGTTGACGCGCCAGATGCAGCTGCGCAGCTCTTCCTGCGCGTTGTCGGCGTCGAAGGACCCGATGATCAGCCCGAGGACCTCGTCGTCGTCCAGCACCACGCGGGTCCAGGCCGAGCTCGGCTTGACGTCGGACTCGGCGACGCCGTAGGTGGTCGGTTGCACGAACTGTTCCTGGCCCGGCTTGAGCGTCAGGGAGTTCGCCGCCGCAGCGGTCTTCGCGGAGAGTTCTTCCAGGCGCAGGTCGGACATGCGGCCAGGCTAACGGTGCGACCCGGCTCGGGGCCAGCGCTCGTGACCGACCGAGACCGCACCGTTGCCGCGGTATGGTCGCGACATGGCAGAACACCGGCGTGGGGCGAACCTGCCGTCGATCGGTGGGTTCAACCGCACGGTGATCCTGGACGCCGTCCGTCGGTCGCCCGACGGGTTGAGCCGCGTCGAGCTCGCCGCCCGCACGGGCCTCAGCGCGCAGACCGTGTCGAACGTCACCCGGTTCCTCATCGAGGCCGGCATGATCGTCGAGTCCGGCACCGTCGTCGCCGGTCGCGGCAAGCCCCGCACGATCCTGCGGCTCGAGCCCGGCAGCCGGTACGCCGTCGGGGTGCACGTCGACCCGGCCGTCGTCACCTACGTCCTGCTCGACCTCGCGGGCACCGTGGTCGCCGCCACCACCACGTCCACCCCCACCGCCGACGATCCGTCCCAGGTCGTGCGGACCATGGCGACCGCCGTCGAACGGCTCGTCGCCGACGCCGGGGTGTCGGTCGACAGCGTGCTCGGGGTCGGCATCGCCAGCCCCGGGCCGATCGACGTCGAAGCCGGCATCGTCGTCGACCCGCCGTTCCTGCCGCGCTGGCGGGACGTCCCGCTGCGCGACGCGCTCGCCGAGGCCACCGGCTACCCGGTGCTGCTCGAGAAGGACGTCACGGCGGCGGTGGTCGGCGAGATGTTCCTGGCGGGGGAGTCCTCGGCGCGGAACTTCGCCTTCGTGTACTTCGGCACGGGCTTCGGCGTCGGACTCGTCATCGACCACGAGCCCGTGCGCGGCGTCGGTTCGAACGCGGGCGACGCCGGCCACATCATGGTCGACCAGGGGTCGCTCGCGGGCACCCCGGACGGTGCCGGGACCCGCGGCGAGGTCGGCGCGGCCGTCGCCCCCGACCGGCTCGTGCAGATCGCGCGGTCGCGGGGGCTGATGCTGGCCGACGGCGGCGCCGCCGATCCGGCCAGCGCAGTCGATACGGCGTGGGACGAGCTGGCGGACGCCATCGCCCGCGGGGACGAGACGGCAACCGGGCTCGCTGCCGAGGCCGGCACCGTGATGGGACGCGCGGTCGTGCTCATCGTGAACCTGCTCGACGTCGACCGCGTGGTGTTCGGCGGACCGTTCTGGTCGCGCATCGCACCGGCCGCGCTGCCGGCGGCGCGGACGGCCATCGCGGGGTCACCCCTGCTCGTGCCCAAGCACGAGGTGCAGGTGGTCGAGAGCGACCGCGGCGCCGACGTCGCAGCGGTCGGGGCCGCGTGCCTGGTGCTCGACGCGTCGCTGTCGCCCCGCGCGAGCGCCCTGCTCATCCGCCGCTGACGGGGGCGCGCGGGCTCGCGTCGAGTGAGCAGAAGGCGTCGGGTCCGCGATGGCGACCCGACGTCTCCTGCTCACCGGGTGCCGTGCGCGCGTCCGCGGGACGGCCGGGAGGCGCGGTGCGGGGCCGCCCCGCGCCTCCCGTCCGCGCACCGCGCGTCCAGAGCGCGGGCGCGACCCGGGACACCGTCCGTTCACCTCGACGCCACCGCCCGGACGCCCAGGTGCTGAACAGTCGTGCAGGTCTCCCTCCCCGCCCTCCCCGAGAAGGACCCTGCATGCGCGTTCCTGCCCTGCGCCCGCCCACGCTGCGGATCGGTGCGGCCATCGCGACCGCGATGGTCGTCGCCGGCGGCGTCGTCACGGCGACCCCGGCCCTCGCCGCCGTCGGTGACGACGACCCGACCATCGGCGCCGCCGCACCGAACGGCCTCGTCGTGAACGAGGTCGAGTCGAACGGCGACGACACCGACTGGGTGGAGCTCGCGAACACCTCGGGCACCGCGATCGACCTGTCCGGGTACGCGTTCCTCGACTCCGACAACTCGCACGAGGCGTACGTCCTGCCGAGCGGCTCGACCGTCGCGCCCGGCGGGCACGTCGTCGTCGACCAGGTCTCGGCCACCGCGCCCGGGTTCGACTTCGGGCTCGGCGGTACCGACACGGTGCGCCTGTTCGACCCCGCCGGTGCCCTGGTGCTCCGGTACGCGTGGACGACCCACGCGGGCGTCACGTACGGCCGCTGCGCCGACGGCGTCGGACCGCTCGTGGACACCACGGCCTCGACCAAGGGGGCGGCGAACGACTGCTCCTCGCCCGTCCGGATCAACGAGGTCGAGTCGCAGGGCGGCACCCCAGGCGACTGGGTGGAGCTGACCAACGTCGGCAGCGCGACCGTCGACCTGGGCGGGTACGTGCTGCGCGACAGCGAGGACGACCACACGTGGACGATCCCCGCCGGCACGACCGTCGCGGCCGGGGGCTTCACCGTGCTCGACGAGGCGGACTTCGGTTTCGGGCTCGGCGGGGCGGACGCCGTGCGGCTGTCCGACACCCGGGGCGTGGTCGTCGACTCGACCTCGTGGACGGCGCACGCCGCCACGACGACCGGCCGGAACCCCGACGGTACCGGCGACTTCGCCGAGACCGCGGAGCCGACCAAGGGTGCGGCCAACCGGTTCGCGGGCGTCGTGACCGCCGAGGCCTGGCCCGGCGGCGCGGACGAGACCGTGCTCGACGACGAGGGCACCTTCACCGGTGACCTGAGCGGCCTGGACTGGACGACCTCGACGGCGTCGCGGGACGGGCAGCTCTGGGCCGTGCAGAACGGCGACGGGCTGCTCTACCACCTGACCTCGGACGGCGAGGGCGGCTGGGCGCCGTCGAACGCCGCGGGCACCGACCTGCGGTACGCCGACGGCACCGGTACCCCGGACGCCGAGGGCGTGACCGTCACGAGCGACGACCCCGGTGCCGTCTACGTGTCGACCGAGCGTGACAACGACGTGTCGAAGACGAGCCGCCCGTCGGTGTTGCGCTACGCCACGACCGACGGCTCCGAGGCCACGCTCCGGGCGACCGACGAGTGGAACCTGGCCGCGGACTTCCCGGGCCTGGGCGCGAACGCCGGGCTCGAGGGCGTCACCTGGATCCCGGACACCTGGCTCACCGAACACGGCTTCGTCGACGAGCGCACCGGCGCGGCGTACGCCCCGTCGACGTACGCCGGGCACGGCGAGGGCCTGTTCTTCGTCGGGGTCGAGGGCACCGCGAGCGTGTACGCCTACGCCCTGATGGACGACGGCTCGTCGCAGCGGGTCGCCACGATCGCGACCTCGCTCGCCGTCGTCGCCGACGTGCAGTTCGACCCGACGCTCGACGCGCTCTGGGTGGTCTGCGACGAGGTGTGCTCCGGTCGGACCGCGCTGTACGAGGTCGCCGACGGCGCCTTCACCGCCACGACGCTGTACGAGGCGCCGTCGAGCGCCGACCGCACGCTCGCCAACGAGGGCTTCGCGATCTCGGGTGTCTGCATCGACGGGGAGCGCGCGACGTTCTACGCCGACGACAACGACACGGACGGGTTCTCGCTGCGCACCGGGACGTACCCGTGCGAGGGCGGCGACACGGACCCGGGCACCGACCCCACGCCGGGTCCGACGCCCGGCCCGACGCCTGGTCCGACGCCGGGTCCGGGGACGGACCCGACGCCTGCGCCGTCGCCGACGCCGGTCCCGCCGGGCGACGGGATCACCCCGACGACGCCTCCGGTCACCGGTGGGACTCCGTCGGTTCCGGTGGCGCCGTCGGAGTCGTCGTTGACGGAGGCGAACCGTGGTGGTGTCTCGGCGCCGGCGACGGCTCGTGCGGGGGAGACGATCACGGTGACGGTCGGCACGGCGTCGGCTGGTGAGACGGTGCGCGTGTGGTTGTACTCGTCGCCGACACTGATCGGCACGGCCGTGGTCGCGGCGGACGGCACGGTCCGGGTGACGATCCCGGCGGACACGGTGCCGGGTGCGCACCGGTTGGCGGTGACGGCTGCGGACGGGTCGTTGATCGGGTGGACCCCGATCACGATCACGACGGACGGGCAGTTGGCGTTCACGGGTGCCGAGGGCATGGGTGCCGGTGCGCTGGTGGCGTTCCTGCTGCTCGCGGCGGGTGCGGGCGTGCTGATCGTCCGCCGCCGTCGGAAGGCCGCGACCGCGGCGTAGCCCCCCCCCGCGCCCCGGTCGGGCGCTGAGTGAGCAGAAGACGCCGGGTTCCCGTTGCGGACCCGGCGTCTTCTGCTCACTCGGCGGGTGTGCGAGCGCTCAGTGCTCGGCGCCGTGCATGGTCTGCGTGTCGTCCTGACCGGGGATCGGCTCCTCGGTGGTCCAGCCGTACCAGCGGCCGTCGATCTCGGCGACCGCACGACCGTCGCCGCAGCCGACCAGTCCCGTGGTGGGCAGGTCCGACGGCAGGAAGTCCGCGGTCATCGCCGGGCCGCCGTAGGGCTCGTCGAGCTTCGTGCAGTCGCCGACGTCGACACCCTTCGCCGACGAGAACCCGATGACGTACCCGGGCTGCGAGACGTGGAGGCGGACGTCGATGTCCTCCGCGTCCTCCGGCACCCACTCCGGCATGAAGAACGCCAGGTCCTCCGACTCCCCGGAGCGCGGCGCGTCGGCGTACGTGTCGAAGTGCTTCGTGGGGGTCTTGTTCGGCACGATGTCCTCGACCACGCTGCAGCCGGCGGTCAGCAGCAGCGCGGACAGCGCGGCGGTGGAGGCGAGGGCGATCCGCAGGGAGCGGCGGGCGGTGGTGGGGCGCGTGGCGGTGGTCATGGATCCAGTGTCGCGACGGCTCCGACGCCGGAACAGCACGTGCGCACCCGGACCGGGCCGGGGGTTACCCCCACCTGCGGAGCTCGGTCGCAGCCGGCGCGGACCTCGATCGTGCGCAGCGGACGGGCCGCATCGCGCCGTCTGCCAGAAACTCCTTGACACGGTTATGTCCATACGCTGGACTAATCCAGCGCGCGGGTGATGGAGCCCGCGGACATCACCCGTGCAAAGGAGCACCGATGAAACGCACCCGCATCATCGCCGGATTCGCAGCCGTGGCCGTGGCCGCGGTCGGTCTGGCTGGCTGCTCGAGCTCGGGGTCCGCCTCGAGCGACACGATCAAGATCGCGTACCAGAAGTTCGGTGCCTTCCAGCAGCTCGACGCCCAGTTGAAGGTCGTCAAGAAGCAGTACGAGAAGGACCACCCGGGCAAGAAGGTCGAACTCGTGCCCATCCAGGCGCAGGAGAACGACTACGCCACCAAGCTCGCGCTCATGAACAAGGCGCCGGCCACCGCCCCCGACGTCATCTACGAGGACACCTTCCTCATCAAGGCCGACGCCGAGGCGGGCTACCTGCTGCCCCTCGACGAGTACACCGCGAAGTGGGACGAGTGGGACCAGTTCTTCGACAACGCCAAGCAGGCGGGCGAGGGCGAGGACGGCAAGACCTACGGCATCCCGATGGGCACCGACACCCGTGCCCTCTGGTACAACAAGGACATCTTCGAGGAGGCCGGACTCGACGTCCCGTGGAAGCCGAAGACCTGGGACGACGTCCTCGCGGCGGCGAAGACCATCAAGGAGCAGCAGCCGGACGTCATCCCGTTCAACATCTACTCCGGCAAGGCCCAGGGCGAGGCGTCCACCATGCAGGGCTTCGAGATGCTGCTGTACGGCGCGGACGGCCCCGGCAACACGCTCTACCAGGACAAGAAGTGGGTCACCGGGTCGGAGCAGTTCGAGGACTCGCTGCAGTTCATCGAGGACGTGTACCAGGGCGACCTCGGTCCCACCCCGCAGCAGGCGCTCGACACGAACATCGGCACGACCATCACGCAGTCGTGGCTGCCGGAGGGCAAGCTCGCCATCGACCTCGACGGGTCGTGGCAGTCCGGCACCTGGCTGGAGACCGGTACCGCGCCGTGGCCCGAGTGGAACGACGTGATGGGGCAGGCGCCGATGCCGACGCAGAACGGCCAGGAGCCCGGCTACAACTCGATGTCCGGCGGGTGGACGCTCGCGGTCGGCGCGAAGTCGAAGGACCCGCAGGGGGCGTTCGACTTCATCACGACCTTCCTCGACAAGGACGGATCGCTCAAGTACGACTCCGAGAACAGCCAGATCGCCGTCCGGAAGGACGTCGCCGCAGACCCGGAGTACACCGGCGCGAACCCGACCTTCGAGTTCTTCTCCGGTCTGGTCGAGAACACCAACTTCCGTCCGGCGACGAGTGACTACTCGCAGGTGTCCAACGCGATCCAGGTCGCGATGGAGTCGGTGATGACCGGCCAGCAGTCGCCGAAGGAGGCGGCAGACGCCTACGACGAGGCCGTCACGCAGGTGGTCGGCGAGGAGAACACGGTCTCCGCGGGGTGACGGACGTCACCCCCTGACGGCCTGGAGGCGCGGCGCGGTCCCGCACCGCGCCTCCCGGTCCGTCCTTCCCCACCTTCGGAACCCCTCTCCGCACCCGGAAGGCAACCCCCGTGTCCAGCACCCCCCTCGCGCCGACGCTGTCGGCGCCCGGTGCGCCGAAGCGCACCGATCCACCCGTCCCCCGCAGGCGGCGACCGCTGCGCAACGTCGGCCGGGCCGTCCCGCTCCTGCCCGCGCTCGTCCTGCTCGTCGTCTTCCTGCTCGGCCCTGTCATCTCGTCGTTCTACGGGTCGTTCACCAACTCGGCACTGACCGGTGCCAACGCCGCCGACCAGCAGTTCGTCGGGTTCCAGAACTACGTCGAGCTGTTCCAGGACCCGGACTTCCCCAAGTCGGTCGTCCTGACCGTCGTGTTCCTGCTGGCCTCGGCCGTGGTCGGGCAGAACGTGCTCGGGCTCGGCCTGGCACTGCTCATGCGCTCGGCGAACAAGGTCGTCCGGGCCGTCGTCGGCACCTTCGTCGTGGCCGCGTGGGTCCTGCCCGAGATCGTGGCGTCGTTCGCCGCGTACGCGTTCTTCAACGACGAGGGCACGCTCAACGCGTTCCTCGCGTCCATCGGCATCACGGGCGCGAACTGGCTGTACACGTACCCGATGCTCGCCGTCATCCTGGCGAACATCTGGCGCGGCACCGCGTTCTCGATGCTCGTGTACTCCGCGGCCGTGCAGGAGGTCCCCGAGGAGATCACCGAGTCGGCCGAGGTGGACGGCGCGACCGGCTGGCAGCGGCTCGTCTACATCACGCTGCCGGTCATCCGCCGGTCGATCTCGACGAACCTCATGCTCACGACGCTGCAGACGCTGTCGGTCTTCACCCTCATCTTCGTGATGACGGGCGGCGGACCGGGCACGAACTCGTCGACCCTGCCGATCCTGGCGTACCAGGAGGCGTTCAAGTTCTCGCAGCTCGGCTTCGGGACCGCCATCGCGACGATCCTGCTGATCGTCGGTGCGGTGTTCTCGGTCATCTACATCCGGGCGCTCAAGCCGGAGGTGGACTGACATGGCCATGACCGCCGCTCGCCACGACACGACCTCGACCCGGGCCGTCACCGCGCCGGGTTCGATGCACATGACCTCGCCGCGGGGTCGCACCATGCGGTGGGTCGCGAACGTCGTGCTGCTCGTCATCGCGGTCTGCTTCGCGGTGCCCCTGCTCTGGCTGCTGCTCGCCTCGGTCGACGCGCAGGCGTCGCTGTCGGTGAAGCTGCCGTCGCAGTTCACGCTCGACAACTTCACCCAGGTGCTCACGCCGGAGCTGTCGTTCATCCCGCTCGCGAACAGCCTGCTGCTGTCCGGCGGCACCGCCGTCGTCACGGTGGTCTTCGCCCTGCTGGCCGCGTACCCGCTGTCCCGCTACAAGATGCGCGTCAACAAGCCGTTCCTGTACAGCATCCTGTTCGGCACCGGCCTCCCGATCACCGCGATGATGGTGCCGGTCTACGCGCTGTTCGTGTCGCTCAACCTGATCGACAACGTGTGGGGCTGCATCTTCTTCCTCGCCGCGACCTCGCTGCCCATGGCCATCTGGATGGCGAAGAACTTCATGGACTCGGTGCCGATCTCGCTGGAAGAGGCCGCCTGGACCGACGGTGCCTCGATGCTCACGACGCTGACGCGGATCGTCGTGCCGCTCATGCGCCCGGGCATCGCCGTCGTGTTCATCTTCGTGTTCATCCAGGCGTGGGGGAACTTCTTCGTCCCCTTCGTCCTGCTGCTCTCGCCCGACCAGGTGCCCGCCGCGGTGAGCATCTTCAACTTCTTCGGGCAGAACGGGGCGGTGGCGTACGGCCAGCTCGCCGCGTTCTCGATCGTCTACTCCGTCCCCGTCATCGCCCTCTACGTGATCGTGTCCCGAGGCCTCGGCGGCGGCAACGCCCTCGCCGGCGGCATCAAGGGCTGATCCGCCTGCCCCGGCCGGCCCACTCGAAAGGAACCACATGCACCAGGACGAACCGCTCGTCGAGGCCCGCATCGCCCGCCTCGTCCGCGACCGCGTCGACCCCGCCGTCCACCGCCGCTCGGCGCCGGTGACGATCGAGGCGTGGGAGGTGCCGGGCGAACCGGTGCCGTTCGACACCGCCGTGCGCGAGACGTACGAACCGTTCACGGTCGGCTCCTCCTGGGGTGGGCGGCCGTGGGGCACGACCTGGTTCCGGGTGACCGGGACGGTGCCGTCCGACTTCGGCACCGCGCCGGGGACCACGGCCGAGCTGTTCGTCGACCTCGGCTTCACCAAGCGGCACCCGGGGTTCCAGGCCGAGGGGCTCGCGTTCCGCCCGGACGGGTCCACCATCAAGGCCGTCGAACCGCGGAACAATGCCGTGCCGCTCGCCGTCGGGCCCGGTGAGTCCTTCGAGCTCTACGTCGAGGCCGGGGCGAACCCGGACATCGGCGGCGACTCGTTCCAGGGCGCGACGCCGCTCGGGTCGCGCTCCACCGCCGGTGACCGCCCGATCTACCGGCTGCGGGCGCTCGAGGTCGTCGAGCGTGACGACACCGTGTGGGAACTGCAGCAGGACCTGTGGGTGCTCCGCGGTCTGATGGCCGAGCTGCCGACCGACGGCACCCGCGGCGCCGACATCCTGCGTGCGCTCGAGCGGGCGGCGGACGCGCTGGACCCCGACGACGTCCCGGGCACCGCGGCGGACGCCCGCGCCGCCCTCGCCCCGGCGCTGGCCGTGCCGGCGAGCGCAGCCGCCCACCGTGCCGTCGCGGTCGGCCACGCCCACATCGACTCCGCCTGGCTGTGGCCGGTGCGCGAGACGAAGCGCAAGTGCGCCAGGACGTTCTCGAACGTGCTCGACCTGATGGACCGCGACCCCGACTTCACCTTCGCCTGCTCGTCCGCGCAGCAGTACGCGTGGATCCGCGACGAGTACCCGGAGATCTTCGGCCGGATCAAGCAGCGGGTGGCCGAGGGCCGGTGGATCCCGGTCGGCGGCATGTGGGTGGAGTCGGACACGAACCTGCCCGGTGGCGAGGCCCTGGCACGGCAGTTCGTCGCCGGCAAGCGGTTCTTCCTGGAGGAGTTCGGCGTCGACACCCCCGAGGCCTGGCTGCCCGACTCGTTCGGCTACTCGGGCGCCCTGCCGCAGATCGTCCGCGCCGCCGGCTCGAAGTGGTTCGTCACGCAGAAGCCGTCGTGGAACGAGACGAACGTCATCCCGCACACCTCGTTCCACTGGGAGGGCATCGACGGCTCCCGCGTCCTGACGCACCTGCCCCCGGCCGACACCTACAACTCCGACGTCTCGCCCGCCGACCTGCACCGCGGCGAACGGAACAACAAGGAGCGCGGCACCGCGAACACCTCGATGCTGCTCTACGGCTTCGGCGACGGCGGCGGCGGACCCACCCGCGAGATGGTCGGCGCCGCGCACCGCCAGCACGACCTGGACGGGTCGCCCCGCGTGACGCTCGGCACTCCGGCGCAGGTGTTCGAGCAGATCGAGCAGGACCTGCCGACCCCGGGGGTCTGGTCGGGCGAGATGTACCTCGAGTTCCACCGCGGCACGTACACGTCGCAGATCCGCACGAAGCAGGGCAACCGCCGGTCCGAGCACCTGCTGCGCGAGGCCGAGCTCTGGGCAGCGACCGCCGCCGTCCGGCTCGGCGCGGAGTACCCGTACGCCGAGCTCGAGCAGGCCTGGCACACCGTCCTGCTGCAGCAGTTCCACGACATCCTGCCGGGGTCGTCCATCGCCTGGGTGTACGAGAACGCCGAGGCCGAGTACGCCCGGGTCGCCGAGGTGCTCGAGGGACTCATCGGCACCGCGACGACGGCGCTCGCCGCGGGCGGGACCGCGGGGGCCGACGCAACCGGCGCCGCCGTCGGTGCCCCCGGGACGGTCGTGCGCTTCAACGCCGCGCCCGTCGCAGCGGGGGACGTGACCGCTTTGGGAGGTTCGCTCGGCGCAGCACCGCGACCCGTGCCTCCCGTCCGTTCCGGTGACGGCTTCGTGTTCGACACCGGCGTGGTCACGGCGACCATCGACGCAGCCGGCCACGTCGTGTCGCTCGTCGACCGTGCGAGCGGTCGCGACGCCGTCGCGCCCGGCGCGGCCGCGGCCGAGTACACCGTGTTCCGGGACACCCCGAACCAGTGGGAGGCGTGGGACATCGACCGCGCCTACCAGCGCAACGGTACGGTGCTGACGGCCTCGTCGGTCGCGGTGGACGGGGACACGCTCGTGGTCGAGCGGTCCTTCGGATCGTCGACGCTCACCACGCGCTACTCCGCCGTCGAGGGCGAACCCGAACTCACCGTCGAGACCGAAGTCGACTGGCACGAGCACCAGAAGCTGCTCAAGCTCGCCTTCCCCATCGACGTGCTCGCCCCCACGGCGGCGAGCGAGATCCAGTTCGGGCACATCGACCGGCCCACGCACCAGAACACCTCGTGGGACCACGCCCGCTTCGAGACCTCGGCGCACCGGTGGGTGCACGTGGCCGAGCCGGGCTTCGGGGTCGCGGTCGCGAACGACTCGACGTACGGGCACGACATCACCCGTGAGACCCGCGCCGACGGCGGCACCACGACGCTCGTGCGCGAGTCGCTGCTGCGCGGTCCGACGTTCCCGGACCCGGACGCCGACCAGGGGCACCACGTGTTCCGCACGGTGCTGCGGGTGGGCGCCTCGGTGCTCGACGCCGCCGACTCCGGCTACCGGCTGAACCTGCCGGTGCGGAGCGTCGAGGGGTCGGCGCCGGTCGCACCGCTCGTGACGGTGTCGTCGCCGCAGGTGTTCGTCGAGGCCGTGAAGCTCGCCGAGGACCGCTCCGGCGACGTCGTCGTGCGGCTGTACGAGGGACTCGGCGGCCGGGCGAGTGACGTGGCGGTGGACTTCGGGTTCGACGTGGCGTCGGTCACCGTGGTCGACCTGCTCGAGCGGCCCGTGGGGGCCAGCTGGGACGCGGGTGAGCCGGTCTCGTTGACGCTCCGTCCGTTCGAGCTCGTGACGGTGCGCGTGCGTCGGGCCTGAGGCAGCGGGCCCGCCGCCCCCCGGTGGGGGAACGACCGCGGCGCCGGACGGGACACGGGTGCGTCTCGTCCGGCGCCGTGTCGCGGGTGCGGCACGTGCGGCGCTCTGTCGCGTGGGCGCTCCGTCCGGCGCTGTGTCGCGGGTGCAGCCCGTCGCCGACGGTGAACCGGCCCAGCGGCGTCTGACTAGCGTGGCGGCATGGCAGTGCAGGAGATCTGGCTCGTCCGCCACGGTGAATCGGTCGCGAACGTCGCAGCAGCCCGGGCGGAGGCCGCGGGGGACGACGTGATCGCGATCGACCACCGCGACGCGGACGTGCCGCTCAGCGACCTCGGCCAGGAGCAGTCACGGGCCCTCGGCGCGGAACTCGCCGAGCGGGGCTTCGACGACGTGCCCGTCGCGCTGTGGGTGTCGCCGTACCTGCGGGCGCAGCAGACCATCGCGATCGCGCTCGACGCCGCCGGCCTGACAGAACCGGACCGGCGGGTGGACGAGCGGCTCCGGGACCGCGAGCTCGGCGTCCTCGACCTGCTCACCCTGCAGGGGGTCCGGAACCGTCACCCCGACGAGGAGCGTCGTCGGCAGTGGCTCGGCAAGTACTACCACCGTCCGGCCGGCGGGGAGTCCTGGGCCGACGTGATGCTCCGCCTGCGGTCCGCCATGGTCGACGTCGACCGGCTCGAGGGTCCGGAACGACTGGTGATCGCCGCACACGACGCCGTCGTCACGCTGACCGTCGCGGTCTGCCTCGACCTCGACGAGCGGACCCTCATGGAGTTCGCGCGGACGCACGCCGTCGCGAACGCCTCGCTCACCCGACTCCGACGCGACGGGGCCGGTTCGCCCTGGACGCTCGAGGAGTTCTCGTCCGTCGGACACCTCGACGACGACGAGATCACGCAGCACACCGGCCGGAAGGACGACGCCCATGTCCGTTGAGACGATCTCCCCGAACTTCCTGCGCGACTGGCCCCTGCCGGACGCCGGTGCCGGCAAGTACGGCCGCGGCCAGGTCCTCGTCGTCGGCGGTGCCGCCCGCACCCCAGGGGCGGCGGTGCTCTCGGCGCTCGCCGCGCTGCGGGTCGGCGCCGGACGGCTCACCCTGGCGGTGGGTCGGAGCGTGGCGAACGAGGTCGCCGTCACGGTGCCCGAGTCCGGCGTCGAGCCGCTCGACGAGGACCAGGACGGGCACATCGCGCAGGGGGCGATCGAGGGCATCGCGGCCGCCGCGGCGAGTGCCGACGCCGTGCTGGTCGGACCCGGGCTCGACGAACCGGACGGCAGCCGCGACCTGGTCGCCGGACTGGCGGACGTCGTCGGCCCGCAGACCCTGGTGGTGCTCGACGCCTTCGCCCTCGGTGTCGCCGCCGACGTGCGCGACCGGCTGGAGCCGCTGCGGGGCCGCCTGGTGATGACGCCGAACTCCGGCGAGGCCGAACGGCTGCTCGGTCGGGAGTGCGGTGACGACGACATGGCCGACGCCTCGGCGATCGCCCAGCGGTTCGGCGCGGTCGTCGCCCTCGGTGACGCGATCGCGACGCCGCAGGGCCGGGGCTGGCTGAAGGGCACCGGCTCCGGCGGGCTCGGCACGAGCGGGAGCGGTGACGTGCTCTCCGGTGCGGTGACCGGCCTCCTGGCCCGTGGCGCGGACCCGGCGCAGGCGGTGGCGTGGGCGTCGTACGTGCACGCTGCCGCGGGCGACCGGCTCGCGGTGCAGGTCGGCCCGCTCGGCTACCTGGCGAGCGAGCTCGTGACCGAGATCCCGCGGGTGCTCGTGGAGCTCGGCGCCTGACGCAGCCCGGGTCAGCCCCGCCGCAGCGGCGTGTTTTCGCGCTGAGCGACACTCCACGCGTGACGAGGCGCGTGAACTGTCGCTGTGCCCGAAAGGTCGGAGGGACCGACGGGAGGCGCGGGGCTGCTCAGCGCTGGAAGCGTGCGGCGGGTTCGTCGGCCAGGACGGCCTCGATGCGTGCCGTCATGGTCGCCGGCATCTCGGGCAGGTCGTCGAGCCGGGCCCAGAACGCCTCGGTGTTCTCGCCGTCGGCGGGGAACGGCGTCCCCGAGACCCAGCGGCAGGCGAACACCAGGTCGAGGTACTGCGCGCGGTCGCCGTTCGGGTACGTCATCTCCGGCAGGACCTGCACCCACGCCAGCCGTTCCGCGACGGCGACGACGTCGGCTTCCTCCAGGACCTCGCGTTCGGCGGCGACGGCGGGTTCCTCCCCGGGGTCGACGATGCCCGTCACGGGGGTGCAGGCGCCGGAGTCGGCGCGTCGGACCACGAGCAGTTCCCGGTCGGGGCTCGAGCCGCGCGTCACCACGGCCGTCACGCCGGTCAGCCAGAGCGGGGCGGTGCCGATCTGCTCGCGGAGGGCCAGGACGAAGTCGGGGGTCGGCATGCCCCCACGCTACCGATCCACCCCTGTCGCGGACTGGTCATGACCAGTAGCATGACAGCGTGGAGATCATCATCCTGCCCACGCCGGACGAGGTCGGTCGCGTCGCTGCGGCCAAGATCGCGTCCGTCGTCGCCAAGAAGCCGTCCGCCGTCATCGGTCTCGCCACCGGGTCCAGCCCGCAGGGCATCTACGCCGACCTGCAGCGTCGCGTCGCCGCCGGCGAGATCTCGTTCGCCGAGGCACGCGGGTTCGCGCTCGACGAGTACGTCGGGATCCCGCTCGAGCACCCGGAGTCCTACGCGAGCGTCATCGCGCGTGACGTCGTGGCGCCCCTCGGCTTCGACGCCTCGCGCGTGCGGGTGCCGGACGGCCGCGCCGCCGACCTGGAGTTCGCCGCGAAGGAGTACGACGCCGCGATCCGGGCCGCCGGCGGGATCGACGTGCAGATCCTCGGTATCGGCGCCAACGGGCACATCGGCTTCAACGAGCCGACGTCGTCGTTCGCCTCGCGCACCCGCATCAAGACCCTCGCACCGTCGACGCGCGACGCCAACGCGCGGTTCTTCGACGCCCCGGAGCAGGTCCCGACGCACTGCATGACGCAGGGGCTCGGCACGATCCTCGAAGCCCGCGAGCTCGTGCTCGTCGCCCAGGGGTCCTCGAAGGCCGACGCGGTCGCCGCCGCGGTCGAGGGGCCGCTGTCGTCGTTCGTGCCCGGTTCCGCGCTGCAGCTGCACGAGCACGCGACCGTCGTGGTCGACGAGGAAGCGGCAGCCGGCCTGCAGCTCGCCGACTACTACCGGTACACGTACGCGAACAAGCCGGCCTGGCAGCGCTTCGAGTAGGCCCCGGGTCCGAGTTCAGGCCCGGGCTGCTGCGGCGAGCAGGCTGAGCCCCTCGTCGAGGGTCTCCGCCGAGCACCCGAAGTTCAGCCGCGCGAAGCCACGGCCCTGCCGCCCGAACGCCGGGCCGGAGGCGAGCGCCACCTTCGCCTGCTCGACGAGCGCCCCCGCGGGGTCGTCGCCCCACGGCAGCGCACGGAGGTCGAGCCACGCCAGGTAGGACGCCTGCGGCTGCCGGTACCCGGCGCCGGGCAGTGCGTCGCCGATGCGCTCGGCCAGGGTGCGCCGGTTCGCCGCGAGCTCGGTCAGCAGCGACGCCAACCACGGCTCGCCCTCGCGGAACGCGGCGATGCTCGCGGTGTAGCCGAGGATGCCGGTGCGCTCGACGACCTCACCGGGCAGTCCGTCGAACCACCCGCGTGCCCGCTCCGAGGCGCCGACCATCAGGGCGCACTTGGTGCCGGCCAGGTTCCACGCCTTGCTGGCACTCGTCAGTGCGACGCCGAGCGCCGCGGCCTCCGGGCAGGAGTTGAGGAACGGGATGAACGCGGCGTCGGCGTGCACGAGCGGTGCGTGGATCTCGTCCGACACCACGACCGCGTCCCACTCGGCGGCCAGCTGCGCGAGCGCGGTGAGTGACGCCCGGTCGTGCACGAGGCCGAGCGGGTTGTGCGGGTTGCAGAGGAGCACCGTGCGGGCGCCGTCGGCGAAGGCCTGCGCGATCCCGTCCAGGTCCATCCGCCAGCCGGCCGTCGTGTCGAACGGGTCCGCGGGGCCGTCCGGTGCCAGCAGCGGGACCTCGGTCACCGTGCCGCCGGCCTCGGACACGTACTCCCAGAACGGCGGGTAGACGGGCGGCATGATCACGACCTGGTCGCCGGGCTCGATGACCCGTCGCAGCACCTCGACCGCCGCGACCGAGACGTCCGTGGTGGTGCGGACCAGGTCGGGGTCGACCCGCCACGACCACCGGCTCCCCGCGAAGTCGGCGAAGGCCTCCGGCAGCGCACGGCCGTGCCCGACGTACCCGGTGTCGCCGTTCGTGACGGCCGCGACGAGGGCCTCGCGCACCGGCTCGGCCGGCACCGAGTCCATCTCGGCGACGAACATCGGCAGGACGTCGGGCGGGTAGGCCGTGTACTTCTCGCTCGTGCGGGCGCGCTGTGCATCGAAGACGGAGACCATGACGCTCATGCGCCCATCCTGACAGCGAGGCACGCGGGGCGCGAGGGCGGTGGTCAGGCCGGGCGGAGGCCCGCCAGCAGCACCTCGACGTAGCGCTCGGGGTCGTGCACCCGGGAGCCGCCCGCCACGGCGGCCGCCCGCATCCCGCACAGCAGGCGTCGCAGGTCGTCCGCGTCGACGTCGGCACGCACGAGCCCCTCGGCCCGCGCCCGTGCGAGCAGCGCGTCGACGGACTCGACCAGGTCGCCCGCGAGCGCCGCGGTGTCGGCGCACGAGAATCCGCCGTTCGTCAGCAGGTCGCCGAGGGCGGCATCGTCGACCATGCTCCGGAACGCAGCCGTCACGACCCCCCGGAGCGCGTCCGCCGCGTGGGGCAGTGCGACGGCGACACGGACGAGGTCGAGCATGTCCTCGAGCGCGTCGATCGCGAGTGCCTCGAGCAGGTGCTGCTGCGACGGGAAGTGCCGGTAGGCGGTCCCGACACCCACGCCGGCCTCGTGCGCGACGGCGTTGAGGAGCGGCTGCTCGCCCCGATCGAGGTACGACCGGGCGACGTCGAGCAGCGCAGTCCGGTTGCGCTGCGCATCGGAGCGCAGCGCTTCGGGTCGAGCCATCGCGATCGTCATACGGACACTCTATCCGCTTGTGCCAGCATTCCGGATGGATCATCCGATTACAGACGACGAGTGAGCAGGAGACGACGATGGACACCTTCGAGTGGGAACCGTCCGCGATGCCCGACCAGCGCGGCCGGACCGTGGTGGTCACCGGCGCGACCGGTGGACTCGGGCTGGTGGTCGCGACCCGGCTCGCAGCCGCCGGAGCGCGCGTCATCGCGGCGGTCCGCAATCCCGACAAGGCGGCTCGCGTCCTGCCCGTCGGCCTGGAGGCGCGGCTCGTCGACACCGCGTCGGTCGCCTCGGTCACGGCGTTCGCCCGGCAGCTCGTGGCGGACGGCATCGGCGTGGACGCCCTCGTCAACAACGCCGGCGCGACGTTGGGCGCGTTCGGGTTGACCGACGAGGGCATCGAGCGCACCTGGGCCACCAACGTCGTCGGCCCGGCGGTGCTCGCCGACGCGATGCTCCCGGTGCTCGGCGGACCGTCGCCCCGGGTCGTCCTCGTCGGGTCGAACCTGTCGCAGCGCATCCGCCGCGTGCCCGCGCCGCGCGGGGTGGACGATCCGAGCGACTACTCCCAGCTCGCCGTGTACACCGACTCGAAGACGGCGGCGACGGCGCTCGCGGTCGACCTCGGTGAGCGGCTCCGCGCGGCCGGCTCGGACGTCCGCTCGGTCATCGCACACCCCGGCATCGCGGCGACGGGGATGAACGACCAGGCCGAGACCCTCACGCAGCGCCTCGGCGGCGTGATCGCCCGCAGCATGGCCCGGACCGCGGAGGACGGCGCTCGCTCGACGCTCTGGTCGGCCACCGCGTCGGACGTCGCCGAGGGTGTGTTCGTCGGGCCGGCGCTGCGCCGGGGGGACCGGCGGCTGCACGTCGTGCCCGTCCGTGGGGCCGCCGCCGACCCGGTGTTCCGGCAGCGGGTCCGCACCTTCGTCGACGAGGTCGCCGCGCTTACCGTCGTCTGACCGGGCGGGGCCGGGCCCGTCGCCGAACCCGACGTGAACAGCGGGAGAGCGCTCGGTGTCCGGTCGCGCGTCCCCCGTCCGAGGGGTCTAGCGTCACGGACGTGAACCGATCTCGCGTGCACCGCCGCCCGCTCGTCCGCCCCCTGCCGCTCGTCGCGGTGGCCGCGATCGCCGCCCTCCTCGGCACCGGGTTCGTCGCGGCCCCCGCAGAGGCCTCGCCCGCCGCGCACGTCGGCCGACCGGTCACGGACCCCGCCCGGTACGTCGACCCCTTCATCGGCACGAGCGGCGACGGCAACACGTGGCCCGGCGCCACCGCGCCGTTCGGCATGATGCAGTGGAGCCCGACCGGCACCGCGGGCGACCAGACCTCGACCCCGGTCGCGAACGGCTACTCGTACGACGTGAACCGGCTGCGTGGCTTCAGCCTGACCCACCTGAACGGTGCCGGGTGCGCGCCGGGCGCGGCCGGGGACGTCCCGATCATGCCGGTCACCACCCCGGTCACGACCTCGCCGTCCGCCGACTCGAAGGACGCCGTCTACGCGGCCGGCTACTCGCACGACGACGAGCACGCGAGCCCCGGCCGGTACGGCGTCGCGCTCGACAACGGTGTCCGCACCGACCTCGCCGTGACGACCCGTGCCGGCGTGGGCGCGTTCACGTTCCCCGCTGGCAAGGACGCGAACCTGCTCTTCCGCACGTCGAACTCCATCAACGGCAGCGAGGCCGCGACCACCCGGGTCGACCCGCGCACCCGCACGGTCAGCGGCAGCGTCCTGACCGGCGGCTTCTGCAGCCGCCGCGCCAACGGCGGCGGCGCCACGAACCCCGACCGGCGCAGCTACTACCGCATCTACTTCACGGCGACCTTCGACACGGCCTTCGCGAGTACCGGCACCTGGAAGGACGGCGAGGTCCGGCCGGGAGGCACGGCCTCCTCCGGTGGGGAGGGGTACCTGACCGGCGCCGACCGCGCCGGACGCGGCTCCGGCGCGTGGGTCGGGTTCGACGCGCGTCGCGGCGCGACCGTCACCGCGCGCATCGGGATCTCGTACGTGAGTGCAGCCGGTGCGGTCGCGAACCGCGACGCTGAGGTGACCAAGCGGTCGACCGTCGCCAGCGTGGCGGCCGGCACCCGGGCCTCCTGGAACCGAGAGCTGTCGCGCCTGCGGGTCGGCGGCGGCACGGCGGACCGGACCACCCAGCTGTACACGTCCGTCTACCACGCACTCATGCAGCCGAACACGCTGAACGACCGCGACGGGCGGTACCTGGGACCGGACCTGCAGGTGCACCGGAAGGACCGCGGACACCGGGCCGTCTACGGCACGTACTCGGGGTGGGACCAGTACCGGGCGCAGATCCAGCTGCTCGCGCTGCTGCGGCCGGACGTCGCCGGGGACATGGCGCAGTCGATGCTGCGGTTCGCCGAGCAGAACGGCGGCGTGTGGGACCGGTGGCTGCACCTCGGCGCGCCGACGCACGTGATGACCGGCGATCCCTCTGCCGCGACGCTGGCCACCTGGTACGCGATGGGTGTCCGGAACTTCGACGTGCGAGCCGCGTACGCCTCGCTGAAGCGGCAGGCCACCGTCGAGAACGCCGACGCCGAGAGCGACATCGGGTGCCCGGGCCAGTGCCTGGCGCAGCGGCCGGCGCTCGACGAGTACCTGGAACGGCAGTACGCCGCGAACGACGACTGCTCGTGCTGGGGCGGGGCCGCCGAGACCCTCGAGAACTCGATCTCCGACAGTGCCCTCGGGTACTGGGCTGGGTCGATGGGCCTGCGCTCCGACGCCCGGATGTTCGCCGAGCGTGGCACGTACTGGGAGAACACCTTCAACGCCGCCGTCGGACACCAGGCCGCACGCCAGGCCGACGGGTCGTGGACGCCGGGCTGGTCGCCGTCCACCGGGACCGGCTTCGCGCAGGGCACCAGTGCGCAGTACACGTGGCTCGTGCCGCAGGACGTGCGGGGGCTGTCGTCCGCGCTCGGTGGTGACGCCGCCGCCGTCACCCGCCTCGACGCCTTCTTCCACGACGCCTCGGGCAACTGGGCCGTCACCGGTGGCGACGCCACCAGGTTCGACCCGACGAACGAGCCCGACATCCACACGCCGTGGATGTACAACGCGCTCGGCAAGCCGTGGAAGACGCAGGAGACCGTGCGACGGGTCGTCGACGACGCGTACTCGACGGGGCCGGACGGGCTGCCGGGCAACGACGACCTCGGCACGATGAGCGCCTGGTACGTCTTCGCCTCGATCGGGTTGTTCCCGCAGACGCCGGGGCGGGCGGAGATGCTCATCGGCAGCCCGACCTTCAGCACGGTCGAGATCCGGCGGTCGAGCGGGGAGCGGATCGTCATCCGGTCCTCCGGCACCGAGCAGTACGTGCAGGGAGCCCGGTTGAACGGGTGGACGCACGAGCGGTCGTGGGTGCCGGCGTCGTTCGTCACGCGTGGCGGGACGCTGGCGCTCCACGTCGGGGACACGGCAGACACGGGCTGGGCGAGCGGGGAGCGTGGGCGACCGATCGACCGGTGAGCCCCCGCCGTGGGACGGCCACCGCCGGGCCGTCCAGCACGATGTGGGAAGCTCGTGTGGGGAGAGGGGCCGTGGTGAACGACACCGACGAGGGGCGCGTGCGGCAGCCTGGACGCTCCGACCACTGGCCGGCACCGCTCCGCGACCTGTTCCCGTGGTGGTACCTCGCCGGGACGGTCGCGTCGTTCGCCGTCATCCTCGTCGTCGTCCCCGAGGGCAGCACCGGAGCGGTCGCCGTCTGGGGGCCGCTGATCGGCCTGACGATCCGCGACCGCGCCGAGTCGGCCCGGAGCCGTTCCGATCGCGGGCTCCCGATCGACCGAGCAGCGCTGACGGCTCCGCGGTGGAGCGAGCCGGCGCTCACCCTCGTCTGGACCGGGGTCTCCGTGGGACTCGGCCTGGTCCTCAGCGTGCTGATCCGCGACGCCCCCGCGGCGATCGGGTGGACCGGCGCCGGGATCCTGGTCGCGAGCGCCGGCGGGTTCGTGGGCGTCGCCCTGACCCTGCGGGCGCGTGCCCGTCGCGCGCGCTGACCCTGCGGACGTGGGCGCTCTCCGTCAGCTCTTCCGGCGCACAGCCGGATGCGACCGTCCCGACGCTCGTGCTCGCCGCGTCCGTCTGACTCGACTGCGCACGGCACGGCAGCCTCGACGCTCCGATCGATGAGTCGAGGCGCGGAGCGGCCGTGTCTCCGGCATGCTCGTCCCATGGAGTTCTCGTGGTGGACGTGGTCGGGGTTGATGGTCCTGCTGCTGGCAGCTGTCGGGCTGTTCCTGCGCTCCGCCGTCATCGCAGTCCGGAGGGACGGCTTCGGACGTGGCCGAGTGCACCGCGGGTCCGCTGCCCCCTGGTTCTGGAGCTCGATCGGGCTGTCCGCCGTGGTCGGTGTCCTGCTCGTGGCGTGGGTCGTCCTGCTCGACGGCTGATCGCCGCCGTTCCCACCGCATTCCGGAGCCGTGTCGCAGTGCGGAGAACCCGTCGCGGCGGCTCAGCGCAGCTCGCGCCCGCCGCCCCACACCCGCCGCACCTCGAGCGCCGGTGACAGCGCCACCAGGTCAGCGGCGGAGCCCGGCGCGATCCGCCCCAGTCGGTCGCCGAGTCGGAGCGCTCCGGCCGGCACGCTCGTCAGCGCGGCGACGGCCTCGGGCAGGGTGCGCCCGGCGAGGGAGACCGCGTTGCGCAGCGCCGCGTCCTGCGTGAGCGTCGAGCCCGCGATGGTGTCGGTCCCCGCCACGTGCGCGACCCCGTCGGTGACCGTGACGTCGAGCGACCCCAGTCGGTAGGCGCCGTCGGCAGCGCCGGCTGCCCCCATCGCGTCGGTGATGAGTGCGACGCGACCAGGAGCGGCGCGGAACAGGGTGTCCGCGACGACGGGGTGCACGTGCACGCCGTCGAGGATGAGTTCGAGCGTCACGCGCTCGTCGGCGATGGCGGCACCGATCGGCCCCGGTGCCCGGTGGTGCAGCCCCGGCATCGCATTGAAGGCGTGGGTCAGGATCGTGGCACCGGCGTCGAACGCGGCCCGGGCCTGGTCGTACGTGCCGACGGTGTGGCCGACGGCGACCGTGACGCCGGCGTCGACGAAGCGCCGGACGGCGTCGACGGCACCCGGCAGCTCGGGCGCGATGGTGACCTGGCGCAGGACGCCCTCGCCCGCTTCGAGCAGGGCGTCCACCGCGGTGGGCGTCGGGTCGACCAGGAACGACTCGTTGTGGGCGCCCTTGTTGTGCGGGGACAGGAACGGCCCCTCCAGGTGCACGCCGAGCACGAGCGGGTCCGCGTGCATCACCGTGCGGATGCGTGCCATCGACGCCGCGAGCGACGGGATCGGGTCGGCGACGAGCGACAGGACGGAACGGGTCGTGCCGTGCGCCCGGTGGACGGCCAGCGCGGCCGCGAACGAGTCGTCCTCGTAGGCCTCGGTCGCACCGCCGTGTCCGTGCAGGTCGACGAACCCGGGCGTCAGGGTCGCGTCGCCCAGGTCGACGACCCGGTCGGCCGCCGGAGCCTCGGGGCCGGTGCCGACCGCGGCGATGGTGTCGCCGTCGACCAGGACCCAGCCGTCCGCCGTGGAGCCGGCCGCGTCGACGACGCGGGCTGCGCGCACCAGGGTGCGCCGCGCCTCCTGGCCGGTCTGGAGGCCCGTGGTGCTCATGCGGTCTCCCTGCGGAACGCGACCACGCCGCTCAGGGCGGCGACCACGATGAAGACGAGGCCCACGACCGGGTGGCCGATGGAGATCCAGGTGGCGCCTGCGGCGACCACCAGTGCGACCTCGACGATGGTCTTGCCGACGATGTCCGTCTCGATGGGGGAGCGCGGCGAGCGGAAGAGGTACCAGACCACCGCGGCGAACAGCGGGGCGCCGACCATGAACAGGTAGCCGGGCAGCGGGAGCTGCCACGACCAGTAGCCCCAGAAGGCCAGGGACAGGAGCCCGAACACCATCACGGCGATCCGCAGCACCGTCCAGGCGTCGACCTGCCGTCGCGGCTGCCGGGCGGCTGCCGGATCGGGGACCGGTTCCCAGTCGACGGGGGACTGCGGGGCGTTGGTCATGGTGCTGCCTACTTGAAGATGATGGTGCGGGCGCCGTCGAGCAGGACGCGGTCCTCCGCGATCCAGCGCACCGCCTGGGTGAGCGTGCGGGACTCCTCGTCCTGACCGATCGATACCAGCTCGGACGGTTCCTTGGTGTGGTCGACGCGGACGACGTTCTGCTCGATGATCGGGCCCTCGTCGAGGTCGCTCGTCACGTAGTGCGCGGTCGCACCGATGAGCTTCACGCCGCGGGCGTGCGCCTGCCGGTAGGGGTTCGCGCCCTTGAAGCCGGGCAGGAACGAGTGGTGGATGTTGACCGCGCGACCCTCGAGTGCGGCGCAGAGTTCGGGCGACAGGATCTGCATGTAGCGGGCGAGGACGACGAGCTCGATGTCGTGCTCCTCGACGGCCTGCAGCACGCGGCGCTCCATCTGCTCTTTCGAGGCGGCGTCGGTGACGGGCCGGTGCTCGAACGGCACGGAGTAGAACGCGGCCAGCTCGGACAGGTCCGGGTGGTTGGACAGCACGAGGGGGACCTCGATCGGCAGCTGCCCGCCGCGCTGCCGGTAGAGCAGGTCGTTCAGGCAGTGCCCGGCCTTCGACACGAGCACCAGGGTGCGCAGCGGGCGGCCGACGACGTCGAGCTGGACGCGGGCGTCGTAGCGGGCGACCACGGGGGCGAGCGCGGCCTCGAAGGTCTCGCGGTCGACCGGCGCCATGACCTGCAGGCGCATGAAGAACGTGTTCGTGTCGGCGCTCGAGAACTGCTGCGACTCGGTGATGTTGCCCTGGGCCGCGACGACCGCTCCGGAGACGGCGTGCACGATCCCGGGCTGGTCGTCGCAGACGAGCGTCAGGGTCCAGTGCGTGGGGATCGGGTCGGTCACCGGTTCAGGGTACCGGCCGTGCGGGCGCCGGCGGGGCCGTCAGCGGCGGCGGCCGGTGCTCCCGCCCACGTTGCCGGTCAGGGGACCGCGGCGGTGTCGTCCGACGGGTCGTCCGACCCGAGCAGCGGGAGCAGGGTCGCCGCGACGGGCTCGGCGCCGTCGCCGAACCACGCGTTGCTCGCGCGGACGACCGGGTGGGCGCGTGCCAGCAGCGCCTCGCCCTGGTCGGTGAGCCGCATCCGGGAGGCCCGTCCCCGCCCCGGCGCCGCGCCCCGCTCGACGAGTCCCCGCGTCGTCAGCCCGCGTGCGAGCGTCGTCATGCTCTGCGGCCGCACGCCGACGGCCCGCGCCAGGTCGGCCTGACTGAGCTCACCGGCTGCCCCGAGCTGGACGAGCACGCCGAACTCGACGGGTGTCAGCCCGAGCGGTGCCAGCTCGACCGCCAGGCGCCGGGAGAGCGCCCGGGCCGCGCGGATGACGGTCCACGCGAGCACCCCGTCGACGTCGTGGTGCGGGGCTGGGAGTTCCTGGGGCACGGGGCGATCGTACCGGCGTACCGTCTGGTATCAGGTAACTGATACTGACGGACGGACCGAGACAGGAGCAGACATGGGTGAGATCGTGGCGGTCACCGGCGTGACCGGGGACGTCGGTGGGAAGACGGCGGAGCTGCTGCGGGCAGCGGGGACGTCGGTGCGGGCGGTCGTCCGCCGACCCGAGCAGGTCGACACGCTCCGCGAGCGGGGCATCGACGCCCGACTGGCCGACCTGGGCGACGAGGACGCGCTGACGGCGGCGCTCGAGGGGGTCGACCGGTTCTTCCTCGTGACGCCGGTGAGCCAGCGGCAGCGCGAGCAGGGGGCCACCGCCGTGCGCGCCGCCCAGCGGGCCGGGGTCGGTCGGATCGTGCAGCTGTCCGGCGGTGACGCCGCCGAGCACTCCCCGATGTCGTGGGCGCGTGCTGCCTGGCACATCGACCGGCTGGTGCGCGAGAGCGGCCTGGCGTGGACGATCCTGCACCCCTCGTCGTTCATGACGAACGTGCAGCCATCGGCGCCGGCGATCCGACGGGGGTGGTTCCCGCACACCACGGGTCGCGGGGTCATCGGGTGGATCGACACCGAGGACATCGCCCGCGCCGCCGTCCGCGTGCTCACCGAGGACGGGCACGACGGCACCGAGCCCGTGCTCACCGGTCCGGACCTGCTCGACGCACGGGGTGTCGCCGCCGCGCTCGCCGCCGGACTCGGGCGGCCGGTGCGCCCCCTGCACCTGCCGAGTCGGGTCTACGCGGGCGCGCTCCGCCTGAGCGGGGTGCCGGCGTGGCAGGCGGAGGGGCTGCGGCAGCAGTTCGGTCGGGTCGTGCGCCGCGGGCTGGACGGGGCCGACGTGATGAGCGACGACGTGCTGCGCATCACCGGCACCGCGCCCCGGAGCCTGGCCGACTGGGCGCGAGCCCACCGCGGGGACCTGCTGGGGTGAGCGGTGGTGCCGGAGGTGAGCCGGGCCTCCAGTCCGCGCTCGGTCAGTGCGACGTGAGCGTCGTGACCAGGTGCTCCTGCACGTACCCGAGCCAGTCGTAGACGTCGCGGAGGCCGACGCCCGCGTCCGCCTCGACCGAGCGCTGTTCGTCGTCGGCGTCGGCGATGCCGAGCCGCTCCGCGATGGTCAGCCGCAGGTCGGTCAGGGTGCGGAGCCAGGCCTGCTCGTCCTCGGTGTCGAGCGGACCGTCACGCACGCCCGTCAGCCACTCGTGCACGATGGTCGCGTTCGTCGTCTTCTGCCTCAGCAGGTCGGACTGCGTGTACTCCCGGAACTCCGCACTCGCGTCGTCGTCACCGGGGTAGGCGTCCGGGAACATCCGCTCGGCGACGGGGTCGTCCGTCAGGTCGCCGTCGAGCACCTGCCGCAGCTGCTCGGTCAGCGAGGTGAGCAGGGCGCGCTCGCCGGAGGACATGCCGAGGTGCACGCCGTCGGCCCGGCGGACGAAGGGGATCACGCCTCAGGCGCCCGGTCGACCGTCGCCTGCAGGCCGTAGCCGTGCATCGACTGCACGTGGGCCTCCATCGCCTCGCGGTGTCCCGTGGCGACGATCGCCCGTCCCTCGGTGTCGACCTGGTGCATGAGGCGCTCGGCCCGCTCGCGGGAGAACCCGAAGTGCTGCTGGAAGACGTAGGTCACGTAGGACATCAGGTTCACCGGGTCGTCCCACACGACGGTGACCCACGGCGAGTCCGTCCGGGCACGCGTGCGTTCGTCCACGTCAGGCGACAGCAGGGTCATGCACCCAGGGTGACACAGGGCAGGGTCGCTCGGTACGATCGTCACGTCGCGACTGGCGTTGGATGGGTCACCATCGGGGAGCGACAACCGACACGGTGCGCGGCCGTACGCCTGGGCTGCACCGACCGACCGTCCGAGTGCGACCAGCTGGTCGTCCGCACACCGTAGGAGTCCCGTGTCCATTGCCGATCTGCCCCCGTTCGTGTCCGAGTCGGCGGAGGCCCCCGCGGGTGCCGTCGACCAGGCCGCGGCCCGCGCCGCCTTCAACGCCCCGCTCAGCGAGGTCGACCCCGAGATCGCCGCCGTCCTGCAGCAGGAGCTCGGCCGCCAGCGCGACACCCTCGAGATGATCGCGTCCGAGAACTTCGTGCCGCGCGCCGTCCTCGAGTCGCAGGGCTCCGTGCTCACCAACAAGTACGCCGAGGGCTACCCGGGCAAGCGCTACTACGGCGGCTGCGAGTTCGTCGACGTCGCCGAGCAGCTCGCCATCGACCGGGCGAAGGCCCTGTTCGGTGCCGCCTACGCCAACGTCCAGCCGCACTCCGGCGCCAGCGCGAACGCCGCGGTCCTGCACGCCATCGCCTCTGCGGGCGACACCATCCTCGGCCTCGAGCTCGCCCACGGTGGTCACCTGACCCACGGCATGAAGCTCAACTTCTCCGGCCGCATCTACAACGCCGTGTCGTACGGCGTCGACCCGGAGACCTTCGAGGTCGACTACGACGACATCCGGGCGAAGGCGATCGAGCACCAGCCGAAGGTCCTCATCGCCGGCTGGTCGGCCTACCCTCGCCAGCTCGACTTCGCGAAGTTCCGCGAGATCGCGGACGAGGTCGGCGCGACGCTCTGGGTCGACATGGCGCACTTCGCCGGGCTCGTCGCCGCGGGCCTGCACCCGTCGCCCCTGCCGCACGCCCACGTCGTGTCGTCGACGGTGCACAAGACGCTCGCCGGTCCGCGTTCGGGCATCATCCTGTCCAACGAGGAGTCGCTCTTCAAGAAGCTGAACTCCGCGGTGTTCCCGGGGCAGCAGGGCGGCCCGCTCATGCACGTGATCGCCGCGAAGGCCACCGCGTTCCTGCTCGCCGGCCAGCCGGAGTTCAGGGACCGCCAGGAGCGCACGCTCCGCGGTGCGAAGGCGCTGGCCGACCGGCTCACGCAGGACGACGCCACGGCCGCGGGCATCGACGTCCTGACCGGTGGCACCGACGTGCACCTGGTGCTCGTCGACCTGCGCGAGTCCGAGGTCGACGGCAAGCAGGCAGAGGACCTGCTGCACGAGGTCGGCATCACCGTGAACCGCAACTCCGTGCCGTTCGACCCGCGCCCGCCGATGGTCACCTCGGGTGTCCGCATCGGCACCTCAGCGCTGGCGACCCGCGGCTTCGGCGACGCCGAGTTCGCCGAGGTGGCGGACATCATCGCGCTGACGCTCATGCCGAACCCCGACATCGACGCGCTCTCGGCCCGGGTCACGGCCCTCACCGACGCGTTCCCCCTGTACGCGTGACCGCCACGTCCTCGCTCGCGCCGATGCCGCGTGAGCGCTGGGCGGGCGAGGGCAGTGCCGTCCGCATCGACGGCACCGCCCTCGCCGCCCGCACGCTCGACGACCTGAAGACCCGCATCGACCGGCTGCACGACCACGGCTTCCGCCCCGGGCTCGGCACGATCATGGTCGGTGAGAACCCGGGCTCGGTGTCCTACGTCGCCGGCAAGCACAAGGACTCGGCGCAGATCGGGCTCGACTCGGTCCGCATCGACCTGCCGTCGTCGGCGAGTGCTGCCGACATCCGAGCGGCGATCCTGCAGATGAACGACGACCCTCGGGTCACCGCGTTCATCGTGCAGCTGCCGCTGCCGCAGGGCATCGACCCGATCCCGATGCTCGAGCTGATGGACCCGGCGAAGGACGCCGACGGCCTGCACCCGACCAACCTCGGTGAGCTCGTCCTCGCCGTACCGGGCGGCGCGGGCACGATCGACGCCCCGCTGCCCTGCACGCCCCGGGGCATCGTCGCGATGCTCGAGGCGTACGAGGTCCCGATCCGGGGTGCCCACGTGACGATCATCGGGCAGGGCCTGACCGTCGGGCGCCCGCTCGGCCTGCTGCTCACCCGCCTCGAGGCGACCGCGACCCTGACGCACTCGCTGACCGCGGACGTCGCCGCGGAGTGCCGTCGCGCCGACATCATCGTCGCCGCGGCCGGGGTCGCCGGGCTCGTCGAGCCGGACTGGGTGCAGCCCGGCGCGGCCGTGATCGACGTGGGCATCACCCGCGTGGTGAACGAGGAGACCGGCAAGGCGAAGCTGCACGGCGACGTCGACCCCGCGGTGGCGTCGGTCGCGGGCTTCCTGTCGCCGACCCCGGGCGGCGTCGGGCCGATGACCCGCGCGATGCTCATGAAGAACGTGGTCGAGGCCGCCGAGCGCCACCTGCACTAGGCGCTGCGGGCGGCGCGGGCGCGGCGCGGGCGTTCGCCCTGCTCACGACGGGCGGCCAGGAGGCGCGGCCCGCCCCCGCCCCGTCGGTCCGGTCGCGGGGACGGCCGGGTCCGGGACCGCCCCTCGGACGGGCGGTTCTGCTGCGGGCCGTGCCGCGCTACGGTTCGAGCATGACCACGACCGCCGCGGAGCCACAGGGACGCGAGACGCTGTTCACGAAGGACGCCCGGAAGCTCGTCTGGATCACCCTGATCTGCCTGTTCCTGCAGGCGATCGGTCAGAACTGGTCGGCTGCTCCGCTGCTGCCGGGGAGCACCGATGAGGCGACCGTGGGCACCGTCGAGTTCCAGGCGCGGCCGTGGATCGGCTGGGTCGTGCTCACGCTCGGCTTCGCGGTCGCCGGCTTCGTCGTCGGCGTCGCTCGACGCGGTGCTGCGCGCTGGGACCAGGACCGTGTGCTCGCCCTCGGTCTGGCCGGGGTCGTCGGCGTGACCGTGCTGGTGTGGGTGCTGTTCATCGTGCAGTACGAGTGGGTGTACTGGGCGGTCGCGCACGGCAACCTGCACCCGTTCACCATCGGGGACGTCTCGTCGTCGATCGAGCGTCCGGGGTACCAGCCGTGAGCGCCCCGCGAGGTGCTGGCGTCCCGACCACGGGGGACACCGTGCAGACCGTGCCCGTGATGGCGCCGACCGGTCGACGGCTCCGCCCGCGCGGGTGGGGACTGGCGGTCGTCGGCATCGTCGCCGTCGCGCTGTGGCCGAGCATCACCACGTGGTCGATCTCGGCCGACTACGGCGGGACGGACACCGCCGGCAACTGGATCGACAACGCCGGCAACCGGGTCGCCAGCGCGCCGCCCACCGTGCAGGTCGAGGGGCACACGGCGCCCGTCGCGCTCGCGGTCCTGCTGCTCGTCGTGGTGGTCGGCGTGTTCCTGCCGCCGACGCTCGAACGGCACGGCCAGCGAGCCCTCGGCGACGTCGTCCGGTACGCGGCGTACCTCGCCGTCCCGGTGGTCGTCGTGGTCGGTGTGCTCGTCTACACGGTGTGGCAGGGTCACGTCGTGATGGACCAGGTGCAGCACGAGGTCCTGCGCCCACACGGGTTCCCGTGGGGCGGGGTCTCGGTCACGACGGGCCACATGACCCGCTGACCGGTCGCGGGCTGTCAGTCGCGGCGGGCGCCCTGCGCGGCGTGCACCGTGAACACGGTCGGTTCGCGGTACCCGGCGTCGGCGAAGGCGGCGGTGACGGCCGTGGCGATGCCGGCACGGGCCTCCCGGTCGACCAACGCGATCGCCGCGCCGCCGAAGCCGCCGCCGGTCATGCGTGCACCGACCGCGCCGTGCGCGACGGCCGTCGCGACGGCCAGGTCGAGCTCCGGCACGGAGATCTCGAAGTCGTCGCGCATCGACTCGTGCGAGGCGACGAGCAGCGAGCCGATCGCCCGCGGACCCTGCTCGCGCAGCGTGCGCACGGTGTCGAGGACGCGCTGGTCCTCGGTCACGATGTGGCGGACACGGCGGAAGGTCTCGTCGTCCAGGAGCTCCTGGGCGCGGGGCAGGTCGTCGACGCTGACGTCGCGCAGCGCCTCGACCCCGAGGACCTGCGCGCCGCGCTCGCACGACTCGCGGCGGGCCTTGTACCCGCCGGTTGCGTGGGCGTGCTCGACGCGGGTGTCGATGACCAGGACCTCGAGGCCGTTCGCCTCGAGCGCGAGGTCGACGACCGCGGTGTCGAGCGTGCGGCAGTCCAGGAACACGACGGCGTCCTGCTCGCCGAGCAGCGACGCGGACTGGTCCATGATCCCCGTGGGCGCACCGACCGCGTGGTTCTCGGAGTACTGCCCGACCCGAGCCAGCGTCTTGCGGTCGAGTCCGAGCTCCCACAGGTCGTTGAACGCCAGCGCGACGCCGCACTCGATCGCCGCGCTCGACGACAGGCCTGCGCCGACGGGCACGTCCGAGTCGATGAAGACGTCGAAGCCGGTCATGTCCGACAGGTCGACGCCGGCCTGCTCGCGCAGCGCCCAGGCGATGCCGAAGACGTACGCCGACCACCCGTCCATGGCGTCCGGTGCCAGGTCGTCGAGGCCGAGCGACACCGGACCGCCGGCCTCGTCGAAGGCGGACGCGACCCGGATCACCCGGTCGTCGCGGCGGGCGATCGCCGCGGTCGTGCGCCGATCGATGGCGAACGGCAGCACGTAGCCGTCGTTGTAGTCGGTGTGCTCACCGATCAGGTTGACGCGGCCGGGCGCGGAGTACCGCACCGTCGGCTCGTACCCGTAGACCTGCTGGAACGTCATGCGCGCTCGATCCCTCCTCGGATGAACTCGGCGGCCTGCTCGGGCACGAGGTCCCCGATCCAGGCACCCATGGCGGCTTCGCTGCCGGCCAGGAACTTCAACTTGTCCGCCGCACGTCGCGGCGAGGTGATCTGCAGCATCAGCCGCACGGTGTCCCGGGCGGTGTGCACCGGGGCCTGGTGCCACGCGGCGATGTACGGGGTCGGGTCGCCGTAGAGCGCGTCGAGCCCGCGGGTGAGCCGCAGGTGCATGTGCGCCAGCTCGTCCTTCTCGGCGTCGGTCAGGCCGGCGAAGTCGGGGACGTGGCGGTGCGGCAGCATGTGGATCTCGATGGGCCAGCGCGCGGCGAACGGCACGAAGGCCGTGAAGTGCTCGCCCTGCAGCACCACGCGCTCCGAAGCCCGCTCGTTCGCCAGGTGCTGCTCGAACAGGTCGGGGCCGAACCGCTCGATGCTCGCCAGCAGCCGCTGCGTGCGGGGCGTGATGTACGGGTACGAGTAGATCTGGCCGTGCGGGTGGTGCAGCGTGACGCCGATCGCCTGGCCGCGGTTCTCGAACGGGAACACCTGCTGGATGCCGGGCATCGCGGAGAGCGCGGCGGTGCGGTCGGCCCAGGCCTCGACCACGGTGCGAGCGCGCGACTCGGTGATCGACGCGAACGAGCCCTCGGTCGCGGGGGAGAAGCACACGACCTCGCACCGGCCGACGCTCCGGAGCTGCCGGTTCAGGCCGACGTCGGACAGGGACGCCAATGACTCGGGGGCGTCGTCGGCCTCGAGCAGGGGGCCGAACGACGGCGACCGGTTCTCGAAGACCGCGACGTCGTAGGTGCTCGGGATCTCGGACGGGTTCGCCGGGGTCTGCGGCGCGAGCGGGTCCTGGTCGGCCGGCGGCAGGAACGCACGGTTCTGCCGGGATGCCGCGATCGACACCCACTCGCCGGTCAGCACGTCCTGCCGCATGCGGGCCGTGTCCGGACGCGGGTCGAGCACGCGCTCGTCCACGTTCCGCTCGGCGGGCAGCGTGCTGTCCGCGTCGTCGAAGTAGAACAGGTCGCGTCCGTCAGCGAGCTTCGTCGAGCGCTTGGTGATCACCGGCCCAGCCTAGCGCGCATCCGAAGCGTTGCGAAAGACATCGGAAGCGGGCGAAACTGGGGGCATGAGCGACGACGACCTCTCCTTCCTCGCCGGCGCGCTGCCCGCGCCGCTGCGCCAGGACCGCATCGTCTCGATCGTCGACGGCGCACCGGGTCTGGTCCGGACCGCCGCGTTGGCCGCGTCGCTCGGCACCAGCGAGGTGACGGTCCGCCAGGACCTCGCCGTCCTCGACCAGGAGGCGCGGATCCGCCGGGTGCGCGGCGGTGCGGTCCGCCTCGGGGTCGCGTCGACCGAGCGGCCGTTCGAGGAGACCGCCGTCGAGCACCAGGTGGCGAAGGCGGCCATCGGACGGGCGGCCGCGGAGCTCGTGCGTCCCGGGCAGTGCGTCGTGCTCGACGTCGGCACGACCCCCGCGGCCGTCGCCGAGGCCCTGGTGGCCCGGACGGAGCTGACCGGGGTGACCGTGGTCACGAACTCGCTCACCACGGCCCTCGCGCTCGAACGAGCCGTCCCGCGCTTCACCGTCATCGTCACCGGCGGGACGCTCCGGCCCCTGCAACACTCGCTCGTCGCCCCCTTCAACGGGGCCGTCCTGCCGATGATCGCCGCCGACGTCGTGTTCCTCGGCGGGACCGGACTCGACGTCGACCACGGCCTGACCAACGTCAACCTGCCCGAGACCGAGGCGAAACGGATGCTCGCCGCCGTGGCTCGGCGTACGGTCGTGGTCGCGGACGGGTCGAAGTTCGGCCGGGCCCACATCGGGGTCGTCCGCGCGCTCGAGGACATCGACGTCGTCGTCACCGCCGGGACGACGGCGGACGAGGTGGGCCCGATCCGGGCCGCCGGGGTCCAGGTCGTCGTCGCGGACGGGTCGGACACAGTCGGAAGGGACCAGACACCATGACCGCAGCACCCACGGGTGGCCAGTACCGCCTCCACCACGCCGGACCGGACGGCGTCGTCGAGGCCGTGATCACCGAGGTCGCCGCCGGCATCCGCGAACTCCGCGTCGCCGGCTTCGACATCACCGAGCCGTTCCCGGTGACCGAGCAGCCGCCCGGGGCGAACGGGATCGTCCTGGTGCCGTGGCCGAACCGGGTCGCCGGTGGGGTGTGGGAGCTCGACGGCGCGCGCCAGCAGCTCGACGTCTCCGAGCCGAAGTACGGCAACGCCTCGCACGGCCTGCTCCGCTTCGCCCCGTACCGCGTGGTGTCGCAGACCGAGACCGCCGTGCAGCAGGAGGCCACGATCCACCCGCAGCACGGCTGGCCGTTCACGCTCGAGACCCGCGTGCTCCACGAGCTCGTCGACGACGGCATCCGGGTCACGCACGAGATCACGAACCGCTCCGGCGTCCGCGCGCCCGTCGCCGTCGGGGCCCACCCGTACCTGCGCGCCGGTGACACCCCCGCCGAGGACCTCGTGGTCACGCTCGACGCCGACACCGCCTTCACCGTGGACGAGCAGAAGGTGCCGAACGGGACGGTGCCGGTCGAGGGCACGCCGTACGACCTGCGCCAGGGGGTCCGGGCCGGCGATGCCGATCTGGACACCGCGTACAAGGACATCACCCCGGACACCGACGGGGTCCGCCGCACCACGATGCACGGGCCGGAGGGCGACGGCGTCGAGCTGTGGCAGGACGCCTCGTTCCCCTACGTGCAGGTGTTCACCTCGCGCGAGTACCCGCGGGGCGACGGGAAGGGCCTGGCCGTCGCGGTCGAACCGATGACGGCGCCCGCGAACGCGCTGAACTCCGGCGAGGGCCTGCGCTGGCTCGAGCCCGACGAGACCTGGACCGGGTCGTGGGGGATCCGACGCGTCTGGTCCTGAGGACTCCGGGCGGCACCACCGCTGACGCGAGGAAGGCCCCGCCGGGTGTCCGGTGGGGCCTTCCTCGCGTCGGTCCGGGACGCCGGGCGCGTCAGCCGCGGCGCATGCGGAGCGCCTCGACCGCGAGGGACTCCGTCGCGTACCGGCCGACCTCGTGCGCCCATGCCGGGTCGTCACCGCGCAGGGCGACGAAGTCCTCACGCTGGCGGCAGACGTACCCGAGCACCGCGGTGGCCGTCGCGACCTCGATGAAGTCCGTGCGGATGTGCCGCGTCGTGACCTTCGCGCCACGGCGGAGCGTGTCGAGCAGCAGCTCGTTGCTCATCGTCGTGCCGGTCGCTGCTGCGAGCTCGACGATGCGGCGCGCGTCACCGGTGGTGCTGGTCTGCGTGGCTTCGATGGGCTCGATCACGGTGTACCCCGTTCGTTCGTGGTGGTGCGGTGCTGCAGGATCCGGTGATCGGATCCGGGGACGACGATATCGGCGCTGGCCCAACAGTCCGCTGTGTGCAGGCCAGTGTGCGCAGGGGACCTGCCATGAGGGCCCTGGGGAGAGCGTGTACCCCGTTCAGGAACGAGTCGTGTGCGTCACGCGCACCGAGCGCCGTCGGCCGACCCGGCGAGGGCGTCCAGCGACTCACCCACACGGTCAGCCAGGTACTGGTAGCCGGCGTCGTTCGGGTGGCCGCCGTCGATCGCCGAGTAGGCCGGGCTGTTCTCCGGCGTGAACCACCGGCCGGCCAGGGCGTCGATGTACGGCACGCCCTCGGCCGCGGCTCCGGCGGCGACCGAGGCGGACAGTCCGACGGTCGACTCCGCCCACGGCTGCGGGGCGGACGGGCCGAGTGCGACCACCACGGCGTCCGGCCAGGTCTGCTGAGCCGTGCGGAGTGTCCGCTCGACGGTGGCCTGCAGGGTGTCCGCGTCGACGAGCCAGTCGTTCTGGCTGCCCTGCACGATGACGAGCTGCGGGTCGAACGGCGCGTGGCGTTCGAGCCGGGGGCCGTACGTGTAGTGGGACGAGCCCGTCCGCCCGGTGTCGACGTAGCCGGTGCCGGAGTACCCGTCGATCTTGGCGTCCCAGTCGCGGTCGGCGGCGAGGTCCTGCGCCCAACCCTGGGTACCGCTCGTCGAACCGCGGCCCGCCGTGTAGGAGTCCCCGACGATGAGGACCCGGGAGCCGGGAGCGATCGCTGCCGCGACCTGTTCGCCGGAGACGCCGGCGCTGGTCACGGATGCGGCCGTCGACGAGGAGACCGGCTGGCAGGCGCTCGACACCGTGGGGAGGATGAGCAGGAGGCCCGTCACGCCGAGGGTCATCGCGCCGAGGGCGAGCCCCGGGACGAGGCGGCGGTGGCGTCGGCGCGTCGTCGCCGGGCCGGTGGGGGTGCCCGGCCGCGCGCGCTGCGATCGTCGGCCCATCCGTCAGATTCTAGACAACAGCGTGACGAGAGGCTGGGAGGTGGGCCCCGTGGGGCTCGAACCTGACGCGGATGGACATCGCTGTCTGACGACGCGCTACTGCTCGCGGTTGAACTCGGTGGCGAAGCGGCGAGCGATCTCGTCCAGCGAGGAAGCTTCCGCTTCGCCGCCGATGCCGAGAGCGAGCACTGATCGGTCTTGCTCACGCACGTACTCACCGATCAGCTCGAGCAACGCCTTCGCGGTGCGCTCGTTCATGGTCATCAACGCGCCTCGACGATCGCGTCGTGCAGCGCCTCCCCGAGGGCCTTCGCGCCCCTGGGGGCAGGGTGGATGCCGTCGGCGGTATAGCCGTCCTTGTAGCGGTCGTCTGACCGGAGGGCGGCTGCGGCATCGACAAAGATCCAGCCCTTGTCGGTGGCGAGGTTGCGCAGCTGGTCGTTGTAATCGACGGGCAGGTCGATGTCGGAGTCGCGGGGCGGGATCGAGGACACTATCACCTTGCTGATGCCGGCCTTCTTCACAATGCGCTGCAGGTTCGCGGCGGTCTCATCGAAGGGCACGGCCAGGCCCGTGTCATTAGTGCCGGCCAGGACCACGAGCACGTCTGCGTCGTACTTCTTGACGTTGGTGTCCATCGCCTCAGTGGTGGCTCCACCTTCAGCCCAGCCGCCGACGAGGTCGGCACCGTCGCCGTCGGCGTAGAACGCCCAGGACCCATCCCCTGCGACGCCGGTATCCAGGCTGGGGCTGTTCGCAGCGGTGACGCTGTCGCCGACGACGGCGAACCCCACCACCTCCTCGTCGTCGCTCGCGAAAGTCGGGATCGGTCCGGGCACGGAGCCGGCAGCGGGTTTCGACGCGTTGACCTGCTGGAGGGCGAGGATGACGAGCGTGACGGCCATGATCGCGACGAGCACAATGATGATCGCCTTGTAGCTGCGCTCGAACCAGCTGATGAAGCTCCCCATGCGTCCAATCCTAAGTTGAGTGTTACTTGGGCTTCGCCCCCAGTCCGGGATGCGTCAGGCCCCCTCGGGTTCATTCGAGAGTTCGAGGGGATCTTTCGTCGTCTACGCCCCGCGCTCGATGTTTCGGAGCAGGCGGGTGGAGACGATCGCGACGGCAGCCAGCTGGTAGAGACCGCAGCCGAACACAACCTGAGCCCACGGGTTGTTGACCGTTTCGTCACTGCAGACGGCAACGGCGCAGATGATGTCAAACCCGGGCGCGGAGGTCCTGCGCCTGCCAACCCTCGGGCACCGACATCAGGGACGACTGGCGCGCGGCCTCGTAGTTCGGGCCGATGGCCTCGTGCGGTCGGGCGGCGAGCGAGCCAGCGACGCCGCGGATCGTCGCCTCGCCGGTGGCCTTGCTCGTGACGGTTGTCCCCTGCAGCAGCTCGAAGCCGCGAGGTCGAGCTCACCGATCGCGGTAGCGCGGGCCTCGCCGGCAGAGGTGCCGCTCGCCTCCGCTTCGCTGGTCTCGGTCGTGCGGATGGTCCCACGCACAGTCGTCACACCCAGTATCGACGGTGCGAGGCGGCAGCTGCCCCTCGTCTGCCCCTCGGCCCGAGTTATCGACAGAACCTCCGGCAGGTCTGCACAAGACCTGACCGGCGATTTGCTCTGTGGGCCCCGTGGGGCTCGAACCCACGACCCTCGGATTAAAAGTCCGGTGCTCTACCAACTGAGCTAGAGGCCCTCACCCGCAAGGCTAGCGGGTGAGGGCCTCCAGAGCGGAACCGTGGGACCGGGTCAGCCGCGACGTCCGGTGAGCGTCCGCAGCAGCCACAGGACCACCGCGACGATGAGCAGGACGATGCCGACCCAGAGCAGGAACTTCAGGCTCGCGGTGAAGCCACCGACGAACAGCAGGATGACCGCGATCACGGCCAGGATGATGAGCAGGGGGTTCATGGGGGAGTCCTTCCGTCACGTCCAGGAGGGGTCGCCTCCCTGCCCGATCACGGTACGCGTCGGGGCGCCGTTGCGTTCTGGGCGAACGACCGCGGGCGTGTCCCTGGTCGCGCCTACACTGCTGCGGTGCCTCGCGATCACCACCGTCCCGTCCACTTCACCGACGCCGAGTTCGCCGCCATCCAGGGCGGTGAGGACCCGGCGCTGGTGAACCGCGTCGCGCACGAGACGGCGAACGCCTTGCTGCACCGGGTGCGCGAGGACCCGGACCCGGCGGTGGTCGAACGACTGGTGACCTACACGGACACGCACGGCATCGACGCCATCGCGGAACTGTGGGCACGGGTCGGTGCGCACACCCTGCCCGGAGCCCTGTGGCGCGTGTACCTGGTGCGCGTGGTCATCCGGCAGAACCCGGACGAGATCGCCTACCTGTTCGAGCGGGGCGCCGAGCGCATCGGCACGATCGACCAGGCCGTCGCGGGTGCCGAGGAGCCGACGGGCCCGGCGGAGATCCTGACCCTCGCCGACCGGATCCTGCACGGGCTGTACACGGGCGACTTCGCGGTGGCGCTGGACCGTGGCGCCTCGTTCTGCCGTCTGGCGGCTGCAGGTGCGACGGCCGTGGCGGACGAGGCCGATCTGGTGGCGACCGAGCGCGCGAGTGAGTTGACGACGCGGGCGCTCCGCCTGACGGAGCTGGCGGCTGATCTCACCGAGGCGGCGGCGCTCTGGCGTCGCGACAGCCTGGACTGAGCGACCGGCGGGGCGGACCCGGCCCGCGCCTCCAGGACGAACGCCGAACCGGCGATCGCGCACATGGTGAGCAGAAGATGTCGGGTGGTCGCGACCGACCCGACCATTCCTGCTCACGAAGCGCGCACGCAAGCACCCACGCACACGCACGAACGCGAACAGCGCACCCGTCCGGGCAGAGAGAGACCGGGCCGCAGAAGCGCCTCTCGGCGCGAGGCCGCTCGAAGCGGCGAATTTTGGAGCCCGGGGCTTGCTGCGGCCCGGCGAGGACGAGTCTACGAGACGTCGGCTGAACCCTCGACCGTGTTCACTCAGGGTGGACAGGACGGAACTCGGGCGTGCCCCGACAGCAGCCCGCGCAGCAGCCGGGACAGCAGCCCGCGCCGTGACCCACCGAGCGGCGACCACACCCGCGTCGAGAAATCCCCACACCCGATCCAATCCACCCCGGGCACCGCGCCGAATCATCAGCGTGACGGACGGAATGCCCGTCACGAAGCGAGGGGTCCGGCGTGACCCGGGCCGGCACCGCCGGTCAATTCCCTGTGGGTCACGCCGACCTCTCGTCTCGACCGCCGTTCGCGGATGCTTCGTGCTCCCCGCAAGCGGAGCGCCGGGAACGTCAGCCACATCCCTGGCGAACCGCAGCCGACCGGCCGCAATGGGCCACCGAAGCAACCGAGAGGAGGGAAACCTGCAATGCTTGCCCTCGTGGATAGCGATACCGAACGCTGGAGCGCAGCCGAGCCAGCGCAGGCTTCGCCGGACGACCTCCTCGCCCGCGTCGCCACCGGCGACCAAGCCGCCTTCGCCGACCTGTACGACGCCCTCTCCGGACGCGTCCTCGGTCTGGTCACGCGGCTCCTCCGGGACCGCGCGCAGTCGGAAGAGGTCACCCAGGAGGTCTTCCTGGAGGTCTGGCAGCAGGCGACCCGCTTCGACCGGAAGCGCGGCACGGCCGCGAGCTGGGTCCTCACCATGGCGCACCGCCGAGCGGTCGACCGGGTCCGGGCCTCGCAGTCCTCGCACGACCGTGACACCAAGATCGGCATCCGCGATCTCGAGGCCGGGTTCGACGAGGTCTCCGAGTCCGTCGAGATCCGCATCGAGCACGAACGTGTCGGCCGGGCGCTCGCGAAGCTCACCGAGTTCCAACGGCAGGCCGTGCAACTCGCGTACTACGGCGGCTACTCGCACAGCGAGATGGCCGCACACCTCGGTGTCCCCATCGGCACCGTCAAGACCCGTCTCCGCGACGGGATGATCCGACTCCGAGACGAGATGGGGGTGACCTCATGACCGAACGCCACGACGACCCGGCCCTGTTGACCGGTTCCCACGCACTCGATGCGCTGTCCGACGACGAGCGCGCACTCCTCGAGGACGCACTCCTGGCGTCCCCTGAGCTGCAGGCCGAGGACGACTCGCTGCGCGAGACCGCGCTGCAGCTCGCCTACGCCGTCGCACCGGTCGAGCCGCCCGCGTCGCTCCGCGCCTCGCTGCTGGCCCAGATCGCCACGACCCCGCAGGCCGCGCCGCTCCCCGCGGCGACGGTCGACGAGACCACCACCGCTCAGGAGGCCCGGCCCGCGCCCGCAGCGCAGGTCACCTCGATCGCCGACGGCCCCACCGCCGGTGGTCGCGCCACCTCGGCGGCGCACCGCCGCTGGTTCCAGCGTCCGGCGGTCATGCTGACGACCGCTGCTGCCGCGGCCGCGCTGTTCTTCGGCGGGCTCGGCGTCGACTCGGTGCTCAACCCGTCGGACGGTCAGGGTGGCGGGACCACGCAGGCGTCGAGCGGACTCGACCGCATCTACGCCGCCTCGGACTTCCAGCGCACCACGACCAAGGTCGAGGGCGGGGGATCCGCGACGGTCGTGTGGTCGGAGGACCTCGGCAAGTCCGCGGTGATCCTCGACGGTGTCGAGCAGGCGCCGAAGGGCAAGACGTACGAGCTCTGGTACATCGGCTCCGAGGAGCAGGGCGGCGCCATCGAGCCCGCCGGCCTGGTCCAGGGAGCGGCCGACGGCGTGCACTCGGCCGTGCTCGAGGGCTCGATGTCCGAGGGTGCGACCATCGGCATGACGGTCGAGCCCGAGGGCGGTTCCGACCAGCCCACGACGACGCCGATCATGGCGGTCCCCACCACCGCCGTCTGATCACCGGGCGGTCCTGCCGGGACGCCACCGACGCAGAACGACGAAGCCGCTGTCACACGACAGCGGCTTCGTCGTTCCTGCGCGCCTGCCCGCCTGCACGCCGGCCAGACGTGGGCGTGCCCGTGGTGCCTGGCGCAACCACGGAGGCCCGGTGCGCGTCCGTGGCGGACGTGCACCGGGCCTCCAGGCGGTGTCAGCTGCGGATCAACCGAAGCGACCCGACACGTAGTCCTCGGTGGCCTTGACCGACGGGTTCGAGAACATCGTCGCGGTGTCGTCGAACTCGATGAGCTTGCCCGGCTGCCCGGTGCCCGCGATGTTGAAGAAGGCGGTCTTGTCGCTGACGCGCGACGCCTGCTGCATGTTGTGCGTGACGATCACGATCGTGAACTCCTTCTTGAGCTCCTCGATCAGGTCCTCGATGGCCAGGGTCGAGATCGGGTCGAGCGCCGAGCAGGGCTCGTCCATCAGGAGCACGTCCGGCTGGACCGCGATGGCGCGAGCGATGCACAGACGCTGCTGCTGCCCACCGGACAGGCCCATGCCGGGCTTGTCGAGGCGGTCCTTGACCTCGTTCCACAGGTTCGCGCCCTGCAGGGAGCGCTCGACGATCTCGTCGGACTCGGAGCGGGACATGCGCTTGTTGTTGAGCTTCACGCCGGCCAGCACGTTGTCGCGGATGGACATCGTGGGGAAGGGGTTCGGACGCTGGAAGACCATGCCGACCTGCCGACGGACGAGCACCGGGTCGACGCCGGCGCCGTACAGGTCGTCGCCGTCGATCTTGACCGAGCCCTCGACCCATGCGCCGGGGATGACCTCGTGCATGCGGTTCAGGGTCCGCAGGAACGTGGACTTGCCGCAGCCCGACGGGCCGATGAACGCGGTGACGGTGCGGGGTTCGATGGTGATGTCGACACCCTCGACCGCCTTGAACTTCGAGTAGTAGACGTTGAGGCCGTCGACCTCGATGCGCTTGGACACGTTGATCCTTCTGGGTGGGTGGTGTTGCCGGGTTCGCGGACGCGGGACGTCAGCGGCTGAGCTTGGGGGCGAAGAGACGGGTGATGAAGCGGGCCAACAGGTTGAGCAGCATCACGATCAGGATGAGCAGCAGGGCCGCGGTCCACGCCCGGTCGACGAACGGCACCGGGTTGGCGCCCTGCTGCGAGTACTGCGTGTACGCGTACACCGGCAGCGTCATCATCGGGTCCTTGAACAGGTCGTAGTTCATGCTCGCGGTGAAGCCGGCCGTGACCAGCAGCGGCGCGGTCTCACCGATGACGCGGGCGATCGAGAGCATGACGCCGGTGGTGATGCCGGCGAGGCTGGTGGGGAGCACGACCTTGAGGATGGTGAGGTACTTCGGCACACCGAGGGCGTACGAGGCCTCGCGGAGTTCCATCGGCACGATCTTCAGCACCTCTTCGGTGGAGCGCACCACGATCGGGATCATCAGCACCGACAGGGCGACGGAGCCGACGAGGCCGAAGCGGGCACCCGGGCCGAGCAGCAGCGCGAAGAGCGAGTAGGCGAACAGACCGGCGACGATCGACGGGATGCCGGTCATCACGTCGACGAAGAACGTGATGCCCCGCGCCAGCGCGCCGCGGCCGTACTCGACCAGGTAGATCGAGGTGAGGAGCCCGATCGGCACCGAGATGAGCGCCGCGAAGAGCGTGATCTCGAGCGTGCCGATCAGCGCGTGGACGGCGCCGCCGCCCTCGGAGATGACGCCGCGCATCGAGTACGAGAAGAAGTTGGCGTCGAAGCGGGCGATGCCCTTCGCGATGACGGTCCAGAGCAGCGACACCAGCGGCAGCACCGCGATCACGAACGCCGTGACGACGAGCGACGTGACGAGCCGGTCCACCGCCTTGCGGCCACCCTCGACGATGCGCGAGACGACGACGATGAGCACGTCGAACAGGACCGTGCCGAGGAACAGGGCCGCGACGACGTTGAAGTCCTCGACGGCGCCGCCGGCGTTGAGCAGGGCGAAGACCAGGACGAGGGCGACCCAGCTGCCGACGAGCAGCAGCCACGGCACGGACCGGTGCAGCTTGCCGTTGGCGTAGACGTTGCCGGCGGTGCCGGTCTGACGGAGGGCGAGGGACATCGGGGTGCGACCTCTCAGCTGACCCGGCTGCGGACGATGTACCGCGCCAGCATGTTGATGACCAGGGTGATGACGAAGAGGATCAGGCCGGACGCGATGAGGGCGTTGAGGGCCGTGCCCGATGCCTCGGCGAACTGCAGGGCGATGTTCGCCGCGATCGTCGAGGGGTTCTGCGACGTGAGCATCTGGAACGTGACGTTCGTCGACACGGAGAGCACGAGTGCGATCGCCATCGTCTCGCCGAGTGCTCGACCGAGGCCGAGCATGATCGCGGACACGATGCCGGACTTGGCGAACGGCAGGACCGACAGGCGGATCATCTCCCAGCGCGTCGCGCCGAGCGCCAGGGCTGCCTCTTCGTTGAGGGTCGGGGCCTGCAGGAAGATCTCGCGCATGACGGCGGTCATGATCGGGATGGCCATGACGGCGAGGACGATCGACGCGGTGAGGATCGTGCGGCCGGTGCCGGACACCTGGCCGGAGAACAGCGGGAACCACCCGATGTACTCGTTGAGGAACACGTAGAACGGCTTCACCAGCGGCGCCAGCACCGCGATGCCCCAGAGCCCGTAGACCACCGACGGCACGGCGGCCAGCAGGTCGATGACGTAGCCGAGCACCGGGGCGAGCCGCCGCGGTGCGAAGTGCGAGATGAAGAGGGCGATCCCGACCGACAGCGGCACGGCGATCACGAGCGCGATGAGCGCGGACCAGACGGTGCCGAAGACCAGGGGGCCGACGTAGTCCCAGAAGTTGGTCGCGCTGCCCGGCAGCTCGCCGACCTTGGCGGAGAACGCCGGGATGCTCTGCCACACCAGGAAGGCGGCGACGAGCACGAGCACGAAGAGGATGAGGCCGCCGGCGATGACCGAGGCGGCGGAGAAGACGCGGTCGCCGACGCGGACGACGGCCTTCGGCTTGGTCGGGGTGACGGTGGCCCCTGGCTGGGCCGGTGCGGTCGTCATGGGTACTCCTGTCGGAGGAACGCCGGGGGAGGCGACGGGTTCAGGGTGGTGGTGGTCGTGCTGGGTGCCGTCCGGGGTGGCGCGGGAGGTGCTGCGGTGCGCCCGCCCGGACGGCTGAGTGCCCGGACGCCGGTCGATGGGTGGGACCGGCGTCCGGGCGCTCGAGGGGTGTTACTTGATGGACTCGACCGCGGCCTTGGCCTTCTCGGCGAGGTCGTCCGACAGCGGGGCCGACTTGGCCTCCTTGGCGGCGGCGTCCTGCGCCTCGCTGCTGACGACGTAGTCGAGGTAGCCCTTCACGAGCTCGCCCTTGTCGGCGTCCTTGTACTCCTGGCACGCGATGGCGTAGGAGACGAGGACCAGCGGCCAGGCGCCCTCGGCGGTGTCCTTGCGGTCGATCTCGATGGCGAGGTCGTTCTCCTCGCGACCCGACGCGATGTCGGAGTCGGCGACGACCTGCGCGGCGCCCTCGGCCGAGAGCTCGGTGGCCTTGTCGCCGACCATCAGCTTGGCCTTGTCCAGGTCACCGGCGCCGGAGTCGTCGATGTAGGTGATGGCGTTCGAGGCGCCGCCCATCGCGGAGGCGACACCCGAGGTGCCCTTGGCTGCGTCGCCGACCGAGTACGGGAAGGTCTGGCTCGGCTCCTCGGTCCAGACGTCACCGGCGTTCGCCGAGACGTACTCCGAGAAGTTCTGCGTGGTGCCCGAGTCGTCGGAGCGGTGCACGACCGTGATGTTCTCGCTCGGCAGCTTCGCGTCCTTGTTCAGGTCGGCGATCTGCGAGTCGTCCCACTTGGTGATCTTGCCCGAGAAGATGCCCGCGATGGTCTTCGCGTCGAGGGTCAGGTCACTGACGCCGTCGACCTTGTACGCGATCGCGATCGGGGAGATGTAGACCGGGATGTCGATGCCCTTGGTGTCCGCGGCGCACGCCTCGAAGGTGCCCGAGAGCTCCTCGTCCTTGAGTGCGGCGTCCGAGCCGGCGAAGTCCGATGCGCCCGACATGAAGTTCTCGCGGCCCGCGCCGGAGCCGTCCGGCGAGTAGTTGACCGTCACACCGGAGGCCATGTCCTGGAAGCCGGCGGCCCAGGTCGCCTGCGCGGTGCCCTGCGCCGACGAGCCGGAGGCGGTGAGGGTGCCGGTGAGGTCGGAGCTGGCGTTCGAGCCGGAGGAGGCGGTGTTGCCCGCGCCCTCGTTCGCCGCGCAGGAGGAGAGCACGACGGCGCCGGCGATCGCGATTGCTGCGACCGAACCGATTCGCTTGATGTTCACAGGGGTCCCTTCGGGAATGTCATTGCAGGTGGGACCGCTGCTGGTCCCGTGGGCCGGTGCTGACCCGGGAGCGACTGTAGGGACGTGAGGTGACCGGGATCACCCGCGTTGGTGAACGGGAGGTGAACGAGGGGTTGTCGCCGTCGGGGCGCCGGGCGCGGTGCCCCCGCGGGGAGCAGGATCGGGGGCGATGTGCGTGCGTTCGGAAGATGCGCACGCATGGGCGCGGCAGGGTGGCCGGGAGGCTCCGGACGCGTCTCCGGTGCGGCGGGGCGGCCGGGAGGCTCGGGCGCGTTCTCGGGATCGGTGCGGTCCCGGCGTGTGGTCGGGTCGTCGGACCGCTGGCCCGCGTCGGCCGCCGCGGCCTACGCCGAGATCGTGTTGCGGTGGGTCTCCACCGCGACCAGCGTGCCGTCGGCGATGTGCATGACCGAGAAGTCGCCGACGGACAGCATCGCGGCGCGGCGCAGGTCGAACCGGGCGGAGTCGTCGGCCGTGGCGGTGACGATGCGCGCGATGATGTCGGGCAGGACCGGCCCGTGCGAGCAGAGCACCGCGGTCTTGCCCTTGTCGATGCGGCGGCGCACGGCACCCTTGACGTCGGCGGCACCGCGGTCGTGGGCGTCCTGGCTGATGTCGGGGGTGCTCGAGACGCCGAGCTTGGTGCGCGCGGAGAGCGGTTCGACGGTCGCCAGGCACCGAGCCGCCGTGCTGCTGACGATCTTCTTCGGGCCGTAGGCCGCGATGGGTGCCGCAACGGCCCGCGCCTGCGAGCGGCCGACGGGCAGCAGGGGCCGGGTGGCGTCGGGGCCGTCCCAGTCGGAACCGGGCACGGTCTTCGCGTGCCGCAGGGCGATCAGTGCGAACGTGCGGTGCTGCCCGGCTGCGGCGCGCTCGGCGAACCGCTCGAGGATCGCGACGTCGCGCTCGTACGTCAGGCGGTTGCGGGCGTCGTCGATGGTGACCCACTCGAGCGCCGCGACCTCGTGGTTCGGGGTGAAGGCGCCGGCGCGGGCGTACTCCTTGGCCGAGACCTTGGCCGCCCAGTAGTGCACGACCTTGTCGCGGCCGTTCGGCAGCACGTACTCGGCGGTGCCGAGCGGAGCGCCGAGGTGCACGCGGTACCCGGTCTCCTCGTCGATCTCGCGGACGGCGGTCGTCGGCACGGCCTCACCCGGGTCCACCTTGCCCTTCGGCAGGGAGACGTCCTTGTGGTGGTCGCGGTGGATGAGCAGCACCAGGGGCGTGCCGTCTTGCTCACGCCAGACGACCGCGCCCGCGGCGACGACGGGGCCCGTGGGACCGCCGCTCACCGAGTGGAGCGCTTCCGGGCCGAGATCTTCCGCATGGTCACATTCTGCACGTCCTCGAGCGGGCGGCCCGCATCGTCGGTGGAGTGCCGCGTCCACTCGCCGTCGGACTCCAGGTGCCACGAGCTCGCGGTGTCGGCCATCGCGAGGTCGAACATCTCCTGCACCTCGGCGATGTGGTCGGGGGCGGTGAGGCGGACCAGTGCCTCGACGCGACGGTCGAGATTGCGGTGCATCATGTCGGCGCTGCCGATGAACACTGCCGGGTCGCCGTCGTTGTGGAACGCGAACGCCCGCGAGTGCTCCAGGTACCGGCCGACGATGCTGCGCACGCGGATGGTGTCGCTGACGCCTTCCATGCCGGGCTTGAGCGAGCAGATGCCGCGGACCCAGACGTCGATCGGCACCCCCGCCTGGCTGGCCAGGTAGAGCGCGTCGATGATCTGCTCGTCGACCATCGAGTTGACCTTGATCCGGATGCCGGACGGCTTGCCCGCTCGGGCGTTCGCCGCTTCGGTCTGGATGCGCTTGAGCAGGCCCTTGCGCAGGTGGAGCGGTGCGACGAGCAGCCGCTTGAACTTCTTCTCGATGGCGTAGCCGGACAGCTCGTTGAACAGGCGCGTGAGGTCCTTGCCCACGGTGTCGTCCGACGTGAACAGGCCCATGTCCTCGTAGATGCGCGAGGTCTTCGGGTTGTAGTTGCCCGTGCCGATGTGGCTGTAGTGCTTGAGCGTCCCGCCCTCCTGCCGGATGACGAGCACCAGCTTGGAGTGCGTCTTCAACCCGACCAGGCCGTAGACGACGTGCACGCCGGCCTTCTCGAGCTTGCGCGCCCACGTGATGTTGTTCTGCTCGTCGAAGCGGGCCTTGATCTCCACCAGGGCCAGGACCTGCTTGCCCGCCGCGGCGGCGTCGATGAGCGCCTCGACGATGGGGCTGTCGCCCGAGGTGCGGTACAGCGTCTGCTTGATCGCGAGCACGTTCGGGTCGGCCGCCGCCTGCTCGAGGAACGCCTGCACGCTCGTCGCGAAGGACTCGTACGGGTGGTGCACCAGGACGTCGCGGGCCTTGATCGCGCGGAACAGGTCGGGCTTCGTGTTCGGCTCGCCCGGCTGGAACTGCACCGGCGTCGTCGGCACGTGCTTCGGGTAGTGCAGGTCGGGCCGGTTGATCTTCGCGATCTCGAACAGGCCGCCGAGGTCGAGCGGCGACGGCAGCCGGAAGACCTCCTCCTCGGTGATGTCGAGCTCGCGGACGAGCAGGTCGAGGGTCACCGGGTCCATGTCCTCGGTGATCTCCAGGCGGATCGGCGGGCCGAACCGGCGACGCAGGAGTTCGCGCTCGAGGGCCTGGATGAGGTTCTCGGCCTCGTCCTCCTCGATCTCGACGTCCTCGTTGCGGGTCACGCGGAACACGTGGTGCTCGAGGACCTCCATGCCGGGGAACAGGTCGTCGAGGTGGTTCGCGATGAGGTCTTCGAGGGGGATGAAGCGCATCCGGCCGGAGTTGTCGTCCGGCAGCTTGATGAAGCGCGAGAAGTTCTGCGGCACCTTGAGGCGCGCGAACTCCTGCCGCTGCGACTTCGGGTTGCGGACCCGCACCGCCAGGTTGAGCGAGAGTCCGGAGATGTACGGGAACGGGTGCGCCGGGTCGACGGCGAGGGGCATGAGCACCGGGAAGATCTGCTCGTTGAAGTACTCGCGCATCCGCAGGCGGTCGGCTTCGTCGAGGTCGGACCAGTGCTCGACGTGGATGCCCGCGGCGTCGAGGTCGGGCTTCAGGGACTCGATGAACGCCTGCGCGTGCCGGTCCTGCAGTTCGTGGGCCTTCTTCGCGATGTCGCGCAGCACGTCGCTGGGAGCGCGACCGACGTTGGTCGGCACGGCGATGCCGGTGTCGATGCGGCGCTTGAGGCCGGCGACGCGGACCATGAAGAACTCGTCGAGGTTTGACGCGAAGATCGCCAGGAAGTTCGCCCGCTCCAGCAGGGGCTGCGTGCGGTCCTCGCCCAGTTCGAGCACGCGCTGGTTGAACCGCAGCCAGCTGAGCTCGCGGTCGAAGTAGCGGTCCGTCGGCAGCGACTCGTGCTCGATCTCGACGACCTCGTCGAAGTCGTCGAGGTCGGGGGCGACGGATTCGCCGTCGAGCTGCGGTTCGGTGTCCATCCCCACATCCTGCCACCCGGCTCCCGCCGTCGGAGGGGCCCCGGTGGCCGCTGTGGAAACCCGTGGTGAACCGTCGGTGTGTGGAGGAAGCGTCACGATATGCGGACGGTGACATCTCCCGGGCTTCGTGGGTATGGTGGCCGTGTCAGAGCCTCCGGGGGGATTCCACTGCGCGGGGGTGCAGCTACGAATGAAAGAGGTTCATCATGTCGCGTGTCCTTTCGACCGAGCAGGCCAAGACCGCCATCCGTCAGGTCCAGTCGATCATCAACGGTGGCTTCACCGACCAGATCTCGCAGCTCGACGCCCAGGGCCGGATCCTCTCCGACTCGAACGTCTGGGACGGCCCGCTCGCGGCGACCTTCCGCGGGTCCACCTGGCCGGAGACCAAGGCTGCGCTCGACAAGGCGAAGACCGAGCTCGAGCAGCTCCGCACGCAGCTCGACAAGATCTCGCAGGACATCTTCACCGCAGGTGGCGGCGCGTAAGCACCAGCCTGTTCCCGCCCGGACCGCCGCGCTCGCGGCGGTCCGGGCGTTCGCGGTCGGTGGGGCCGCGTCACCAGCACGACCAGCACGATCTCGGGGGATGAACCATGGTGGACCTGCACGGCAATGAGCCGGTCGAGTTCGACAACGGCACGGCCGATGCGCTCAGCACGGCGCTGAACGGCGCGGCAGAGTCGATCGAGGGGCAGGCCGGTTCACGGCAGTCCTACGTCAACACCGCGTCGCAGGAGTTCCGCGGGCACTTCTCGGAGCTCTTCACGCAGAACGCCGGTGCCGCGAAGAGCGACGCCGAGGACATCGCCACGAATCTCCGTACCGTCGCTGGCTGGGTCGACGAGATGAAGGCGGCCGCCGAGCGCGAGAACGCTCGTCGCAAGACGGCCCGCGACTGGTACGCCGAGAACGGTGATCGGAACTTCTTCGAGTGGGTACACGACAAGGTCGCCGGGGCACCGGAGCCGCCCAAGGTCGAGCACGAAGACCCTCCGACCTTCGCGCCCGCGAGTGCCAAGTCGACCACACGCCAGACCCCGAACCCCGGCGCGGGTGGTGGCGGTGGCGGCGGGACCTCCTCAGCCAAGCCGGAGGACCTCCGGTCGTTCGCCACCGGGTCCGCCTCCCTCAACACAGCCCTCGTCGGCAAGCCCGCCGGCCTCCGCGGAAAGCTCGCCGACTTCGCGAGCAAGTGCTCGTGGGGAACGATCAACGCCGACGGCCTCGTGACGGCGTTCGACAAGTGGCTCGATGCCAACGACCAGGACGTCACGTGGGCGAACACCGTCGCCGACGCGTTCGCAGCTGCCGGGGGCGAGGGCGCCGTGTCCACGGTCTCGGACGCTGCACTCGCAGCCGCGCTCGCCGCGGCCGGCGTCTCGCAGACCCGCACCGACCTGCAGTTCGAACCGCCGACGGCCTACGGCGCCCAACCCACCACCGGCTTCTCGATGGACCCGGTGAACACCACGACGGGCAACTTCCTCGAGCCGGAGCTCGACCTGGCGTTCACCGGTGCGTCTGCGGCGCTGCAGGTGACCCGCATGTACAACTCCCTCGACCAGCACGTCGGGCTCTTCGGACCGGGGTGGGCTTCGATCCTCGAGACCCGCCTGCTCCTCGACGACGAAGGTGCGTCGTTCGTCGGCGCCGACGGTCGCCAGGTCCGCTTCCCGCGCGACGGCGACGGCTGGGCCCGCGGCGTGGGCGAGAACCGCTGGCTCGCGGCCGAGGGCGACCGGCTCGTCGTCCGCGACAACCAGGGTGAGCGCATCGAGTTCTCGCCGTCCGGGCAGTGGCTCGGACAGCGCGGCGGCGCGGGCACCGCGGTCCGCGTCGAGCGGGACGCCGACGACGTCGTCGTCGGCCTGGTGCACGAGCGCGGTCGCTCGATCGACGTCGACCACGTCGACGGGCGGGTGGCGGTGCTCCGCGCCTCCGACGGCCGGCGGGTCGAGTACGGGTACGACGAGCGCGGTCGACTCGTCTCGGTGACCGACCCCGTCGGCACCCGGACCTACGGCTGGAATGACGACGATCTGATCACCACGGTCACGAGTGCGGCCGGTGTCGTCGAGGTCGACAACACCTACGACGACCAGCGTCGCGTGGTCGAGCAGATCAGCCCGCACGGCCGCACCGTACGCTTCGCCTACCTGCCCGGTCGGGTCACGGTGGTGTCCGACCACGACGGCTCGCGGTCGAACTCCTACATCGCCGATGCCAAGGGGCGTCTGGTCGGGGTCATCGACTCCGACGACCGACGCCAGTCGATGAGCTACGACCGGCACGGCAACCTGGTGTCGGCGACGGAGCGCGACGGCTCGGTGACCGTCCACGCGTACGACGACCGCGGCCGGAAGACCCGGACCGTCACACCGTCCGGCGGCGACCTGACCTACGGGTACGACGACCAGGACCGCGTGACGACGGTCGTCACCGAGGCCGGTGCCGTCGTGAGCTACGAGTACTCAGGCGACGACCGCGACCCGTCGGTCATCGTCGACCCGGTCGGCGGCCGGACGGAGCTGACCTGGCAGGACGGCTCCCTCACCCACGTCGTCGACCCGACCGGCGTGGTCCTGACGCTTGCCTACGACGCGTTCGGTGAGCTCGTCTCGACCACCAACGCCGTCGGCGACACCGCTCGGGTCGAGCGCGACGCGGCCGGTCACCCGGTCGCCGCGATCAGCCCCTCCGGCGCACGGAGCGAGTACCGCTACGACGCCGCCGGGCTCCTCGTCGAACGACGCGACGCCGACGGAGCCGTCTGGCGCTTCGAGTACACCTCGGGTGCCCGCATCGCCGCGATCACGGACCCGCTCGGAGCGCGCACGACGCTCGAGTACGCCCCGAACGGCGAACTCGCGCTCACGACCGATCCACTGGGTCGCCGCGTCTCACGAACCTTCGACGACCAGGGGAACCTGGCGGAGCTCGCGTTGCCGGGCGGCGCGGTCTGGACGTTCGCGCACGACGCCTTGTCGCGCCTCCAGGCCGTCACCGACCCCGCCGGCGCGACCTGGCGCCGCGAGTTCGACGTCGTCGGCGAGCTGACGGCGACCGTCGACCCGACGGGCGTCCGCCAGGAGTTCTCGGACGATGTCGCGACCGGCGTCGCGACCCTGCGCGACGCCTTCGACACCGCGACCGTCCGGTTCGACGAGTACGGCCGACCCGTCGAGTCCACGTCTGACGAGACCGGTTCCGAACTCATCACCTACGACGCCGCCGGTCGTCCCGTCGAACTCGTCGACGGTGAAGGTGGCCTGACCCGGCTCGAGCGCGACCTCGCCGGTCGCGTCGTCGCGTTGGTCACGCCCTCGGGCGCGCGCTCCACGTACGAGTACGACGCCTGCGGCCGTCCCGCCGCAGCCACCGACGCCGCGGGGGCGCGGACGACGCTCACCTACGATGCGGACTCCCGTGTCGTGGCCCGGACACTGCCCACCGGCGAGGTCGAGGAGGTCACGTACGACGCCGTCGGACGCGTGGTCACGCAGACGACTCCGGGTTCCGGCACCGCGCGGTTCCGGTACGACCAGGCCGGGAGGCTCGTCTCCAGCCACGACGCACGCTTCGGCCGTCGTCGGTTCCGCTACGACGCAGCGGGGCAGCTGATCGAGGTCGTCAACGGTCTCGACGGGGTCACCTCGTTCGAGTACGACGAGCGCGGGCGCCTGGTGACGATCACCGACCCCGCGGGCGGGGCCACCACTCGCGAGTACGACGACGCCGACCGCGTGGTCGCCGTCACCGACCCGCTCGGACGGACCACCACGGCGGCCTACGATCCCGCCGGGCGCCAGATCCGCCAGACGGATCCCGACGGCCGCACCACGGAGTGGACCTACGACGCGGCCGGCCGCCAGCGGGCCGTGCTCGTCGACGGTGCCGTGCAGTCGGAGATCACCCGCGACGCCGTCCACCGCACGGTCGTCGTGACCGACCACACCCGTGGTGCCGGTCGAACGATCGAGCACGAGCTGCAGCACGACCGCCGGGGCCTGCTCGTCCGTCGTGCCCGCGGCGGCCAGTCCGTCGCGTGGGAGTACGACGCCGACGGCAACCGCACTGCTCGAGTCGACCCGAACGGGACCCGCACGACCTACCGTCGCGACGCCGTCGGCCGGGTCGTCGGGGTGGACCGTGACGGCACCGCTGCCGGCACGTTCTCCTACGACGCCTCGGGCCGGATCGTCCAGGCAGCCACGGGCGACCTGGTGCAGTCGTGGTCGTACGAGGGTGGCGCCCTCGTGGCGCACACCTCGACCACGCTCGACGGTGCCACCAGCACGCGGATCGGGCGCGATGCCGACGCGCGGATCACCGCCGTCGACAGACCGTCCGGAGCGGTGTCGTACGAGTACGACGCCGCCGGACAGCTCGTGCGCGCCGGTGACTCGACGTGGGCCTACGACGACGGTGGCCGACTCGTCTCCGAGATCATCGGCGGCATCGAGATCCGACACGAGTACGACGCCGCGGGCCAGCTGCTCGCGACGACGACCGAAGCCGGCCGGACCGAGTACGTCCACGACGGTCTCGGCCGACGCATCCGGCGGACCGCCGCCGACGGTTCGACCACCGAGTACGCGTGGTCCGACCTGGGGTACCTCGCTGCCGTCGTCGACCGCGACGCCTCGTACGCCGAGACCGGTCGGCTCGACGTCTGGGTCGACGCGCTCGGAGAGCTCGCCGAGGTGGGCGGGGTCGCCGCGTGGTGGGACTCGGCCTCGGTCGTGCCGTCGCTCATCAGCATCGCCGACACGTCGGTGCTCGACCTGCCGGGGGGTGTCACCGCGATCGGTGCTGCCGTGACGCAGCCCGCTTGGCGCAGCGCTCGCGCGACCGATGCTGCGGACCCGTGGGCTGCGCTCGCTGCCGTCACCGACGTCGGGCTGCCCGCGGGGGTGTCCCTGACCGGCTCGGGTGGGGTGTCCGTCGCGGGGCTGGAGTGGCTCGGGGCCCGTGTGTACGACCCCGCGGCGCGGGGCTTCCTGTCGGTCGACCCGCTCGCGCCGGTCCTGGGTGCTGCGTGGTCTGGGAACCCGTACTCGTACGCGGGCAACGATCCGTTGCAGGCCGTCGACCCGCTCGGGTTGCGGCCGGCGACGGACAAGGACTTGCAGGCGTACCGGGATGCGAACCAGGGTGCGATCGCTGCCGTCGGGAACTGGTGGAACGACAACTGGGAGTACGTCGTCGCGGGGGCGGCGATCGTCGGCGGGATCGCACTCATGTGCACCGGGGTGGGCGGTCCTGCTGGAATCGCGCTCATGGCCGGGTCCGGGGCGTTGCTCAGCGGGGGTGTCTCAGTGGTGTCACAGAAAGCACAGACCGGAGAAGTGGATTGGGGCAGGGTCGGAGTTGACACGGCCGTGGGCGGCGTTCTCGGTGCCGCCGGTGGCGGAGCCATGATGTTTGGCAAGGCTGCGATGGCAGGCGCGCCGGCCGGCCAGGCGGCGCGAGCCGTTGCGGTCAACATGGGTGTCAACGGCGGGGTCGGTGCTGTGAGTGGTGGTGTGACCAACCTCCAGAAGAACGGCTGGCAGATCCGCAACGGTTGGGAGTTCGCGGGGGACGTCGTCGGAGGTGGGGTGTCTGGTGCTGCCGGAGGCATGGCAGGTCCGGCCGGGGGCACGATCGCCAAGGAACTCGGGCACTCGGCATCCGGAGCGCTCGCTCAGGGAACGTCTCTCGTGTTGAGCGGTGCATCGACGGCGGCTGGGACGGCAGTCGGTCAGGTGATCAGCGGGGACGGAGTCGATCTCGGCACGGTGGCGCAGAACGGAGCCACGGGTATGGCGGCCACTTATGTCAGCGGGAGGATCTTCCCGGGTCAGCACGGAGTGGATACCCTTGCGCAGATGCCCTACTTCCATCCTCGAACCCCGTCCGGCGCGTTCAACTTCCTTCAGAAGAACACGGGCACTTTGTGGGGATCGGCCGTTGGCGGTTCGATCGTGGGAGGTCTCTTCGGATGACGATCCGATCAGGCCATCGAATACGACCATGGATCATTGATGTCGTTGCAGCCGCCGCTTGCCTAGGAATCGCCTGGTGGCGCTTGCAGAGTAGTCCCGAAGACATCAACGTCTCCGCCGCGATCGTTGTCGGCGCCGTTGCGCTCGGCTACGGGGGCGTCGTCGGATGCTGGTCGAAGCTGAGCGACCGTCGTCCGGCGGTGCTGGCCGTGCTGATGGTGGTTGTCATCTTGGTCTTCATCGGCCTCGTCGGCGCTGCTCGGCCGATTGCGGGTCTTCAATGGTTGTGGCTTCTCACCACCTTTGCCGGTCTGATCAGTGGCGCGGCGATCGGCGATCGCGTGAGCATGCGGCGGCGGGGAACGACGCAGCCGAGAACGGAACGATGATCGGTCCCGTGTGAATTGATGGGTACAGACGACCGCTGTTCGGTCAACACTCGGCTGGGCCGCGGGTCATCGCGCACCGTCTCCCAACCAAGAACGCAGTCGATCGACATCGGCCGCCGTGAGCGTGCGCACAACTGCCTCGACTTTCGGCGTGATGACAAGAGCGACCGCGTCGCTCGGAACGTTTTGTCGTGCCGCATCGATAGGTGCGCCTGTCACCTGTTCTCCGCCGAAGAACAGGAAGGCGATCGGAGCCGAATCAGACTCGATCTGCTGCACCCGCCCGTTGACGAGGGCCGAGAGCTCTTCACCACGGAAGACGGCGACGTTGCTGGCGATCTCCATCGTCACGACGATCTGGACGCGACGGGTCAAGCCGCGAGGCTCGGCGGAGGCCGTGATCCGAAGGCCACCGGAATGCCACGTCGAAGGTGACGGTACTTGGACCTCTCCCGTTCGGGAGGCACGTTTTCCCAACATGCCGAAATGCTACTGAGGTTTGCTGTGGGCCAGCGGCCCGTAAGTAGACTGCGCCGCCGCCGACTGTCCCCTCGAGGCTGACGATGCCGTCGGCGGAACGACCGGCCTCAGTCCTGATCTCTCAGACCTTGCTGCTTCCGGAGCGACTGAGGGAGGCCCGACAGGACTTGCGGACTACGCAACCTCGCCGGGGCCGCACACGGTCACCGGTGCGCTCGGGGCGATTGCTTCTTCCGCAGTCGTCGGCGCAGCTACAGGAGGTGCGACTGCTGGAGGGCCGAAGTGGCGCAACTCTGACGGACACAATGCGTCGAACCGAGCGTCGAGCGGTACCCCCCCGTGGCGTCGAGCGAAACGACCTCCTTCATCTCCATCTGCACGGTTCGAGCGACTGCCGACTGCCGACTGCCGGCAGCCGCAAACGTAGGAGTGCTGATGAGTAGGTTCATCGGGAGAATTGAGCAGCTCGTCGCCCTGCTTCACAGCATGCAAGAGGTCGACTTCGCAAAGGCGCTCGAAGTGGACGTGATCTCCCTCCGCGCGTTGTGAACGAGATAGCTCGGCCCAGCGGTGACGCTTCGAAAGTCGACCTCAGCAGGACCTTCTGGAGCGGCGTTATCGGAGGGACTGAAGGACCAGACGTGCACAAGCCGACCGGCCGGCACCGAGGATAGAGTTCTCTCGTGAGCGCTCCCGCGGAAGATCACGTGCCGGCCCGAGTGACCCGTCCGCGAAAGAGTCGCGCCCGAATGAGACGGGAACGCTTGAGTGCCGTGGCTATCCTTTTTCTGGTGATCGGTATCCCGGTCATCGTCTTCGGATTCGGCCCGTCGATCCTCGGGTGGTATGACGACGGGCATCGCATTGAAGTTGTTTGCAACGTCCGGTCTGCGGAGGCGAGTATTTCGTCTTCACGATCCGCCAAAGGTGCAGGAGGTTCGGAACCGCAAGTTGCTTTCGATACTGACTGCGGCAACCTCCTCTACCTAGACGGTATCGATAGATCCAACATGAAGCAGGTGGCTTCCACAATCGATGCCGGTGAAGACTATCGATTCGAAGTCGGGGCGGGCTCCTACAATCTGCGTTCGGTTCTCGGCGTTCTGAAGGTGGCCCCTACGATCTACAGATATGCAGAAGTGCGCGAATAGTTCAGCGGGCTATTCGGCGAGCTTACGGTGCGGCATCCCCACGGGGACCGGGAAGGTGGCCCACACACCGGCAACGTGCGACGGTGCGATCGCGCCGCATCGGTCGTTGCGAGATACGATCGACCCTGGTGGCGCGGCGCGGATCCTCATCACCGGTCTCCGTCTGCACGGTTCGATCGACAGTCGACGGCCGCTATCGTAGGAGTGCTGATGCGTAGGTTCATCGGGAGAATCGAGCAGTTCGTCCCGCTGCTTCTCAAGATGCAGGAGGTGGACTTCGCAAAGGCGTTCGAACTGGATGTGATCTCCCTCCGCAGCGGGAACAGGGAACGACGCATCAGGGCTCTGGCTGATGTTGAAGGAATGCTTCGCGAGGGCTCGGGCACGTTGGCGGACCGCTACGTCACTGCTGATGATGGTTCCCCAGACGTGGAGCGATCCCGATTGTTTCGTCATCTCGTGGTCAGGATCAGGTCCGAGGCAGCAATCCGTCGCAGGCTGCGACTCTGAGCTGAGTGAAACAACACGAGGATGGACAGGCTGTTGCGCACTCGTCGATGCGAAGGGGACCGTCCTTGTCCAAGTGCTCGACCCGTTCCGTGACCGCAACGCGTCCGAGCCCAGAACAGCGGACTGGAGGTGGATGATTGACTCATCGAGTGCGCCGTTACCGTCCGGTTGACCGAACGGGGGTCGTCGGCAGCATCACGCTGATCACCTTCACAACTGCCGTCGCGTTCTTCTTCGGACTGCAACAGCTGACGTTTCCGGCCGTCTTGGCGAACGTGCTGCTCGCCGTCGCCGTTTCTGGCTTCCTGGGGTTCATCGGTTCAGGGTGGGCGATGGTCGGCCTTGCGGTTGCGTTCTTCGGAGGGCCTCTTGCAACCACGTTCGTGCTCGTGGGCGCGCAGCTGTCGATCCAGACCTGGTTCATGAGCCTCATCGCCGGATGGACGCTCGGAGCACTCGTCCGGCGGCACGTCGACAAGGGACTCCCGGGCCTTGACCGAAGCTCCGGACCCGCATTGCAGTGGTGGATACGCGGTCGGCAATACGTGCAGAACGCCCCGACAGCGGCTCAAGTAGAGGCGAAGGTCCGTGCCCTCGACGGGCGTGCACGGACGCTGGTCGTCGTGGTCGATGAGGCTCGTCGAATCGACGTGTGTGGTGATGCCACACGGGAGATCATCGTGTTCAGGACAGAGGACGTGACCGACGAGGAGCGTTGGCAGGTTCCGCTCGGCAGCACGGTCGATGCGTCCGACACCGTCGAGGTCGCCATGGGGAACGTTGCCGCTCCTGTCGCGCGAGGCCTCACTTTGAACGTCGAAGCGGCGTGGCGGGTTGTCGGAGAGTTCCTTGCGGGGAAGGAGGCCGATGGTGTCGCAGGATCGATGCGCGGTGAAGAAGTGTTGAGTGTTCGGCCTCGGCTGCCGTGATCGCCGGGGTGGTTCTGCGTGCTTCCCCGAAGGCACAGCTGACCTCGGTGCGGAAAGGAGCACAGTAGGACATGAGTTCGCCGAGATTGCGCAAGGGGATCGACTCTCAAATTGCCGGACTCGTCGGCTCGAGCACAGGACTGATGTTCGACCATGTTGTCCCGGCGCGGAGCGCGGGACAGCCAGGACGACGAGAGAGCTGAAGTGGTGATGTTGAGACGAAGGAGTGGGCGGGACGAGGTCGTCGCGCTGTGCAACGAGGTGGCCGGATTCCTCAGTCGGATGGGGGCTCGGGAAGCGGAGGGCTTCTACCTCCGCCAGGCCGAGGCGCTTCGTGTCGAGGAAGCGTGGCTTGCTCGGCGGCGGATCTACCGAAGGATCTACTCTGCGTCGAACTCGGGTGCAGGTGGCATGGGTGACATGTTCGTCATCACGCCTGACGGCGCGGGCGATGTCTCTGCGACCGAAGCGTTCCAGCGGTCGCACTCCGCGCTGCTGCGAGCAACGCGCACGTTCCCGTGATGGACTCGCTGTTCCAGCGCTGAAACGGGCTCGGCTGAACATGACCTTGTCGGAATTGCTCGGGAGACTCGACGACCACGCCGCCGAGGACGCCGCGTCGGCTGTGCAGATAGCCGTCGTACGCTCTGCCCTCGTCGCCGCGTCTGAGCAGGCGCCCGATCATCCGGCGCACCGCAACGGGATACAGGGCGCTGCCCGCCTTGTTTCCGACACGTGGCCCTACGAGAGTGAGCTGGGAGCACTGGTGTTGGCCTTCTCCGAAGCGGTGCGACGCGAAGGTGGCCCGCACCGCACGACAGGATTCGGGGCTGCAGTCGAATGACCCAGGACCGAACGGCTCGCACCGTCAGCTCCGCACACAGCAGCGACGGCTCGTCTCGCTTCCTCGAGGGCATCGACCTACCGGTGTCGCGAGTCGTGTTCGAGACGTCCGACTGCCGGGACGCGCCATCGGTTCGACGTCAGCGTGGTCAGCGCCCGAACACCCGCACGAACTCGCCCCACTGCGCGGGCGCCCGCTGCTCGAGCCATGCGCAGAACTCGGGGTAGACAGCATCGATCGCCATGACGGTGATCACGCCACGCTGGCCGTGCACCTTGATGTCCAGGCCTCCGAACCGGTTCGTGGTCGGACGGATGCGATTGATCGCCGCCGGGTCGACGGTCCGCGCGGCACGGAACATCGGCGTCACGACCAGCTGCGAGTCGTACGCCTCGATGCGTCGGCGCTTCTGCCCGACGCCGAGGTAGACGAACAGGAGCCCGAAGAGCACCATGCCGACGGCGGCGATGAGCATGCCGATCGCGTCGGGGTCGTCGAGCAGGGTGAGCGTGATCAGGAAGAAGAACCCACCCACGACGATGACGACGATCCCGACGATCCGGAGCAGCAGGTAGTTCCACCGGCGAGCTCGGACCGTGAACAGGACGCCGTGGGCCTCGTCGCCCACCACAGTGGACGGTGGTCGCTTCCGGTCACTCTGGCGGACGAGCGCGCTGACAGCGGCCGGGATGGCAATCATGGCCGCCACGGCGATCACGACCGGCGACAGGTTGATGTTCACCGGCCCGTCCCCGTGCAGGCGTGCAGACGTCGTCGTTCGGAGGGCGCGCAGCCCTGGTCCCCCTGGATCATGCGAGCACCGTACCAGCGCCCTGTGGAGAGCAGCGGGCGACGACCCGGATGACCTATGTTGGATTTCAGTCGCTGCATGTGGCCCGAACGGGGGTCGTTCCCGGGGCGGACCGGCCCGGACCTGTCGCCGTTCAGCAACTAGCATCGACGTGCTCGACGATTCTCTTGGGGGGAAGACCGTGATGAACCAGCGTGCCGGGAACACCGGAGCACGACGGACCGGACGACGGATCGCGGGGACGGTCGCCGTCACGGGGATCGCTGCGCTGGTGCTCGCCGGCTGCACCTCCGACGACAAGGCCGTGACCGATCCCTCGCGGGTGCTGCAGACCGTCGACACGCGGCTCGCCGCGGACGGCTCGATCACGTCGATCTCGGACACCGCGATCTCGGTCGCGGGTACGGAGTCCTCGTCGGCGACGACCGAGCACGACCCCGCGAAGGCGGCGGGCGACCTGCCACTGCGCATCACGACGCAGTACTCGACCGAGAAGAAGACCGGCACGGACCTCGCCGACCTCGACGGGTACTCGGGCCGGGTGTCGATCGACCTGACGATCGAGAACCTGACGGTCACGTCGAAGAACCTGACCTACGACGTCGCTGGCACGTCGCGTTCGACCCCGGCGCTCGTGGGCGCTCCGTTCAGCATCGCAGCGTCGACCGTGCTGACGGGAACCGCCGCCGACCGCGTCGTCACGGACTCGGCGGACTCCGGCGCCTCGACCGACGGTGTCGTGAGCACCAACGAGGACGGCGACGCGGTCGTCCAGTGGGGCCGGTTGCTCGCCCCGCCCACCTCCGGTGCGAGCAGCACGCTGCACCTCGTCGCCGACGTGCAGGACTTCGCCGCGCCGACCATCGACGTCGCGGCACAGCCGGGCTTGTCGACGGACCTGTCCTCGACGGGTGTCGTGAACGCCGCATTCGGGTCCGACAGCGACTCGGAACTCGCGCTGCAGCGCCGCACGATCGACCTCATCTCGCAGGTCAACGAAGTGTTGGCGCGCGCCGGTGGCACCATCACCGAGGTCCGCTCGAACCTCGAGACCACGTCAGAGACCCTCGGTGTCAGGACTGCCGAGCGCCTGAAGGAGAGCAGCTCCTCACTGGCCAGCACGATGCAGTCGCTGTCCGGACAGCTCGGCTCGCTGAACAGCGATCTCGGCGCCACGGTCGAGGCCACGCAGTCGACGGTGCTGCAGCAGCTCCAGCAGACCACCACGAGCCTCGACGGTCTGCTCGGCGACACGTCCGCGACCGCGCCGGCAACGGTGCTCGACGGCAACGGGTGCGCCGCGACGCCCAAGACCCCGTCCTCGGACGGCAGCGTCTACGGCAACCTCCTCCGCGTCTCGGCGCAGCTCACCGGCTACGCCGATGCCAGCGAGGCGTGCAAGCAGCAGGTGAGCGCACAGCTCGCGGGCGCCGTCGGTCCGGCATCGCCGGACGCGGCGACGTGCGCCCCTCAGGAGGCCCGTGGTTCGTTGACCTGCGCCCTCTGGGAATCCTCGCGCGCGGTGAGCACCTCGCTGATCGGTCTGGTCAGCACCGGGCAGCAGCTCGCCGACCAGCTCGACCCCAAGCTCGCGGACACGGCGATCGAGCAGTCCGACGCCCTGCGCGCCACGCTCGTCGAGATCGACACCGCGGTGCGGGCCCTCGGCAGCGACGGCACCGGTGAGGTCGCACGGACCCTGCAGGCGTTGCAGGACCTCCGCGACCAGACCGCCGACGACCTCGGCCCCGTCCGCGATGCCGTCACGACGGTGAACCGCCAGGCGCTCGCAGCACGCGGACTGGTGGGCAACGCGGAGGACGGACTGTTCAGCACCTCGATGCAGGCACAGAACCGCGAGGTCGCGGACCAGCTCTGCGCCCTCGCGGCGACCGACCAGCTCGATGCCGAGCAGGCGGACGTGCTGCGCGGGTACCTGACCGCCACGCCGTGCCCCGGCGCCGAGGAGGGCACCACGCTGCAGCCCGCAGGCCGCTTCGACACCCCGATGGACGAACGCCTGACGGACCAGGCGGAGCAGTGGGACGCCGTGATCGCGGCGACCGACCTCCGCTCCGCGACCGGCATCGGTGGCGCGGTCACGACGTTGTCGGACGACATCGACGCGCTCGACGACGGCATCGCCGACGTGCGCCGAGCGGTGCGCGAGGACGGCGGCTCGGTCGAAGGAGCGGCCCGGGAGCTCCAGGAGCTCGTCGAGCAGGCGACGGAGTCGAGCGCCGTGGTCGGGACGCAGCTGACGGCGATCAGCACGCAGCAGACGGAACTGCAGGACGCCGTCCGCAAGGCCTTCGCCGATGCCTCCACCCAGTCCGAGAAGGACGTCCAGGAGATCATCGACCAGCAGGTGCGGCAGGTCAGCGAGACGGCGAACGGCAGTCGTGATGCCGTCATCTCGGCCTTCGACAAGTCGATCGCCGGTCTCCGGTCCACCTCGGGCGAGGTCACGAAGGACTCGAAGGGCACGATCGACGAGCAGCGGGGAACCCTGGAGCAGGAAGGCTCCGAGCTGGCGTCAGCCGTCGACCGCCAGACGGCGTCGAGCCTCGAGCAGATCGCTGCGAGCACGAGCGCCTCGACGCGCGACGTGCAGGGCGCGTCGACGCTGCTCACGGGCGACCTGAACCGGGTGATGCTCGACCTCGGTGACCGCAAGGTGAACGGCTCCGGCATCCTCGGCGCGATGGCCACGAGCGCGGCGAAGTCCGACTCCGCCGACTACCAGCTCGCCCTGGCATCGCAGAACGCCGCCGGGTACGCGAACGTCCGCGCCGAGGACGTCGCGGGGATCCTAATCCAGCAGGAACAGTTCCGCGCCTCGCTCGACGCCGCGACGACGCTCCCGGCGTTCCAGCTCGAGGTGCCGGCCAGCGCGACGTCGACCACGCTGTACAGCTTCCGGATCGGAGCGGACCGATGAGCGACCAGACGATCGACGAGGCCGAGGGAGCGGAGGCGGGGCGTGCGCGCAACCGTCGCCCGCTGGTGATCATCGCCATCGCGGTGCTCCTCGTCGCCGCGGTGGTCGCCGCCGTCCTGACCTTCCGGGCGGTCGGCAGCAGCACGCCCGCCGAGGCCGTCCCGGCCACGGTTCCCGTGCGGATCGCCGTCGAGGACGTCCCCGCCGCCACGAAGATCGGCGTCGTCGTCACCCTGGGTGACGGCGAGGGGTCCGAGTGGAACGAAGCGGCGCAGGGCGCGCTGGTCGCCGAGCGGCGACTGGCGCTCGGCGGGACGGACATCGCCCTCGTCACGAAGAACGACGGCGGGACGTCCGCCGGCGCGAAGGCAGCGGTGCGCTCCCTGGTGGGGAGCGGGGTCGCGGGCATCGTCGTCGCTTCGTCGGGCACGCACGTCTCCGGTGCCCTCAGCGCCGCGGCCGCGGAGGGCGTCCCGGTCGTGCTGCCGTACGCAACCGCCGAGAAGGACTCCTGGTCGACCGCCCCGGCGGCCGACTCGATCAGCGCCGCCATGACCGCGGCGCTCGGCGACGCCGAGTCACCGCTCCTGGTGGACCTCGGCGGCGGTGCGCCCGCAGGCCTCCGGGTCGCGCACGTCCTCGACGGCGACGCCACCGCCGACACCACGGCGCTCGCCGAGACCATCGCCTCGCGGACCGGTGCGGCCAGCGCGGGCGACGGCGCCGAGGAAGCCGCGGACGCTGAGCCGGCGGCCGAGCCGGACTCCGACGCGGTCGTCGTCAGCGGTTCCGCGCAACGACAGGGCGCCCTCGTGGCGGCGCTGCAGGCCGCCGACGTCACCGTGCCGGTCGTCCTCACCCCGGATGCGACGAGCCCGGCCTTCGGCTCCGCCCTCGTGGACGCGGGGGGCAGCCTCAGCGGCTCCTTCCGCACGGTCGGCGTGGCCACCGACGACGCTCGTGCGCTCTCCTCGGACGCCGAAGGTCGAGCGATGTCCGCGTTCCTCGGTGGCGTCCGGGTCCTCGCAGACGACACGGACGCGCAGAACCTGACGGGTGACCGTCCGTTCTCGGCGGTGGCCGGAGCGGCGGACTCGCGCAGTCACGACGCCGTGATCGCCCTGGTCCGCGCGGTCGGCGCGGCGGAGAGTGCCGAGCCTTCCGAGGTGACCGACGCCCTCGCCGCGCTGGACCTCGACTCCGCAGCCGGCATCGCCGGTCCGGCGCTCGACTTCACGCGGCAGCAGGCGCTCGGTGCGCGCGCGACGGTGCTGGCGGCCTCGGCACAGCAGCTCGGTCTCCGACCCGGCGACGCCGGCGCTGCTGGTTCCGGTGACGCATCCGGCGACGATGCGGTCGGATCCGCTTCGCTGGTGTGGTTCGAGGACTCCACCGCCCGCTGACCCATCAACGCACGACCCCGAGGAGGACACGCGACCATGCGCCTGTTGATCGAGCTCGACGACCGACGTGAAGCGGTCGAGGTCGACGGGTGGTCCGGCGCGTCCTCGCTGGGGGAGCTCATCGCGGCGGCGATCGGCGTCGAACTCCCTGCCGAGACGACCCTCGCGGTCGACGGTCACCGCACCAGTGCGGCGACCCCACTGCGTGACCTCGTCCTGCTCGAGGGTTCCCGCATCGGCCGCTCACCGCAGGAGCGGCCGCAGACGGTCGACGGGTGGAGCGTCACGCTCGCCGGGGGACTCGACGCCGGTCTCGTCGTGCCGGTCACGCGCAGTCGGAAGCTGATCGTGGGCCGGGCACCGCAGGCCGACGTCGTGCTGCCCACGGAGAGCGCCTCGTGGGAGCACTGCACGATCGAGCGCGAGGACGACGGGATCCGGGTGCGCGACGCCGGTTCGACGAACGGCACGGTGATCGCTGGCGAACGCATCGACGCCGACGGCGTCCTGCTCACCGGCACCACGAGCGTCATCGTGGGCGGAGCCGTGCTCCTGGTCCGCCCGGAGCTGGACGAGGTCCCCGTGCCGGCCGCAGGCTCGCTGGCGAACCTGACCCCTGCATCGACCGCTCCGTTCAACCGCCCACCCCGAGCCGGGCGGAACACCGACACCGAGACCGTCGACCCACCGGCCAGGCGCGAGGTCCCGCAGGCCTCGAAGTTCAGCTGGATCACGGTCGCGGCGCCACTGGTGCTCGCCGGCGCGATGGTGCTCCTGCTCGGCGACGCCCGCTTCGCGCTGTTCGCGCTGCTGTCGCCGGTCACCGCGATCGGCATGTGGTTCGAACAGAAACACCGCCGCGCGAAGAACCTGAAGGAGGAGGACACCCGCTTCGCCGAGGCGGTGGAGTCCTTCCGGGGCGAGATCGCCGAGGCCGCAGCGGTCGAGGCCGCCCGCAGGCAGGAACTCGTCCCCGACCCGGCCACCGTCGTCCGCCGGGCCGAGCTCCCCACCACCCTGCTGTGGCAGCGGCGCTCGGACGACGCCGACTTCCTCAGTCTCCATGCCGGCACGGGTGATGCACCGTGGCGCCCCGGGCTCGATCAGCGCGCGGCGTCGACCAGGCTCGAGGACGAGGCGAAGGCGGCCATCGCGGACAGCCGCCTCACCGCGGCACCCGTGGTGACCGACCTGTCCGACGCGGGCGTCGTCGGGATCGTCGGCGACCGCGACGGCGCGCTCGCGCTGGCGCGCAGCCTGCTCACGCAGGCCACCGTGCACTGCGGCCCCGCGGACGTGACGGTGGGTGTCTTCTGCGACGCGGGCCGTGCGGACGACTGGAGCTGGGCCTCCTGGTTGCCGCACGCGCGAGTGGCGGGGAGCAGCACCGGAGCCCGCTGGATGTCGGCGCAGCGTGACCAGAGCGCGGCGATGCTGCGCGGGTTGCGGGAGTCGCTCGACGACCTGCCGACCCCGAACCTGCTCGTCGTGGTCGACTCCGAGGTGCTCACCGAGGGCCGCGACGCACCCGCTCGGAACCTGCTCGGCGAGGGCCGCACGGTGCCCGGCCAGTCGCTGCGTCCCGGGGAACGACCCCGGCGGGTCAGCGGCATCGTCATCGCGACGAACGAGCAGCAGCTCCCCGCCGCGTGCACGTCGATCATCACCGTCGGTGCGGACGCCGCGGCCACGGTCTACCGACCGGAGGACCGGACCCGCGTCGAGGACGTCGTGCTCGCTGGTCTGAGCGTCGAGACTGCCGAGCGCAGTGCCCGGAGTGTCGCGCACTTCGACGATCCGGAGCTCACGGTCCCCGGCGCGTCCCTTCCCTCGCTCGTCCGCCTGCCCGACCTGCTGTCCAGCGAGGGGATCCGCGCTGCCTGGGACACCCGCGCGGGGTTCTCGACCCCGATCGGTTCGTCGGAGAGCGGCGTCCTCGAGATCGACCTCGTCCGCGACGGACCGCACGGCCTGGTCGGCGGCACGACGGGATCGGGCAAGAGCGAGTTCCTGCGGTCGCTCGTCGCCGGGCTCGCAGCGCGGAACGACCCGACGCGCCTGAACTTCCTGCTCGTCGACTTCAAGGGCGGCGCCGCCTTCGCGGCGTGTGAGCGGCTGCCGCACACCATCGGCACGATCAGCAACCTCGACGAGCAGCTGGCCGACCGTGCGATCCGGGCACTCGAGGCCGAACTCGAACGGCGTCAGCGGGTCTTCGCCGCGGCCGGAGCCGACATCGACAACCTCGACGCCTACCTGGCGACGAAGCCGGTCGAGCCGATGCCGCGTCTGCTCTTCGTCGTCGACGAGTTCGCGATGCTCGCGAAGGACTTCCCGGACGTGCTGACGTCGCTCGTCAGCATCGCGGCCGTCGGCCGCACGCTCGGCGTCCACATGATCCTGGCGACCCAGCGTCCGGCCGGTGTGGTCAGCGAGGACATCCTCGCGAACACCAACATGCGGGTCGCCCTGCGGGTGCAGAGCCGCGAGGACTCGACGAACGTCATCGGTGTCCCGGCCGCCGCCGGCATCGGGCGGCAGCAGACCGGCCGCGCGTACGTGAAGCTCGGGCAGGACGACATCACCCCGGTGCAGACCGCCCTGGTCACCGGCCGCGCCCGCGACGAGCGTGCCGAGCAGCCGGTCTCCGTCCGGCCGACCGACGTGTTCGGTGTGCCCGCGCCGATGCCCGCCGCCGCTCCCACCGCGTCGGACGTCACCGACCTCGACCAGCTCATCGAGGCGATCGGGGAGGCCAACGAGGCCGCCGGGTACGCGCCGCCGCGACCGATCTGGCCCGAGGCACTCGGCGACCGCGTCGAGCTGTCCGCCCTGAGCGACCCACGACCCGGCACCGTCCCCGTCGCGCTCGCCGACGACCCGGACCACCAGCGACAGATCACGAGCGGGTGGGACCTCGACGAGGGCAACCTCATGCTCATGGGCATCCCCGGCAGCGGGACGAGCACGGCCCTCGCCACGATCGCGCTCCAGCTCGCTGCCGCGTCGAGCCCCGACGATCTCGACGTCCTGGTGCTCGACATGGGTCCGGGTGACCTCGCTCCGCTCGCGCAGCTGCCGCACACGACCGCCTACGTCGGATCCGGTGCGGGCGCAGGGGAGCTGCAGACCCGGTTCCTGCGGCACCTCCGGGTCGAGCTCGAGCGTCGTCGCACGGCACCCGGTGGGCGCCGTGCCGTGGTGCTCATCGACGGGCTCGCCGCCCTGCGCGACGAGTTCCAGGACTTCGAGGGCCAGCAGCTGCTCGACGCCCTGTACCGCGTCTACGCCGAAGGACCCGCGCTCGGCATCTCGTTCGCGGTGTCGACGACCCGGGCCAAGGCGGTGCCGTCCGCGATGGACGAGGTCACCACGCAGAAGTGGATGTTCCGCCTGGCGGACCCCTACGACTACGCCTCGATCGGGGTCCGCCCCAAGGACGTCCCACCGCCGGTGCCCGGCCGCTTCATCGACTCGACGATGCGGTTGCAGTCGCACGTCGCCACCCCCGACGTGCCCCTCGCGGAGGCCGTCGCCGACGTCGCCCGCACCTGGTCCGGCGCCACCCCGAAGGCCAGCGCGGTCGGCCGCCTGCCCGACGCCGTCCTGGTCGACGAGCTCGGCGCCGGCGCGGTGTTCGCGGGGGAACCGTGGCGCATCCCGGTCGGGATCGCCGAGGACGACCTGCAGGCAGCGGCGCTCGAGGTCTACGACGGCGAGCACGTCCTGGTCGCGGGTCCCGCCCGCTCGGGCAAGTCGTCCGTCCTGCTGGCGCTGGCGGCCCTGGCCCGTGCTGCAGAGGGCGTCCGCCCGGCGGTCTGGGCGATCTGCGACCGTCGGTCACCGCTCGCCTCCGGCTCGTTCGACCGGATCGCCGTCGGCCCGGACGAGGTGCCCGCCCTGTTGGCCGGGCTGCGGCTCGAGCGCGGGCCGGTGTTGCTGCTCATCGACGACGCGGAGCGGTTCGACGACGGCGACCAGGCCATCGCGACGCTGCTCGCGACCGAGCGTCCCGGCCTCTGCGTCGTCGCGGCGGGTCGCTCGGCGGACCTCCGCTCGCTCTACAGCCACTGGACGCGAGCGGTCCGCAAGTCACGCTGCGGCGTGCTCCTGCAGCCGGACGTCGACTACGACGGCGAACTGCTCGGCGTCACGCTCCCACGCCGTGCGCCGGTCGCGTTGACCGTGGGCCGCGGGTACGCGTCCTCCGGCGGCGCCGTCCGCCTCGTGCAGACCGCGTCCGCCGGCAGCTGACCCCCACCAGGGCGCCGGAGAGCCGGACTGGAGGCCCGTGGCGGCGTCGCCACGCGCCTCCGGTCCGGCGTGCGGTCACGCGACGGACGCGCGCAGCCGCGGCCGGACGCGCGGAGCCGCGCAGCCGCGTGAGAGACGCGCGCAGCCGCCTGTCGGACGCGCTCAGTCGCGCGTCGTGATCCCGAAGGGCGAGCTCTCGAGGTTCGTGAAGTTCCCCACGGTCGCCCGGACGGTGCAGGACGGGGCGACGGACAGCGCGGTCACCACGAGCCCGTCGGACGACACGGCCAACGCGCCCGAGCAGCCGTCGGCGAACCGCACGCCGGACTCGCCGCCGGCCACGTCGACGAGCATCTGCGACGGGCGACCGCTGCTCGGACTGCGGTAGAGCGGGTTGAGCTCGTCGGCCCCGCTCGGCCAGACCGGCACCAGGGTCACCGGCAGGGCCGTCTGACTGACCGTCCGGTCGGGCGTGCGGACCTCGACGCCCTGCAGCCGCTGGACCGGGTAGGCGGTCCCGCGCACGGAGTCGTCGTTCACGGCCGCGGTCGTCGCCTCGCCGACGCCGTCGAGCCAGGTCTGCAGCGCCGTGCCGTCCTCGACGGACGCGAGCGGCACCGAGGCCTCGACCGTGACGTCCCCGCCGGCGGGGACCTCGACACCGGACAGGCTCCAGGCGCACGCGGTGTCCACGCCGGTCAGCGACGGCTGGTTGCGCTTCGCGGTGATGCCCTCGCCGGACCAGGTGACGGCCGGGCAGGACGCTCCCGATCCCGCACCGGGGAGCACCTCGAGGAACGGCCCGCCGAGGGCGGCCGCCTGTGCCGCGTACGTGATGCGCAGGTCGACGGTCCCCTTCGCCGGGTCGACGGTGGCGCGGCGGGTGGTGGCGAGACCGGTCGGCAACGGCCGGTCCTGCTGGTAGGCGTTGGCGGCCTGAGCGGTCGCGGTGCCGGCGCCCGGGGGCTTGCGGAGGGCTCCTGGCAGCCACACGACGCCGCCGACGACGAGTGCGGCAACGAGCACGACGCCGATGCCGCCGAACAGGAGGGCACGGTTCGTCAACCACTCGGGGCGGGTGAACCGGCGCGTCGGTCCGGGCGCAGCAGCCGGCGCGGCGGGCAGCGGCTGCCGCGCCATCGGCCGGATGACGGTCTGCGACCCGGCGGGACCGAGCTCCGGAAGCGGCCCGGCCACCGGTTCGTCGTCCGTGGTCACGGTGCCGCCCTGGTCGGTGTCGCCGGCGGGACGGATCCCCCGGACGACGGTCGCCGGACGCTCGACCTCGTCGAACGAGTCCGGGTCGCTGGAGGCGACCAGCGCGGGTGCCGACGCGAGGGAACGGGCGAGCCGACGCAGGGTCGCCGCCGCATCTGCGGCCGACGGACGGGCGTTCGGGTCCTTCGCGAGCAGCGCGGACACCGCCGACCACAGGGCATCGGGAACGTCGAGCGGCGGCGGGTTCGAGGTGACGTGTCGGTAGGCCACGGCGAAGTCCGTGCCGGGGCCGGCGAAGGGTGTGCGGCCGGACAGCAGCTCGTAGAGCATGACCCCGGCGCCGTAGACGTCGGCGGCCGGGCCGGAGCGGCCGTGGCTGATCGACTCGGGCGCCATGTACTGCGGTGTGCCGAGGAGCCCGGTGGTCGTGCGCTCGCGTTCGGCGACGACCGACGCGATGCCGAAGTCGGTGACCCGGACGTCCCCGGTGGCGCCGGGAGCCCAGGTGGTCTGGAGCAGCACGTTGTCGGGCTTGACGTCACGGTGGGTGACGTCCTGCTCGTGCGCCGCGGCGAGGGCGTCGAGGGTCTCCGCGGTGATGGTCAGGGCGTCCCGCGGCGTGAGCGGTCCGCTCGCGGCGAGCAGGTCGCGCGCGGAACCGCCGGGTACCAGGTCCATGACGATCGCGAGCCGGTCGCCCTCGACGACCAGGTCGCGGACGCGCACGATGGACGGGTGCTGCAGCGCGAGGAGCACCGAGCGTTCGCGGACGAATCGCTCGACGATCTGCGGGTCGGCGGCGAGCTCGGCGCGCAGGAGCTTCGCGGCGAAGGGCTCGCCGGTGGCGGTGTACTCGACCCGCCAGACCTCACCGGTGGCACCGGTCCCGAGCAGCTCGACCAGCCGGTACGACGCGCCGAGCGGCTCACCCTGACCGTACTGCGCCACGCGTTCCCCGATCCCCCCGATGGTCGACCCCTCGCCGACGACGCAATGTTACCGGCCGGACTGCGACGGCGCCGCGTACTGCACGTCGATCGCGTACTGCGTGAAGCCCGACCGTCGGTAGAGCGCGAGCGCCGGCTCGTTGTCCCCCTCGACGTACAGCGCGGCGGCGGTGAGCCCACGTCCGGTCAGCCGAGCGGTCCCGGCGCGCATGAGCACCCCGCCCAACCCCTGCCCCTGCAGGTCCGGACGCACGGCGACGGCGTAGAACTCGCCGACGCCGTCCTCGACCTTGAGCCAGCACGAGCCGGCCAGCGTCCCCGCGGCGTCGCGGAGCAGCAGCAGGTCCTCGCCGGCGAACCAGGCGTCGGCTTCGCGGGCGTGCAGGTCGTCCAGGGTCATCCGCCCCTGCTCGGGGTGGTGTGCGAAGGCGGCAGCGTTCAGGGCGAGCCACTCGGTCTCGTCGTCGGTGCCCGGTCGGAACGCCGACAGGTCGTAGCCGTCGGGCACTCGGACGTCGGGAGCGGCCTCGGCGATCGGCGCACGCAGCTGCAGCAGGGTCCGGACGGCGTGCCAGCCGAACCGGTCGGCCAGTGCCCGGGCTGCCGGGTGGTCGCCGTGTGCCCAGGCGAGCCGGGGAGCGGCCCCGCCGCCCAGGGCGAGCGCCTGCGTCACGAGCGCGGTGCCGGTGCCGCGCCCACGGGCCTCCCGGGCGACCACGAGCTCCAGCTCGCCGTCGCGGACGACCGCGACGCCGTCGCCGTGCTCGAGCACGGTCGCGCGACCCGCGCGCACGTCGACCAGCGTCTGGTCGGAGAACGGCGGTGCCTCGTCGGGCACGACGAACCGCGTGAGGTCGGCCACTACTGGCCCGCCAGGCGCTCGGCCTCGTCGTCGTGGACGTTGAAGCGGTACCCGACGTTGCGGACCGTGCCGATGAGCGACTCGAGGTCGCCGAGCTTCGCGCGGAGTCGCCGGACGTGCACGTCGACCGTGCGCGTGCCGCCGAAGTAGTCGTATCCCCAGACCTCGCTGAGCAGCTGCTCGCGGGTGAAGACGCGGGACGGGTGCGTCGCGAAGAAGCGCAGGAGCTCGAACTCCTTGAACGTCAGGTCGAGCGGCCGGCCGCGCACCTTGGCCGAGTAGCTGGCCTCGTCGATGACGACGCCGGACGCCTGGATCTTCGAGCTCGTCTGGCCCTTCGCCCCACGGCCGGCCGACAGGCGGATGCGGGCGTCGATCTCGGCGGGTCCGGCGCTCTCGAGCACGACGTCGTCGACGTTCCAGTCGCTGGTGACCGCGGTCAACCCGCCCTCGGTGACGACGAGCACGATCGGGGTGGTCGACCCCGACGAGGCGAGGATCTTGCACAGGGCCTTCGCGCTCACCAGGTCGGTGCGGGCGTCGACGAACATCAGGTCGCTCTGCGGGGCGTTCACCAGCTGCGCGGCCTCGGCGGGCACGTGGCGGATCCGGTGGCTCAGGAGGCCCAGGCTCGGCAGGACGTCTCCGGGCGCGGTCGAGGTGAGTACCAGGAGCTGTGCCACAGGACCTCCGGAGGTGGATGACGTCGTGGAGACATCCTAGTGATGTGCGGGAACGGCCCACCCGGCCGGACGGACCGCGCGGTGCGGCGCTCGGTGCCGCCGCACCGCGCCGTGCCACGACCGCCGCCGCCACGCGCTCGGCACCGAGCAGGCGGCCTGCTCCGTCCCGCCGCGCCCGCCTGCCATGATGGGACGCGTGACCGAGCCCGCGCACCCCACCGACCAGCGTCGCCTCCAGCTGACGTCCGTCCTGCCGGTCTGGGTGCTCGCTGTCGTCGGAGCGGTGCTCGTGCTGGCGCTGGCGCAGCGCGATGCGTTCGCCTGGCTGCTGCTCGTCTTCGTCGCCTGCGTGATGGTGAGCTTCGTGCTGCAGCTCATCACCGCGACGAAGGACGGCCTGGTCGAGCGGATCAGCATCGCGTCGTCCGGGGCCTTCGTCGTCGTCCTGGTCACCGCCGTGGTGCTCCTGGCGCGTTGAGCGGAGCCGCGTAGACTCCGCAGCATGGATTCGCTGCTTGCGCTCGAGCTCTTCTACGTGGGCCTCCTCGGCCTGGCGTCGCTCGCGATCGCGTTCATCTCGGTGGTCGTCGTCGTGAAGCTGTTCAAGGGCCAGCGTTGATCGACCTGCCCGAGGGGCTCGCACCCGAACTGGTCCCGCTGTCGTGGCTCGTGGGCGTCTGGGAGGGCACCGGCGTCGTCGAGTACCCGGTCGGTGACGACGACGAGGTCCGCAAGTACGAGTTCGGCCAGCGCGTCAGCTTCAGCCACGACGGCCTGCCCTACCTGAACTACTCGTCCACCACCTGGCTCCTCGACGAGGACCGCACCCCGCTCGCCGCCGAGATGGGCTACTGGCGGATCGACCGGCCCACCGAGCCGGGCGACCGCGGTCCCGCGATGCTCCTGGGCGAGGGGCCGACCCCGTTCAGCACGGTGGAGAGCGTCGAGGCGCTCCGGAACACGACCGACGGCTTCGACGTCGAAGCCGCGATCATCCACCCGACGGGCGTCAACGAGCTCTACGTCGGCCGTGTCGCGAAGGGCCGGATCGACCTGTCGACCGACGCCGTGATGCGCTCGCCGAACGCCAAGGACTACTCCGCCGCCACCCGGCTGTACGGGCTGGTCGAGGGCAAGCTGTTCTGGGCGTGGGACATCGCCGCGCTCGGTCGGGAACTCACCTCGCACGCCTCGGGGCAGCTCGCGAAGGTCGAGTGATGGCGGCGTTCGCGGCACGCGACGGGTTCGTCGAGGCCGACGGGGTCGCCGCGCACTTCGGCAACCCGATCGGGGAGCAGCGCCTGCTGACCCGCGGCCGTGCCGTCGTCGAGCTCGGCCTGGGGGTCGTCACGGTCTCCGGACCCGACCGCCTGTCGTGGCTCAACTCGATCACGTCGCAGCAGCTCACCGGGTTGCCGACGGGCGTCAGCACCGAGACGCTCGTGCTCGACCAGGCCGGCCGCGTCGAGCACGCCGCTCGCGTCGTCGACGACGGCTCGGTCGCCTGGCTGCTCACCGAGCGCGCCGACGCCGCCCCGCTCGCCGCCTGGCTCGACTCGATGCGGTTCATGCTCCGGGTCGAGGTCGCCGACCGCTCCGCTGACGTCGTCACCCTCGGCTGGTTCGGCGCGGACGCCCCGTTCGCGTCCGTGGAGTTGCCCGAACCGCCCGTCGCCGAGTGGGTCGACCCCTGGGGAGCGGTCGCGCCCGGTGGGTGGGGCTACGCCGCCCTGGAGGCCCACCCCGGCTCCGACTGGACCCTCCGCATCGCCGTGGTCACCCCCGGCACCGCGGCCGCCATCGCCGCGTCGGACGTCCCCGTCGCGGGACTGCTCGCGGTCGAAGCCCTGCGGATCGCCGCCTGGCGCCCGACGCTGTCCGACGTCGACGAGCGGACGATCCCGCACGAGCTCGACTGGCTCCGTTCCGCCGTGCACCTGTCGAAGGGCTGCTACCGGGGGCAGGAGACCGTCGCGAAGGTCCACAACCTCGGCCACCCGCCGCGTCGGGCCGTGCTGCTGCACCTCGACGGCTCCGACGGGGTGCTGCCGGCGCCGGGCACACCCGTGCTGCTCAACGACAAGCAGGTCGGTCGGCTGTCGGCCTCGGCGATCCATCACGAGCTCGGTCCGATCGGGCTCGCCGTCGTGAAGCGCTCGCTCGACCCCACGGCGACGCTGCGGCTCGAGGCCGACGACGTCGTGGTGACGGCCGCGCAGGAGACCATCGTCCCGCCGGAGGCCGGCGCCACGGCGAACGTCCCGCGCCTGCCCCGCCTCGGCGCCGTCCGCCGCTCGTAGTCCGCGCTGCCCGGGCCGTGCCCGGTCAGCCGGGCTCGACCGCCGACCACGGCACGGACAGCTCGCCGAGCCGCCACCGCGTCACCCCGTGCAGCACCGGCCACCCCCGGTCGCGCATGCCCCGCACCGTGGCGATCCACCGCTGCCGGGGGCCGTACGTACCGAGCGGCGCGGCGACCGCCCACGCCAGGTCGAGGTCCCGCAGGAACGCGTGCACCCGCTCGCCGGGCACGTTCCGGTGGATGAGGGCCTTCGGCAGCCGTTCCGCCACGATGCTCGGCACGTCGAGCCCGGCGAGCCGGAGCGACACCGTGAACGTCTGCGGCGCGACCTCGTCGAGCGTCACCCACGAGGCCACCCGCCCGACCTCGTTGCACGTCCCCTCGACCAGCGCACCGCCGGGCTGCAGCCGGTCCTGCATGATCCGCCAGGAGCCGACCACCGCTGACTCGTCGTACTGTCGCAGCACGTTGAACGCCCGGATCACAGCCGGGCGTCGGCCACCGGGCGTCGGGGTCTCGAAGCCGCCCAGGCGGAACGTCACGCCGTCGCGGGTGCCCGCGTTCGCGAGCGCGACCCGCGAGGGTTCGATCTCGATGCCGGTCACCTCGACGTCCGGGCGGACCGCGGCCAGCCGGTCCCGCAGTTCGAGCGTCGTCGTCGGCGACGCCCCGTACCCGACGTCGGCGACCAGGGGATCGTCGGTGCGGCGGAGCGCCGGCAGCGTCGCGATCCACCGGTCGACACGGCGGAGCCGGTTGTACCCGGTCGTCCCGCGCGTCACGTTCCCGATGGGCATGCGTCCAGGGTACGGGCCGCGTGCCGCTCGGTAGACTCGGGCGCATGACCTCCACGCTCGTCCTGCTCCGTCACGGCAACAGTGACTGGAACCAGAAGAACCTGTTCACCGGTTGGGTCGACGTCCGGCTCAGCGAGCTGGGCGAGAAGGAGGCGAAGCGCGCCGGCGACCTGATCGCCGAGTCCGGCATCGTCCCCGACGTCCTGTACACCTCGCTGCTCACCCGCGCGATCCAGACCGCGAACATCGCGCTGCTCCAGGCCGACCTGGCCTGGCTGCCGGTCAAGCGCGACTGGCGCCTCAACGAGCGGCACTACGGCGACCTGCAGGGCAAGGACAAGGCGCAGACGCTCGAGCAGTACGGCGAGCAGCAGTTCATGGAGTGGCGCCGTTCGTTCGACGTCCCGCCGCCCCCCATCGCCGACGACGCCGAGTACTCGCAGGCCGGTGACCGCCGCTACGCCGACCTCGGTGACCAGCTGCCCCGCACCGAGTCGCTCAAGCTCGTGATCGACCGGCTGCTGCCGTACTGGGAGTCCGACATCACGAAGGACCTCGGCGCGGGCAAGACCGTGCTCGTCACGGCGCACGGCAACTCGCTCCGCGCCCTCGTGAAGCACCTCGACGACATCTCCGACGACGACATCGCCGGCCTGAACATCCCGACGGGCATCCCGCTGGTGTACGAGCTCGACGACGACTTCCGTCCGACCAAGCCGGCGTACTACCTGGACCCCGAGGCCGCCGCTGCCGGTGCCGCCGCCGTGGCCGCCCAGGGCGCCAAGAAGTAGCACGACACACGAACGCCCCGCCTGGTCGTCAGGCGGGGCGTTCGTCGTACCGGTCGCAGCGCTCAGACGAAGTGCGACGCGATCTCCTGCACCAGGACCCCGACGTCGTACGGCGACGTCGTGTCGACGCGGATCACCGGGACGCCGGGCAACCCGACCGGTCGTGCGTCGTCGCCGTGCTCGTCCCAGAACGACAGCACGCCGGCCAGGTCGCCGTGCACGTCGTGCCGCACCGGCACGGTACCCGGCTCGTACCGGTCGCGCAGCCGGTCCGCGGCGGTGGCGCGGTCCGTCTCGCACCACACCTCGACGGCGCGCGGCGACCCGGCGGAGGCGAGCCCGGCCTCCAGGCGGTCCCGGTCACGGGACGGCAGCCAGACGGCGTCGAGGACCACGCCGTTCTCGACCGCTCCGGCCATCGCCCACATCGTGTCCATCGCAATGCCGCCCAGCGGGCGGGACGCGATCATCGGGCCGACGACGTCGGCCAGGGGCTCCTTGATGCGGTCCTTCGACAGGAAGGGGCAACCGAGCACCTCGGCGAGGGCGGCGCCGATCGTGCTCTTGCCGGAACCGGGCATGCCGTTGACGATGATCGCGACCTGGGCCATGCGTCGATCCTCGCAGACCGTGGCGGTGCGGACCCGCGCCGACCCGTCGAGCGCGCGCCACGCAACGGAAGTCGCCCCGCGCCACGGCGATCCGTGGTGCGGGGCGACCCCGGTGGTGCGGAACGACGCCGAACCGGGTCAGACGGTGACGGCCGAGCTCGACGCGCCGGTCCAGTCGCCGGTCGCCAGGTACTCGACCTTCTTCGCGATCGACACCGCGTGGTCGGCGAATCGCTCGTGGTAGCGGGAGGCCAGGGTCGCGTCGACGGTGTCGATCGGGTTGCCCTTCCAGGTCTCGCCGAGCACGAAGTCGAAGACGCTGGCGTGCAGTTCGTCGACCGCGTCGTCCTCGTCGCGGATCTCGGCCGACAGGGCGATGTCCTCGGTGGCGAGCAGGCGCGTGAGCTTCTGCGCCATCGCGACGTCGTGCCGGCCCATCTCCTTGAAGGTGGGGCGGAGGCCCTTCGGCACGACCTTCTCGGGGAAGCGCTGGCGTGCGAGCTGCGCGATGTGCTCGGCCATGTCGCCCATGCGCTCGAGCGAGGAGCTGACGCGCAGGGCGGTCACGACGACGCGCAGGTCGCGGGCGACGGGGGCCTGCCGGGCGAGGATGTCGATCGCGATCTCGTCGAGGCTGTTCGCCGCCTCGTCGATCTTCACGTCGTCGGCGATGACCTCGTCGGCCAGGGCGACGTCGGAGTCGCTGAAGGCCTGGGTGGCCCGGGTGATGGCGGACTCGACGAGCCCGGCGATCTCGGTCAATCGCTCCTGGACGTCCTGGAGTTCCTGCTGGAAGACTTCGCGCATGGGGGAGTGCCTCTCTGATGCGTACCGGTCGAGTGTCGTCAGCCCAGGTGAACGAACGGTGACGCGCGGCTGAACGCTTCGCGTTCCGGCCTTCCGGTGCGGGTGAACGGTACCGGAACCCCGCGTGACCATCCCTACACTGGCGGCATGGACAACGCGTGGCTCGTGCCACTGTCGATGCTCCTCGGCGGGGTCTTCGGCGCGGGCGTCGTGGTGCTGATCATCACCGCCGAGCGCACGGCTCGTGCTGCCGACGTGGCGGAACGGACCCTGCCGGACGGCGTCGCAGCGGTCATCGCGACGATGCACAACCCGGCGGTCGTGATCGACCCGTCGAACACCGTCGTCGCCGCGTCGCCGCAGGCGCTCACGGCAGGCCTGGTGGTGCGGCGCCGACTCGTGCACCGCGAGCTCCTCGAGCTGATCGACCGCGTGCGCCGGAGCGGCGAGATGGCCTCGGAGGACCTCGAACTGCCCAGGGGGCACCACGGCGAACTCGTCGGCTACCTCAGCTTCCGCGCCGCCCAGCTCGGCAACCGGTACGTGCTCCTGACCGCCGACGACCTGACCGAGAGCCGGCGGATCGATGAGGTCCGGCGCGACTTCGTCGCCAACATCTCGCACGAGCTGAAGACCCCGATCGGCGCGATCGGCCTGCTGTCCGAGACGCTCGTGCTCGCCGCGGACGACCCGGAGCACGTCAAGAAGTTCGCCGCGCAGCTCGTCAGCGAGTCCGAGCGACTCGGCGCGCTGACGAAGGACATCATCGAACTGTCCCGGCTGCAGTCGGTGGACGCCCTCGAGAACAGCGAGGAGACCGGCATCGACAAGATCGTCCAGGCGGCGATCGACGCGAACGAGGTCGTCGCCCGGGCCCGGTCGATCGAGATCGTCCGTGCCAAGAAGTCGAAGCTGCGCGTGATGGGCGACCCCGGCCTGCTGCAGGTCGCGGTGTCGAACCTGATCGCCAACGCGGTGAAGTACTCGCCCGACAACACCCGTGTCGGTGTCGGCGTCCGCAGCACCAAGGGCTTCGTCGAGATCGCGGTGACCGACCAGGGCGTGGGGATCCCCGAGTCCGACCTGGACCGCGTGTTCGAGCGGTTCTACCGCGTCGATCCCGCGCGGTCGCGCGCCACCGGGGGCACCGGCCTCGGGCTCGCGATCGTGAAGCACGTCGTCGGCAACCACGGCGGTGACGTGCGCGTCTGGTCGCAGCCCGGCAAGGGCTCGACCTTCACGATCCGTCTGCCCGAGGCGGATCCCGAACTGACCACAGCACTCGAAGAGCAACTGGAAGAGCAGCCATCGTGACCAAGATCCTCATCGTCGACGACGAGCCGGCCCTGAGCGAGCCCCTGGAGTTCCTGCTGCAGCGTGAGGGGTACGACACCTCCGTCGCTGCCGACGGCGTGACCGCGCTGTCCAAGTTCGACGCGGAGAACCCCGACCTGGTGCTCCTCGACCTCATGCTGCCGGGCCTGAGCGGCACCGAGGTGTGCCGGCAGATCCGCACCCGGTCCAACGCCCCGATCATCATGCTGACGGCCAAGGACTCCGAGGTGGACATCGTCGTCGGGCTGGAGCTCGGCGCGGACGACTACGTGACGAAGCCGTACTCCACCCGCGAGCTCCTGGCCCGGATGCGCGCGGTGCTCCGGCGCCGCACCGAGGACGACCCGGCCGACAGCGGCATCCTGCAGGTGGGTGGCATCCGGATGGACGTCGAGCGCCACACGGTGTCGGTGGACGGGTCGGAGACCCCGATGCCGCTCAAGGAGTTCGAGCTGCTCGAGCTCCTGCTCCGCAACGCCGGGCGCGTGCTCACCCGCGGGCAGCTCATCGACCGGGTGTGGGGGTCGGACTACTTCGGCGACACGAAGACCCTCGACGTGCACATCAAGCGCATCCGCTCGAAGATCGAGCGGGTCCCGTCGACGCCCGAGATCCTGGTGACGGTCCGCGGTCTCGGGTACCGCATCGAGGCCTGAGGCGCACGCACAGGAGGCCCGGTGCGAGTCCGTGGGACTCGCACCGGGCCTCCTGTGCGAACGCTCCTGGCGCGGTGTCAGCCGCGCCCGTCGGCGTCAGTTGGTGCCGTTGTCGCCCTCGGACGAGTCGGTCTGCGAGTCGTCGGGCTGGGTGCCGGGCACGGCCTGGCCGGTCGACTGCGAGCCGCTCTCGGACGGCGACGTCGAGGTGGACGTCGGGGTCGGGCTCGGTGCGAGGGTCTGGTACTCCTCGAGCGCGCTGGTGAGCACGGGGACGTTCGCCGAGACGCCCTCGGCGTCGGGGTAGGAGAAGTACACCTTGACGAGCGAGCCGGGCACGGCGTCGGCGTTGTCGAACAGGACCTCTTCGGCGTCGCCGCCGGCGGTGCCCTGCGTGGTGTCGCCCTCCTGCACGCTCGACTCGTCGTCGCTGGCGGGACCCGAGGTCATCGCGAGGTCGACGTGCGTGTTCGCCGGGACGTCGACGGTCTGGGTGTCGCCACCGACCTCGATCGAGACGGTGTAGTCGTCCTCGTCGTCGTTGTTCACGAGGGTGCCGACGAAGCGTGCGCCGTCCCCGTCGTCCGAGATCAGGAGGGCGTTCCGCACGTCGACCTTGCCGGTCGAGACGTTCACGCCGTCGGTGATCTGCTTGATGTCGACGGTGTGGGCCGGCGACATGAACTCGCACCCGGTGGCGCCGAGCGCGATGGTTGCCGCAACGGCGACGGACACGAGTACCCGAGGTCGCAAGAGATTCCTCCGTAAGTCACGATGAGGACCGGACGGTCCCGGTCCATCCTAGCGATCACCGGGCAGGGGGAGCGTTGAGGGTCCCCTTACCGGATCACCCCTTGTGGTAAACTGGAGGTCTGGGAACGGAGCCTGATACATGCAATTCGAGGTCGGCGAGACCGTCGTCTACCCCCATCACGGGGCGGCAACCATCTCTGAAGTCAAGACTCGCGTCATCAAGGGCGAGGAAAAGGTCTACCTGAAGCTGCGGGTCACCCAGGGTGACCTGACGATCGAGGTCCCGGCGGACAACGTCGACCTGGTCGGCGTCCGCGACGTGATCGGCAAGGAAGGGCTCGACAAGGTGTTCGAGGTCCTCCGGGCGCCGTTCACCGAGGAACCCACCAACTGGTCCCGCCGGTACAAGGCGAACCTCGAGAAGCTCGCTTCCGGTGACGTCATCAAGGTGTCCGAGGTCGTCCGCGACCTCTGGCGTCGCGACCAGGACCGCGGGCTCTCCGCGGGTGAGAAGCGGATGCTGGCCAAGGCCCGGCAGATCCTGATCTCCGAGCTCGCGCTCGCCGAGAAGACCGACGAGGACAAGGCATCGACCGTCCTCGACGAGGTCCTGGCCTCCTGAGCCCGACAGCATCGCACTGAGCACGACAGCACGGACGACGACCGCACGGTTCCCCGACGGGGTGGACCGGGCGGTCGTCGTCGTTGCGGCCGGCTCCGGCACCCGGCTCGGCACCGGCACCGCGAAGGCGTTCGTGCCCGTCGCCGGTTCGCTCATGCTCGCGCGGGCGCTCGAGCCGCTCTTCGCCCTGCCGACGCCCGCGCTCGTCGTGGTGGTCGCGCCGGCGTCGCACCTCGACGAGTGTCGGCAGCTGGTCGCCGCCGTCGCCGGGGCTGCGGTCGCGTACACGGCCGTCGTGCCGGGAGGCGCGGATCGCCACGCGTCGGTCGAGGCCGGCCTGGCCGTCCTGCCGGACTCCGTCACCGCGGTGCTCGTGCACGACGCGGCGCGGTGCCTGACGCCGGCAGCGCAGTTCGCGCGGGTGTTCGAGGCGGTCGCCGCGGGCGACGGCGCCGGGTTCGTGCCGGCGCTCCTCGTCACCGACACCGTGAAGCGCGTGGACGGCGACGTCGTCGTCGAGACCGTCGACCGTGCGGCCCTCGTCGGCGTCCAGACGCCCCAGGGGTTCCCGCTCGCGGCGCTCCGGCGGGCGTACGCCGCGTCGTCGCGGTCCGAGACGGACGACGCCGGGGTGTTCCAGGCCGCCGGCGGGACCGTCCGTTCCGTCCCGGGCGACGCCGACGCGTTCAAGATCACGACCCCGTGGGACCTCGGCCGCGCGGAGTCGATCGTCCGGGCGCGGTCCGGTGCGGCCGCCGGTCCGCCCGTGCGGTTCGGCCTCGGCGTCGACGTGCACGCGTTCGACGACGCCGCTGCCTGCCGCGTCGGACTGCTCGACTTCGCGGGCGAGGCCGGTCTCTCCGGACACAGCGACGGCGACGCGGTGGCCCACGCCGTGTGCGACGCCCTGCTCTCCGCCGGGGGCCTCGGCGACATCGGCGGACGCTTCGGCACCGCTGACCCGCGGTACGCCGGGGCCACCGGGGACGTCTTCGTCCGCGGGGCCGTCGCGCTGCTCGCCGACGCCGGGCTCGTCCCCGTCTCCGTCACCGTGCAGGTCATCGGCAACCGCCCGCGCATCGGCGGCCGGCGGCAGGAGATGCAGGACGCCCTGGCCGCCGTCGTCGGTGCCGCGGTGGCCGTGTCCGGCACGACGACCGACGGCCTCGGGTTCACCGGCCGGGGCGAGGGGCTCGCCGCGATCGCGACGGCCGTCGTCCGTCCGGCCTGACGTCCTAGGCTTGGGGCGTGACCGTACGCCTCCACGACTCCCGCGCCGCAGCCGTCGTCGACCTCGTCCCGCTGGTCGACGGACACGTGAGCATGTACGTGTGCGGTCCGACGGTGCAGTCGTCGCCGCACATCGGCCACCTGCGGTCCGCGCTGGTCTACGACATCTGGCGTCGCTGGCTGACCCACCGCGGGTACCGGGTGACCCTGGTGCGGAACGTCACCGACATCGACGACAAGGTCCTCGACCTGGCCGCCGGCACCGACGAGGAGTGGTTCGCCCGCGCCTACCGCGTCGAGCTTGAGTTCACCGCCGCGTACAACGCCCTCGGCATCCTGCCACCGACCTACGAGCCCCGTGCGACCGCGAGCGTGCCGCAGATGCACGAGATCATCCAGCGGCTGATCGACCGCGGACACGCGTACGCCGCCGACGACGGCTCGGGCGACGTCTACTTCGACACCGGCAGCTGGGCGGAGTACGGCGCACTGACCCGCCAGCGCCGTGAGGACATGGCCGAGGCCACCGACGCCGACCCGCGGGGCAAGCGTGATCCCCGCGACTTCGCCCTGTGGAAGGGTGCGAAGCCCGGCGAACCCTCGACCGCGAACTGGGACTCCCCGTGGGGTGCCGGACGCCCGGGGTGGCACATCGAGTGCTCCGCCATGTCCCGGCGCTACCTCGGACCCGCGTTCGACATCCACGGCGGCGGACTCGACCTGCGCTTCCCGCACCACGAGAACGAGCTCGCGCAGTCCACCGCCGCCGGCGACCCCTTCGCGTCGTACTGGCTGCACAACGGGCTGGTGACGGTCGAGGGGCAGAAGATGTCGAAGTCGCTCGGCAACTCGATCTTCGCCGCGGACTTCCTCGGCGCCGCTCGCCCTGCCGTCGTGCGGTACTTCCTCGGCGCCGCGCACTACCGCTCGGCGATCGACCACCACGAGGGCTCGCTGGCCGAGGCCGAGGCTGCGTACGACCGCATCGCCGGGTTCCTGGACCGCGCCGTCGAACGGCTGCAGGGCGTGCACCTGACCGACGCCCCGCGGGTGCCCGACGCGTTCGCCGAGGCGATGGACGACGACCTCTCGGTGCCCCAGGCCCTCGCCGTGCTGCACGAGACGGTGCGCGCCGGGAACGCCGCGCTCGACGCCGACGATGCGGAATCCCTCGGGACCGCGTACCATCAGGTGGCCGCGATGGTGGAGGTGCTCGGCATCGACCCGCGGGCCGCCCACTGGTCGGGCGGTGGCCAGGACGCCTCGGCGGGTCCGCTCGCCACCCTCGTCGAACGCCTCGTGCAGGAGCGCGCGGACGCCAGGGCCGCCCGGGACTTCGGGGCGGCAGACCGTGTGCGCGACGACCTCGCCGCAGCGGGCATCACGATCGAGGACACCCCGTCCGGAACACGCTGGAGCATCGCATGATCGAGGCCACCACAGGCCGTCCTTGCCGGAACAGGCTGGGACATCGCATGATCGAGGCCACCGCAGACCGATCCGGCCGGAACACGCTGGAGCATCGCCTGACAACGGCAGTGCCGAACAGGAGCTACGCATGAAGAACGTCTCGGGAAGCAAGAAGGGTCGGCCCGGCGCCGTCCGTTCCGGTCGGAAGGGCAACAAGCAGGTCGGCTCCGGCGGCCAGGGCGCACAGGCCCTCGAGGGTCGCAAGCCGACCCCGAAGGCCGAAGACCGTCCGTACCACCCCGCCGGCAAGCGCAAGGCAGCGAAGGACCGCTTCGAGGCGGCCAAGGGGCGCCACGGTGCCTCGTCGACGCCGCAGTCGCGCACCGGTCGGCCGCCGCAGCGCAAGACCGACGACAGTGAGCTCGTGACCGGGCGCAACTCGGTGCTCGAGGCGCTCCGCACGAAGACCCCCTCGTCGACGCTCTACATCGCGTCGCGCATCGAGGTCGACGACCGCGTCAAGGAGATCCTGGCGCTCGCGAACCACCGCGGTGTGCCGATCATCGAGCTGATGCGTCCCGAGCTCGATCGGATCACCGGCCACGACAGCGTGCACCAGGGCGTCGCGCTCAAGGTGCCCGCGTACCAGTACGCCGTCGCCGAGGACATCGTCGAGCAGGCGTTCTCGCGCGACCAGGTGCCGCTGCTCGTCGCGCTCGACGGCATCACCGACCCGCGCAACCTCGGTGCGATCATCCGCTCGACCGCGGCCTTCGGTGGACACGGCGTCATCGTGCCGCAGCGCCGTTCGGTCGGTGTGACGGCGTCGGCGTGGAAGACCTCGGCCGGTGCCGCGGCCCGCACGCCCGTCGCGATGGCCCCGAACCTGACGCAGACGCTCAAGTCGCTCAAGTCGATGGGCCTGTTCGTCCTCGGGCTGGACGGCGACGGCGACGTCGAGCTCGACGGCCTCGAGCTGGCCGACCGCCCGATCGTGATCGTCGTCGGCTCCGAGGGCAAGGGCCTGTCGCGCCTGGTGACCGAGACCTGCGACGCCATCGTGTCGATCCCGATCTCGAGCGCCACCGAGTCGTTGAACGCCGGCATCGCCGCGAGCGTCACCCTGTGGGAGGTCGCGCGGCGCCGTCGCTCCGCGTAGCCGCACGCACATCGTGAGCAGGAATGGTCGCCTCCCCACTCGGGAGGCGACCATTCCTGCTCACGGCGCCGGACGGGTCGGGCCGTGACGGTCTGGAGGACCGGCGCGGGTCTCCGGGACACGCGCCGCGCCTCCAGGCCGTCGCGTTCTCGACCCCCGAACGGTCAGGACACGTCGGATGGTGTCCGCCGACTGGTCACGAGCCGTCGCTGCGCGACGCCCCTGGCGACGGTCTGCGACCGGTCGACGTCCACCCGGCGGGGTGTCGTGACCGGCCGGCCGATGGGTCAGACGCCGGCGCGCCAGTCCTCGACGTCGTCGGACTCGTCCGCGTCGTCGTCGACGACCGGGATCGGCAGCGTCATCGACGAGGTCGGCGGGTTGATGAGCAGGCGCTCGTCACGACGGTGCCGCAGCACGTCGTTGATGTACGCGGTGGTGGCCTCGGGCAGCGAGACCGAGCGCTCCTCCTGCTGGGACATGAACCAGCGGTGCTCCAGGAGCTCGTGGAACACCTCGGCGGGTTCGAGCCGGCCGCGCAGGTCACGCGGGATCGAGCGGACGACGGGCTCGAAGACGCGCGAGACCCACTCGTGCGCCACCATCTCCTCGTCGAGTTCGTCGCGGCCGTTCCGCGCGCGGTAGGCGTCGAGGTCGTTGAGCAGACGACGGGCCTGGTTCTCGCCGGCGTCGAGCCCGGTGAGCCGGAGCAGGCGACGCTGGTGGTGCCCGGCGTCGACGACCTTCGGCTGGATCCGCACCTGCGAGCCGCCCTCGGTCGTGTGGATCGACAGCTCCTCGATGTCGAAGCCGAGCGCGTTGAGCCGTTCGACGCGGTCGTTGATCCGCCAGCGCTCCTTGACGTCGAACTGCTCGGTGCCCGTGAGCTCCTTCCAGAGCGTGCGGTACTGGGCGACGATGCGGTTCGAGACGTCCACCGGGTCGGCGTTCTCGTCGAGTCGGCCGCCCGCTTCGAGGTCGAGCAGCTCACCGGCGATGTTCACGCGCGCGACCTCGAGGTCGTTCTCGCGCTGGCCGTTCGACAGGCCGCCCGGGTAGAGCTTGCCCGTCTCGGCGTCGACCAGGTACGCCGCGAAGGCACCGGCGTCGCGGCGGAACAGCGTGTTCGAGAGCGAGACGTCGCCCCAGTAGAACCCGATGACGTGCAGGCGGACGAGCAGCAGCGCGAGCGCGTCGACCAGACGCGTGGCCGTCTCGGGCCGCAGTGTCTGCGAGTACAGCGCGCGGTAGGGCAGCGAGAACCGCAGGTGGCGCGTCACGAGCACGGGGTGCAGGGGTTCGCCGTCGGCGCTCACCCGGTTCGTGATGACCGCGACCGGGTCGACGCAGGGCACGTCCATCCGCTGCAGGGTGCGGAGCATGTCGTACTCGGCCCGCGCGACCTCCTCGCCCGTCTCCTTCACGGCGGCGACGTACCCGCTCAGGTGCACGAAGCGCACGAGGTGGCGGGAGATGCCCTTCGGCAGCGCGACGATCGCGTCGTCGGGCCAGTCCTCGAGGGGCAGGTCCCACGGCAGGTCGAGCAGGCCGGGGTCGACGGTCGCGGCGGTGATGGAGAGGGAGTCGGACACGGTGGGCTCCTGTGGTGCGGTGGTCTCACAGACGGGAGGCGCGGTGCCAGCTGGCACCGCGCCTCCTGTCTGCCTGTGCTCGCGCTACGCGCTGACGACGGCCTTGTCGTCGAGGCGCTCGCCCGACTCGGTGTCGAAGGCGTGCACGTGGCCCTGCTTGGGCGTGACGACGATCGTGTCACCGATCGACGGGTGCGAACGACCGTCGACGCGGGCGACGATGTCGACGCGCGAGCCGTTGACGTCGGCGTGACCGTAGAGGTAGCCGTCGGCGCCGAGCTCCTCGACCACGTCGACCGTGACGGGCAGGCCCTCGCCCGTCTGGGCGACGACGACGTCCTCGGGGCGGATGCCGACCGTGATCTGCGCGGCGCGGGCGTTCGACAGCGTGTCGCGGTCGAGCGGGTGGTTGAGCGTGCCGAACTTGATGCCGCCCTCGATGACGTCGGCGGGCAGCAGGTTCATGGCCGGCGAGCCGATGAAGCCGGCGACGAACACGTTGTTCGGCTTCTCGTACAGGTCGCGCGGCGTGCCGACCTGCTGCAGGATGCCGTCCTTGAGCACCGCGATGCGGTCACCCATGGTGAGGGCCTCGGTCTGGTCGTGCGTGACGTAGACCGTGGTGACACCGAGGCGACGCTGCAGCGAGGCGATCTGGGTGCGGGTCTGGACGCGGAGCTTGGCGTCGAGGTTCGACAGCGGCTCGTCCATGAGGAACACCTGCGGCTGGCGGACGATCGCGCGGCCCATCGCGACGCGCTGACGCTGACCACCGGAGAGCGCCTTCGGCTTGCGGCCGAGGTACTGCTCGAGGTCGAGGAGCTTGGCGGCCTCCTGCACGCGGGTGGCGCGCTCCTCCTTGCCGACGCCGGCGATCTTGAGCGCGAAGCCCATGTTCTCGGCGACGGTCATGTGCGGGTACAGCGCGTAGTTCTGGAACACCATCGCGATGTCGCGGTCCTTCGGCGGGACGTCCGTGACGTCGCGGTCGCCGATGCGGATCTGGCCGGAGTTGACCTCTTCGAGGCCGGCCAGCATGCGGAGCGAGGTGGACTTGCCGCAGCCCGAGGGGCCGACGAGGACGAGGAACTCGCCGTCGGCGACGTCCAGGTCGAGGGAGTCGACCGCGGGGCGGTTGCCGCCGGGGTAGAGACGGGTTGCCTTGTCATAGGTGACGGACGCCATGAGCGTTCGGTCCTTCCTTCACCGGCAGGTACGTGCCGGACGATCCGAGTGAAGCGGTTGCCCGTACGGGCCCCGGACGGTCGCCGTCGACCGTCGGGGTTCATACAACACGAGTTCACCCCGGTGCGCCAGTGTTTCCCCACCTGGTCGGCAGCCTCCCAGAGCGGCCCACTACAATCGGCGGGTCCGTCCGCGGAGCGGGGGAGCGCCGAGCGGACACCGATCAGGAGGACGACGCACCGATGACCAACCGCCCCGAGGGTGACGCCCGCGCCGCGCGGAACGAGCGCCGCGAAGCCGCCCGCCGACGAGCCCAGCGGGCCCGCACCCAGCAGAAGCGACGCCAGCGCGGCGTCCGGCTCGGCCTGCAGATCGGACTGGGGGTCGTGCTGCTGGCGGCGGCGACGATCGTCACGCTCGTGCTGGTCGACTCCGTGAAGCCCGCCGGCCCTGGTCCGACCTCCATGTCGCAGGGCGGCATCACCATCGGGCAGGACCTGGAGCCGGTGACGGCCGGGGCGTCCGCGACGCCGAGTGCCGGGGCGACCGACGGTGCCGGCACCGTCCGGATCTCGCTGTACGTCGACTACCTCTGCCCGGGTTGCCGTGCCTTCGAGGAGGCGAACGGCGAGTACATCCAGGACCTCGTCGACTCCGGCGCCGCCACCGTCGACATCCACCCCGTCGCGATCCTGTCCAACCGCTCGCAGGGCACGAAGTACGCGCTCCGTGCCGCGAACGCCGCGGCCTGCGTCGCCGAGCACTCGCCGAACCAGTTCTACGCGGTGAACCGCGCGCTCTTCGCGGCCCAGCCGGAGGAGGGCACGCCCGGCCTGACGGACGCCGAGCTCACCGACGTCGTGACCGGCGTGGACGGGCTGCAGGACCGCAGCGCGATCCGGGAGTGCATCGCCGACCAGGACTACGCCAAGTGGGTCGACGAGCAGACGACCGCCGTGACGGAGGGCGACATCCCCGGTTCTTCGCTCGACGAGTTCCCCGGTACCCCGCTGGTGCTCGTCAACGGGCAGCGCTACGAGCTGACCGAGCCCGTCACGAACGACGACTTCCGCACCTTCGTGGTGTCGGCGGCCGGCGCCACCGAGGCCACGCCGACGCCGACGCCGACCCCGAGCGCGACCCCGTCGCCCCGACCGACGAAGCGCTGATGCGCCGACGGGAGGCCCGGTGCCGGCTGGCACCGGGCCTCCCGTCGTCTCCGCCGGCTACAGGGCCGAGCCGGGGATGCTCAGGGTGTCGCAGCTGGTCGCACCCTGCTGGTAGCCGCGCAGGAACCACCGCTGGCGCTGCTCGCTCGACCCGTGGGTGAAGGAGTCCGGGTCGGCGCGGCCGGTCGCACGCTCCTGGATGCTGTCGTCGCCGACGGCGCTCGCGGCCGAGAGCGCGTCGGCGATCTCGGCCCGGGTGATCGGCTCGAAGAACGTCTGTCCGTCCGCGTCCTCGGTGGTCGCCGCGTCACCGACCCAGGCGCCGGCGTAGCAGTCGGCCTGCAGCTCGACCCGGACACTGCCCGAGTCCGCACCGGTGCCGGACCGGTCGGTCTGTGCGAAGGCGCCCTGCAGCTGCTGCACGTGGTGACCCCACTCGTGCGCGACGACGTACATCTGCGCCAGCGGGCCGCCGGACGACCCGTACTGCGACTGCAGGTCGTCGTAGAACGCGGTGTCCAGGTAGATCGCCCGGTCCGGCGGGCAGTAGAACGGGCCGGTCGCCGCCGAGGCCTGGCCGCACGAGGTGTCGGTCGAGTCCTGGAACAGGTAGAAGTCCGGCGTCGTGTAGGCGATGCCGAGCGACCGCGACTCGGAGGTCCAGTACTGGTCGAGCGACTCGGCGGCACCCTCCATGCGGCACTCGACCCGCTGGTTCGCGTCGCGGCCGGTCCGGCACTCGGGAGCCGCGTCGACGGCCTCGTCCCGCTGCGTGATCTGCGTCAGGTCGCCGCCGCCGACGATCCCGCTCAGGTCGAACCCGGTGAACTCCGCGATCAGGAACACCACGATGGCGCCCACCCCCACCGCGCCGCCGCCGACCGCGGCGGCCCGTCCGCGCCGCTTGACCTTGCCGCCGCCCAGCCGCGAGTCCTCGTTGAACGTCATGCCCTCGAACCTACCGACCAGCGGCCGCGCGTACCGTCGGGGGCGTCGACCACCCCGACACCTGTCGTACACCTGTCGGACAACCGGAAGGAACCGCACCATGGCCACCCCCATCAGCACCGTGATGAGCCCGCGCGCTACGTCCAGGGCAAGGACGCGATCACCCGCGTCGGCGAGTTCGTCGCCCCGATCGGCAAGCGGCCCCTGATCGTCGCCGACGACGTCGTCTGGGGCATCGTCGAGGCCGCCGTGTCCGAGAGCTTCCGTGCCGCCGACCTGCCCGTCGAGCGCGTCGGGTTCGGCCGGTTCGCCACGCCGGAGGCCGTCGACGAGCTCGTCGAGCACATCCGCGCGACGGACGCCGACGTCATCGTCGGGCTCGGTGGCGGTTCGGCCATCGACGCGGCGAAGGCCTCCGGCCACCTGGCCGGCATCCGCTGGGTCAGCGTGCCGACCGCGGCCTCGACCGACGCCCCGACGTCCGCGCTCGCCGTGATCTACTCCGCCGAGGGCGAGTTCCTGGAGTACCGCTTCTTCCCGCACAACCCCGACCTGGTGCTCATCGACACGAAGCTCGTCGCGAACGCGCCCGTGCAGTTCCTGGTCGCGGGCATCGGCGACGCCCTGGCCACCTGGGTCGAGGCCCGTGCCGCGAAGCGTGCGAACGCCGACACCATGGCCGGCGGGCTGCAGACCGAGACCGGCGTCGCGCTCGCCGAGCTGTCGTGGCGACTCCTGCACGAGAACGCCCTGCAGGCCATCGAGTCGGTCAAGGCCAAGGTCGTCACGCCGGCGCTCGAGAAGGTCGTCGAGGCGAACACGCTGCTGTCCGGGCTGGGCTTCGAGTCCGGCGGGCTCGCCGCCGCGCACGCCATCCACAACGGGCTGACCGCGGCCCCGCAGGCGCACGGTCTGGCACACGGGCAGAAGGTGAACATCGGCACGATCGCGCAGCTCGTGCTCGAGGGCGCCCCCGCCGAGGAGATCGAGGACTTCGTCGTCTTCACCACCAAGGTCGGTCTGCCGAACACGCTCACCGAGATCGGCCTGACGGTCGACGACCGCGACGTGCTCCGTGCCGTGGCCGAGGCGGCGACGGTCGAGGGCGAGACCATCCACAACATGCCGTTCCCGGTGACGCCCGAAGCCGTGGTCGACGCACTCGTCGCCATCGAGGGCATCGCGCGCAGCATCCGTGCCGAGCACGGCCTGCCGGAGCCGGTGCGGTACGAGCACCACTGACCGGACGGCGCCCCGACACGTGCGGGTCAGGTGCGGATCAGCGGCTCCGTCGTCGCCAGGTCCGCACCGATCCCCACGTCGACGAGCTCGATGCGTCCGGCGAGGGTGGCGGCCGGTCCGGTCAGCAGGCCGGCCTTCACCCCGCCGAACGTGACGGTGACGTCGGCGTGCAGCACGTGGTCGTCCGCGACGCCGCCGGTGTCGACGTCGATGCCGCTCGGCACGTCCACCGCGACGACGAACGGCGCCCGCTGGTCCCGCGCGAGCTCGCGGATCGCGTCGACGACCTCACGCCCGGGGGACCGCAGCGCGGCCGCACCCCGGACGCCGATCCCGAGGATCCCGTCGAGCACCAGGTCCGCCTCGAGCGCCGCCTCGGTCGTCAGGTCCGCCAGGCGGTCGCCGTCGCTCCGGCCCGCGGCCCGCAGGATGTCGGCCGCCCCGCCAGGCCCGGCTGCGTCGGACGGGCCGCCCAGGAGGCGCGCCCCGGCGTCCAGCGCCGCTGCCAGGCCCGCCTCGTGGACACGCGAGCCGACGCGGACCACCGCAACGTGCCTCCCGTCCGCCGCCAGACGCGCAGCCGCGAACAGGGCGTCACCACCGTTGTCGCCACTGCCCGCCAGCACGAGCACGGACCCGGGGCCGTCGCCCGGCCGCACGGCCGGGTCGTCGAGCAGGTCGCCGACGATGCGGGCGAGGCCGTCCGCGGCCCGCTGCATGAGCGGTTCTCCCGCATCGAGGTGGGGGCGTTCCGCCGCCCGGATCTGATCGCCGCCGTAGCCGTCCATGCCGACCACAGTGCCCCGGTACGCTGGAGAGGACATGTCACTCGTCCCCGAAGCGCCGCGCCCCCGGTTCGTGATGTCGCCCGACGGGCTGCGACTCGCCACCTACGACTTCGGTGACCCGGACGCCCCGGCCGTGGTCGCGGTGCACGGCTTCGCCTCCGGCGCGGTGCTCAACTGGCACGCCTCGGGCTGGACCCGTGACCTCGTCCGCGCCGGCTACCGGGTGCTGGCCCTCGACCAGCGCGGCCACGGGGCGAGCGCGAAGCCGCACGACCCGGGTGCGTACTCGATGGAGCTGCTCGTCGCCGACGTGACGACGGTCATCGACACCTACCTGCTCGACGACGCCGCGTTCCTCGGGTACTCGCTCGGCGCCCGCGTCGGCTGGCACACCGCCGAACAGCTGCCCGGACGCATCTCGCGGGCGGTGCTCGGCGGGATCCCGGACGCCGACCCGATGCGCCGGGTCCGCGTCGACCAGGCGAAGGCGTACATCTCTGACGGCACCCCCGTCGAGGACCGTGTCACGAACGGCTACCTGACGATGGCGGCGAACGTCGAGGGCAACGACCTCGGCGCGCTCGTGGCGATGGTCGAGGGGATGCGGGACAGCATCGAACCCACCCCGCAGAACGCCCCGGCGCAACCGCTCCTGATGGCCGCCGGCAGCGAGGACGGCATCCGCGACAGCGCGGTCCGGCTCGCCGAGGCGGCACCGGACGCCACGTTCTTCGAGATCCCCGCGCGCAACCACTTCAACGCGCCGACCTCCCGGGCCTTCCGGCAGGAGGCGCTGCGGTTCCTGTCCGCCGCACGCTGACGGGTACTGCTGGGTCCTCGTTGTCCCGGGCGGTCGCGCGTACCGTCCCCGCCATGGACTACAGACTCCTCGGCAACAGCGGGACATCGGTGTCGACGCTGACCCTCGGCACCATGACGTTCGGCAGCGAAGCCGACGAACCCACCTCACACGCGATCCTCGACGCCTTCGTGGCAGCCGGTGGCACGCTCGTCGACACGGCGGACGTGTACTCCGGCAACGAGTCCGAGCGGATCATCGGCCGCTGGCTCGCGGCACACCCCACCGAGGCGGCGCAGGTCGTCCTCGCCACCAAGGGCCGGTTCCCCCAGGGCGACGGCCCGAACGACCTCGGGCTGTCGCGGCGCCACCTGCGGGTCGCCCTCGACGCCTCGCTCGAGCGGCTCGGTGTCGACCACATCGACCTGTACCAGATGCACGCGTGGGACGCCCTGACCCCGATCGACGAGACCCTGCGGTTCCTCGACGACGCCGTCTCCGCCGGCAAGATCGGCACCTACGGGTTCTCGAACTACCTGGGCTACCAGGTCACGAAGGCCGTGTACGAGGCGAAGGCCCACGGCTGGGCACCGCCCGTCACCCTGCAGCCGCAGTACAACCTGCTCGTCCGCGACATCGAGCACGAGGTCGTGCCCGCCTGCCTGGACGCCGGGATCGGCCTGCTGCCCTGGTCGCCCCTGGCCGGCGGCTGGCTCTCCGGCAAGTACCAGCGCGACGAGGCCCCGACCGGCGCGACCCGCCTGGGCGAGAACCCGCAGCGCGGCATGGAGGCGTGGGAGGCCCGCAACGGCGACGAGCGCACGTGGGAGGTGCTCGACGCGGTCTCCGAGGTCGCCGACGCGCACGGCGCCTCGAAGTCGCAGGTCGCCCTCGCCTGGCTGCTCGCCCGGCCCGCGGTGACGAGCGTCATCCTGGGCGTCCGCACGCTGTCGCAGCTCGAGGACAACCTCGGCGCCGCCGACCTCGTGCTCACCGACGACGAGCTCGCACGCCTGACCGACGCCAGCGCACCGCGCATCGACGACTACCCCTACGGCACCGCCGGGGTGGCGCAGCGGGAGCGGAAGATCACCGGCGGACGCTGACGTTCATGCAGATCGTGCGGATTCCCGCGGATCTGGGCTCCGGGTGTGGACGCGCGGTCGGTGAGGTGTCATCCTCGACGCACGACCGGCTGGTTACCGTGTCCAGCGCCCGGAACGCTCCCTGATCCGCGTTCCGTGTGCCGATGCCCCGGGCGAGATCTCGCCCGGGGCATCGCTCCGTGTGGGGCCGGCAGCGGGACTCGAACCCGCAACCCCCGTATTACAAGTACGGTGCGCTACCAATTGCGCCATGCCGGCTGACGCCGCTCATCCTACCGGTGAGGGCGTCGGGGCCCAGCCGGACTACTCGGCGGCCTTCTCCGAGAAGTTCAGCGAGATCGAGTTCATGCAGTACCGGTCACCGGTCGGGGTGCCGAACCCGTCGGGGAACACGTGGCCCAGGTGCGAGCCGCAGTTCGCGCACCGGACCTCGGTGCGGGCCATGCCGAGGGAGTTGTCCTCGAGCAGCTGCACCGCGTCCGGGTCGACCGACTCGTAGAACGACGGCCAGCCGCAGCCGGAGTCGAACTTCGTGCCGCTCTTGAACAGCTCCGCACCGCAGGCCGCACAGGTGTAGACGCCGGCGCGCTCCTCGTCGAGGAGTTCACCGGTCCACGGCCGTTCGGTCCCCGCCTGGCGGAGGACGGCGTACTGGTCCGGGGAGAGCTCCTCGCGCCACTGGGCGTCGGACTTGTCGACGTTGTATGCCATTGCTTCCTCCTGCTTCCGGCCGGGCTCTTCCGGGCACTCCCGACCACTTCAGTAAACTCGCCGCGATGTCCGAGCATTCCGTGCGCCACGCCCGCTGGACCCGTCTGACGACGGACGAACTGTACGGCATCGTCGTGCTCCGCAACCGCGTCTTCGCGCTCGAGCAGCGGGTGACCGCCGAGGACTTCGACGGTCGCGACCGCGAACCCGACACCGAGCACTGGTGGTTCGGCACCGACACGCGAGCGGTTGGGTACCTGCGCCTCATCCGGCCGGCAGCGGACGAGGTCCACCCGGACGGCTCCGCGCCCCCGGCCTGGGTGGTCGGCCGGGTCGCGACCCACCCCGACCACCGAGGGCAGGGCATCGCCGGTCGGCTCGTCGCCGCGGTGATCGCGGCCCACGGACACGAGCCGATCGTGCTCCACGCCCAGGAGTACGTGGCCGCCCTGTACGAACGGCACGGCTTCGTGCGCTTCGGGGACCCGTACGACGAGGCCGGCATCCGCCACGTCGGCATGCACCGGCCCGGACGCTGATGGACACCAAGACCCGGTACGCCGCCTACGCCGACCGCATCGAACCGGTCTCGCCGTCGTACGCGGCCTGGGCACGGTCGCTCGACGACGCCCTCGTCGCGCTCCTCGCCGAGGTCCCCGAGCAGCAGCGGCAGCCGGAACTGTTCTTCGCGGTCGCGCGGCGGCTGGGCGCGGATCCGTCGGACCCGGGTGCGCTGCGCGCGCTCGGCCGGGAGGCCCGCCCCGCGGTGGTCACGGCCCTCGCCTCCGCCACGGTGCAGGCCAACGACCCGCGGCGGCTCGCCCCGGTCGTCCCGCTGTTCGCGGCGCTCGCCGCACGCTCCGCGCGTCCGCTCGGCCTGGTCGACGCGGGCGCCGCCGCCGGGCTGTGCTCGATCCCGGACCGGGTGACCCTGGACTACCGGGTGCCCGACGCTATGACGGTGCAGGACCGCGCCCCGGTGCGGTCGTCGCGCCCCGACCCTGCGGGGCGCGACGACGGCAGCGGGGCGCAGGTCGAGGTCGTCCGGATGCACACGGCGCCGGAGGGCCCCTCGATCCGACTCGTCGCCGACGCCTCCGGGGCCGTACCCGCGCCGGCGAGCGCACCGATCACCATCGGTGCGCGGGTGGCGCTCGACCCGAACCCGATCGACCTCGCCGCACCGGGCGCGTTCGACCGGGTGGTCGAGGCCGTCCCGCCCGAGGCGACGGACCGCACCGCCCTGATGCGCGAGGCGGCGCGTGCGACGCTCGCCGGGCCTCCCCTGCGGATCCGGGGCACGCTGCCCGGTGACCTCGACCGCGCGCTGGACGCCCTGCCGGACGACGTCGAGCCGGTCGTCCTGACCACCGGGACCCTGGTGTACGTGCCGGGCGCCGACCGGCAGCGGGTCGTGGACCGGCTCCGCGAGCGGGGCGCGCACTGGATCGCGCTCGAACGCACCGGCATCCTGACCGGGGTCGCCGCGACGCTGCCCGACGACGTCGACGCGTCGGATCCGGACGCGTTCGCCACCGCGTCGCTCGACGGTGTCGCGACCGCGGTCTCCGACGCGTTCGGCACCCGGGTGCGGTGGCTGCGCGACCCGGACCGCTGAGCGGTGTTCGCGACAGTCCAGCGGCGTGCCAGGGTCCGGCTCGCCTCCGCCCCTACGATGTGCGAGACCCGTTCCCCGACCGCGATCGGAACCGCAGTGACCGCCAGCCCCACCGACGAGCACGGCACGGCCCAGCTGACCGAGCTGGACAAGCACGTGCTGTCGTTCGAGCACGACCGGGCGCGGCACGACCGGACGAAGGAAGCGGAGATCCGGGTCGAGTTCGAGATGTCGGCGGCGCGCTACTACCAGGTGCTCAACCGCGTGATCGACTCGCCGGCGGCGCTCGCGTACGACCCGCAGCTCGTCACCCGGCTGCAGCGGCTGCGGCATGCACGCACCAGCGCCCGGGCCACGCGCAGCTTCGTCGCGCCCGGAGCGGCACCCGAAGGACGTGAAGAGGAACGATGAGCACGAGATTCCCCCGAGACCGGTTCGACGACGTCACCGACGGGCCGCGGGTCGGCGCACACCGCGGCGCCCAGCGTCGTGGGCGTGGCTGGATCGCGTTCGCGTGGGCGGCCCTGGCCACCGGTGTGCTCGTCGGCATCGGCGTGCTCGTGCTCGCACTGCTGAACGGCAGCTACTCGTTCACCGGGTCGGACTCCCCGTCGGCCAGCAGCTCGGCCACGTCGAAGCCGTCGTCGTCGGCGAGCTCGGAGCCGTCGCGGTCCTCGTCGGGTGGTGCCGATGCCGGTTCCGGTTCGGCGGACGCCGGGGGAGCAGCCGCCGCGACGCCGCAGCAGCAGGGGGCGACCACCGTCGTCGTCCTGAACGGCACGACCACCTCGGGCCTCGCGGCGCGGGCGAGCGCCACGTTGACCGGTGCGGGCTGGCAGGTCGCGTCGACCGGGGACGCCGGCACGACGGGGTCGACCTCGACGATCGTGTACTACCAGCAGGCGTCGCAGGCAGCGGTCGCGCAGGGCGTCGCGAAGCAGCTCGGTGTCACGGCGGTGCAGCAGTCGGCGGCCTTCCCGAACGCCGACGTGAGCGTCGTCCTCGGCGCCGACTACACCGGCTGAGCGGTCGTCGCGCCCGGCTCTGCCCCGGTTTGTGTGACGACTGTGTTTCGATCTCGTTGATTTCTGTCGGAATCGACGTGAAAGAACGTCACACCTCTTGCCTGATCGGTCGTGTTCGGTCAGAGTCCCATGCAGACGACGATCACGTCGTTCCGCACTGCAGTACCAGGGAGCAAGAGATCATGGCCAACGGAACCGTGAAGTGGTTCAACGCTGAAAAGGGCTTCGGCTTCATCACCGTGGATGGAGGAGGCCAGGACGTGTTCGTGCACTACTCGGCCATCGACATGTCGGGTTACAAGGTCCTCGAGGAGGGCCAGGCGGTCGTCTTCGACGTCGGCACCGGGTCGAAGGGCCCGCAGGCCGAGTCGGTCCGTCCCGCCTGAGCGCGACCACTTCGCGAACGCGCCGTCCCCGAGGGGCGGCGCGTTCGTCATGTGCGGGCGGCGCGCCCGTGGTGCGTCGGCGGCGCGCCTGCGGTGCGCGGGGACCGCGTGCGCCGCGTGGGTTGGTGGAGCCGCAGTGCTCGGGGCGTGACGCGTCCTGGGAAGTCGTCACGAGCCTCCCGACTGTGTTGCACTCACACCCGGCGAGTGCCAGAATCGGCGTTGGCACTCGCTCACGCTGAGTGCCAGCACGACCCCCATGACGACGTCCGGGAGGGACGAAAACTCACATGGCTAAGATCATTGCTTTCGACGAGGAGGCCCGCCGTGGCCTCGAGCGCGGCCTGAACCAGCTGGCCGACGCCGTGAAGGTGACGCTCGGCCCGCGCGGCCGCAACGTCGTCCTCGAGAAGAAGTGGGGCGCCCCCACGATCACGAACGACGGTGTCTCCATCGCCAAGGAGATCGAGCTCGACGACCCGTACGAGAAGATCGGTGCGGAGCTCGTCAAGGAGGTCGCCAAGAAGACCGACGACGTCGCCGGTGACGGTACGACCACCGCGACCGTGCTCGCCCAGGCGCTCGTCCGCGAGGGCCTCCGCAACGTCGCCGCCGGTGCCGACCCCGTGTCGCTCAAGCGCGGCATCGAGAAGGCCGTCGCCGCCGTCTCCGACCAGCTTCTCGCCAACGCGAAGGACATCGAGACCAAGGACCAGATCGCCGCGACCGCGTCGATCTCGGCCGCTGACCCGACCATCGGCGCGCTCATCGCCGAGGCCATCGACAAGGTCGGCAAGGAAGGTGTCGTCACCGTCGAGGAGTCGAACACCTTCGGCACCGAGCTCGAGCTGACCGAGGGCATGCGCTTCGACAAGGGCTACCTGTCGCAGTACTTCGTCACCGACCCCGAGCGTCAGGAAGCCGTCTTCGAGGACGCCTACATCCTGATCGTCAACTCGAAGATCTCGAACATCAAGGACCTCCTGCCGGTCGTCGACAAGGTGATCCAGGCGGGCAAGCAGCTCCTGATCATCGCCGAGGACGTCGACGGCGAGGCCCTGGCCACGCTCGTCGTGAACAAGATCCGCGGCATCTTCAAGTCCGTCGCCGTCAAGGCTCCGGGCTTCGGTGACCGTCGCAAGGCCATGCTGCAGGACATCGCGATCCTCACCGGCGGCCAGGTCATCTCGGAAGAGGTCGGCCTCAAGCTCGAGAACGCGACGCTCGACCTGCTCGGTCGTGCCCGCAAGGTCGTCATCACCAAGGACGAGACCACGATCGTCGAGGGTGCCGGCGACGCCGAGCAGATCGCCGGCCGTGTCCGCCAGATCCGTTCCGAGATCGAGGCGACCGACTCCGACTACGACCGCGAGAAGCTCCAGGAGCGCCTCGCCAAGCTCGCCGGTGGCGTCGCCGTCATCAAGGCGGGTGCCGCGACCGAGGTCGAGCTCAAGGAGCGCAAGCACCGCATCGAGGACGCCGTCCGCAACGCGAAGGCTGCCGTCGAGGAGGGCATCGTCGCCGGTGGTGGCGTCGCGCTCATCCAGGCCGGTGCCGTGGCGCTCGAGTCTCTCGAGCTCGAGGGCGACGAGGCGACCGGTGCGAACATCGTCCGCGTCGCGATCGACGCGCCGCTCAAGCAGATCGCGCTGAACGCCGGTCTCGAGCCGGGTGTCGTCGCCGCCAAGGTCCGCGAGCTCGAGTCGGGTTGGGGCCTCAACGCCGCGACCGGCGAGTACGTCGACCTGATCGCCGCCGGCATCATCGACCCCGCCAAGGTCACGCGCTCGGCGCTGCAGAACGCTGCGTCGATCGCCGGTCTGTTCCTGACCACCGAGGCCGTCGTCGCCGACAAGCCGGAGAAGACCCCGGCCATGCCGGCCGGCGACCCGACGGGTGGCATGGACTTCTAGTCCGTCCTGACGGCAAGGGCCCTCGTACGCTGCGCGTGCGGGGGCCCTT
>NZ_JAIXIG010000007.1:0-979 GCF_020297365.1 Curtobacterium oceanosedimentum
ACCAAGACCAGGACCCCGCCGCTCCCCGGCACCCGCCCGCACCACACCGAAACGAGCCCCGTGCACCCCGTCCGCATCGACTCCCTCGACGACGCCCGCCTCGACGACTTCGCCCGCCTCACCGACGTGGCGCTGCGCCGTGTGAGCGAGCCCGAGGGCGGCCTGTACATCGCCGAGTCGAACACGGTGATCGAGCGAGCGATCCGCGCCGGGCACGTGCCGCGCAGCATCCTGGTGCAGGAGAAGTGGCTCGACAGCGTCCTGCCCCTGGTCGCCGACCACGACGGCCCGGTGTTCGTGGGCCCGGACGCCCTGCTCGAGGAGCTCACCGGCTTCCGCATGCACCGTGGCGCGATCGCCGCCGTGCAGCGCCCCGAGCTGCCGACCGTCGCCGAGGTCGTGCGGGACGCGCGGGTCGTGGTCGTCCTCGAGGACATCGTCGACCACACCAACGTCGGCGCCGTCTTCCGCAGCGTGGCCGGCCTGGGTGCCGACGCGGTGCTGGTCAGCCCGCGCTGCGCCGACCCGCTGTACCGGCGCAGCGTGCGGGTGAGCATGGGCACCGTCCTGCAGGTGCCGTGGACCCGCATCGGCGACTGGCCCGCGGCGGGCGAGGAGCTCCGCGACCAGGGCTTCCACCTGGCCGCGATGGCACTGACCGACGACTCGGTCGACCTCGACGCCTTCGTCGCCGACCTGCCGGACAAGGTCGCGCTCGTGATGGGCACGGAGGGTCAGGGGCTCACCCCGGCCGCGATCGCGTCGGCGGACACGACGGTCCGGATCCCGATGGCGCACGGCGTCGACTCGCTCAACGTCGCCGCGGCGAGCGCCGTCGGCCTGTGGGCGGTCACCCACGCGCAGCGGCGCGCCTGCTAGCCCCGACCACGGTCTGGAGGCGCGCCCCGCCTCCGCCACGCACGCGGGCCGGTACGCTCGGTGACCGTGTCCCGAGTCGTGCGCCGCCCCCGTTCCGCCG
>NZ_JAIXIG010000007.1:989-128138 GCF_020297365.1 Curtobacterium oceanosedimentum
CTCGGTGGTCGCCGTCCTCGTGCTCGTGGTCGGCTACCTCGTCGCCGCGGCCATCGTGCCGTTCGGGCCGGCGAGCGCCTCGACCACGACGTACTCGGCACCGAAGACGACCGTGCCCGAGCTGAGCTTCCCCGGGTACGGCGCCACCGCCGTCGAGGCCACCGACTTCCCGGAGAGCCTGCGCACCAGCGGGGACACGAAGCCGCGGTCGATCGCGAGCATCACGAAGGTCTTCACGGCGCTCGTGGTGCTCGACGAGAAGCCGATGGCGGCGGGGGAGTCCGGGGCGTCGATCCGCTTCACGAAGCAGATGGAGGGCCTGTACGCCAAGTACGCGGCCCAGAACGGCGAGGTCGCCCCGATGCCCGCCGGTCTGGAGCTCACCCAGCACCAGACCTTCCAGGTGATGCTCATGGAGTCGGCGAACAACTACGCGGGTGCCCTGGCGATCTGGGCCTTCGGCTCGATCGCCGCGTACGAGCGTGCGGCGAACGCCTGGCTCGACGAGCACGGCCTGGACGACACGACGATCCACGAGCCGACCGGCCTCGACCCGGACAACACCTCGACCGCGACCGACCTGGTGGAACTCGGCCAGCTCGCGTTGGCGGACCCGGTGGTGCACGAGATCGTCGGCACGAAGGACGTGACGATCCCCACGGTGGGCGAGATCGAGAACTCGAACAAGCTGCTGGGGATCGACGGGATCGAAGGCATCAAGACCGGCACCCTCGACGAGGCCGGTGCCTGCCTGCTCTTCGCCGCCACCTACGAACGCGGCGGACGCGACGTGACGGTCGTCGGCGTGATGCTCGGCGGCGTCGACCACGACTCCCTCGACATCGACGTGCAGCGGCTGCTCCGCTCGGTGGCGGACAACTTCCAGGTGGTGACGCTCGCGCACGAGGGCCAGACCTTCGGGACGTTCTCGACACCGTGGCAGGACGAGGCCGACGCGGTCACGACCACGGCGGCGGAGGTGCTCGTGTGGGGCAGGACCACCGTCACCGCCAAGGCGGAGCTCGAACAGGTGACCGTCGGCACGGAGGGCGAGCGGGTCGGGAAGGTCCGGTTCCGGATCTCCGAGCACGACCCGGTCACGGTGCCGCTCGTGCTCGAGCGCACGATCGACGATCCCGGCGTCTGGTGGCGCTGGACGAACCCGTTCCAGGGGGCGTGACGCCCGGGCGGTCGCAGCCGTAGGGTCGGACGCGTGACGACGACGTTCCCGGCCTCCACCCCGTCCGCGCTCGGCATCGACGCCCGGGGCGTGACCGCCCTGCTCGACGCACTCGAGTCCACACCCGACGTGGAACCGCACAGCATCGTGCTGCTGCGGCACGGTCAGGTGGCGGCGGAGGGCTGGTGGCAGCCGTACACCGCCGAGCGCGTGCACCTGCTGTACTCGCTCAGCAAGAGCTTCACCGCCGCAGGGGTGGGCATCGCCGTCCGGGCCGGTCTGGTCGACCTCGACGCGACCGTGCTGTCGTACTTCCCCGAGCTCGACGCGGACGTCACCGACGAGCGCAGCCGCCGCATCCGCGTCCGGCACCTGCTCGCGATGGCGAGCGGGCACCGCGAGGAGACGCTCGACCGCGCCGAGGCACTCGACCCGACGGACACGGTGCGCGGCTTCCTGCTGCTCCCGCCCGACGAGGAGCCCGGCACGGTCTTCGCCTACAACCAGCCCTGCACGTACACCCTCGCGGCGATCGTGCGACGGGTGACGGGTGGCTCGCTCGTGGACTGGCTGCGTCCGCACCTGCTCGACCCGCTCGGCATCGTCGACCTGGCCTGGCGTCGGGACGACACCGGTGCCGAGCTCGGCTTCAGCGGCTGCTACGCCCCGACGTCCGCGGTGGCGAAGCTCGGGCAGCTGTACCTGCAGGGCGGCGTGTGGGACGGCGAGCGCATCCTCGACGAGGACTGGGTCGCGCAGGCCACGAGCACGCAGGTCGCCAACCCCGACGAGGGCAACCCGGACTGGTCGCAGGGCTACGGGTTCCAGTTCTGGATGGCCCGGCACGGCTACCGCGGCGACGGCGCGTACGGCCAGTTCTGCGTGGTCCTGCCCGAGCAGGACGTCGTCCTCGCCCTGACCGGGCAGAGCCTCGACATGCAGGCGGTCCTCGACGCGGTCTGGCAGCACCTGCTGCCCGCCGTCGACGGTTCGTCCGACGCGGCTGCGGACCGCGCCCTGGAGGCCCGGCTCGCCTCCCTGGGGCTGCCCGCCCTGGTCGGCGGGTCGCTCCAGGGCACGGCCGACGCCGGTCCGCTGGCGCGCGACGGCGACGCGTGGCGGCTCACGGTCGACGTCGACGGCGGGACGCTGTCGGTGCCGGTCGGGCAGGGGGAGTGGACGGTCGAGGGGCCGCTCGCCGCGAGCGGGGCGGCCGACCAGGACGGGACGCTGCGGGTGGACGTGCGGTTCGTCGAGACCCCGCACCTGCTGCACGTGCGGGTCGACCCGGCGACGGGCGCGGCGACGACCGCGTGGCAGACCCAGCCGCTGCACGACGGCCCGCTCACGCTGCGGCGCCCGGCCGACTGAGCCCGTCCCGCGCGGTCGATCGCTACGGGGTGTCGGACGGGTGCTCGGTCACGATCTGCAGCTCCGGACGCTTCGCGGAGACCCCGTCGCCGGACGACGTGTGCCGGATGCGGCGGACCACCCACGGCACCAGGTACTCCTTCGCCCAGCCGAGGTCCTCGGCGCGGGCCTCGCGCCAGGGCCGGGCCTCGAGCGGCTCCGGGTTCGAGGGTTCGAGGCCGTGCGGCACGCCGAGCGTGTCGAGCACGGCGGCGGCGATGGTGGCGTGGCCCATCGGGGAGTGGTGGAGCCGGTCCGGTGCCCACATCCGCGGATCCCGGAGCACGCGGAGCGCCCACGTGTTCGCGATCAGGGCGCCGTGCTTCAGCGCGATGGCGTGCAGGTTCTCGTTGTAGATCGCCGTCTTGCCGCGCACCATGCCGAGCACCGGCGTCATGCCGACGTCCGGGCCGGTGAACAGCACGACGGTCGCACCGTCCCGGCGCAGGTCGGCGACGAGCCGGTCGACGCGCTCGGCCAGCTCGTCCGGGTCGGAGCCGGGGCGGATGATGTCGTTTCCGCCGGCGGACACCGTGATGAGGTCGGGGTGCAGGGCGACGGCGGCCTCGGCCTGCTCGTCGATGATCTGCTGCAGCAGCCGCCCGCGGATCGCCAGGTTCGCGTAGGCGAAGTCCTCGGTCTGGTGCGCGAGCACCTCGGCGACCCGGTCGGCCCAGCCGCGGTTGCCGCCGGGCACGGTCGGGTCGGGGTCACCGATGCCCTCGGTGAACGAGTCACCGATCGCGACGTACCTGGTCCACGGATGACGATCTGACACGTTTCGGACCATAGTCTCGTGCCATGACGAAGGCCAACACGGATGCCGCCGGATGGTCGGTCCCTGAGGGACTGCTCACCCGCATCGCCGGACGCGCGCCCGGGTACGACGCCGCCAACGCGTTCTGCGCCGAGGACCTCGACGAGCTGCGCGCGGCCGGGTACCTGCGGATCGGGGTGCCCGTCGAGCAGGGCGGGTCCGGGCTCGGGCTCCGCGCCACCGCAGAGGTGCAGCGGACCCTCGCCCAGGCCGCGCCGGCGACGGCGCTCGGTCTCGGCATGCACCAGGTGTGGGTGCAGGCGGCCCGCAGCGTGACCGCGCGGGGTGGGGCGTTCCTCCAGGCCGTCACCGACCACGCGGCCGACGACCACCTGCTCGCCTTCGGGGTGAGCGAACCCGGCAACGACGCCGTCCTGTTCGACTCGTCGACGACGGCGGAGCCGGACGGCGACGGCGGGTACCGCTTCACCGGCACCAAGGTGTCCACGTCGCTCGCGCCGGCGTGGGACGTGCTGAGCGTGTTCGGCAAGGACACGTCCGGACCGGAGCCGCGGCTCGTGCACGGGTTCCTGCTGCGCTCCGACGGGGGCGTCGAGCACCTGGACGACTGGGACACCCTCGGGATGCGGGCGACGCAGAGCCGCACCACACGGTTGCGGGCGGCGCACGTGCCCGCCGAGCGCATCGTCCGGGTACTGCCGGTCGGACCGACCCAGGACCCCCTGGTGTTCGGGATCTTCGCGGCGTTCGAGCTCCTGGTCGCGTCGGTGTACGTGGGCATCGCCGAGCGGGCGATCACCCTGGCGGCCGAGGCTGTCGCCGCACGGACGGCGGCGGACGGCACGCCGCGGTCGCAGGACCCGGACGCGCGCCGGACGGTCGCCGACCTGCGTGGCGCGGTCGACGCCGTGACGCTGCAGGTCGACGCGCTGACACGGTCCGTCGACGAGCAGGACGACCTCGGGGCGCGGTGGTTCCCGCTGCTCGTCGGCACGAAGGCCCGCGCGGTGGACACGGCGCAGCACGTGGTGGACGAGGCGATGCGGGTCGTCGGCGGGTCCGCCTTCCGGTCGACGAGCGAGCTCGCGCGACTCGCCCGTGACGTCCGGGCCGGGCAGTACCACCCGTCGACGCGGGACTCGGCGGCGCGGACCATCGCGGCGTCGGTGCTCGGGCCCCTGGGCTGACGGACGGGGCGGGCGGTACCGGCGGGGTGGGCGGGGCGCTCGTCGCGGCGATGTCGGCGGCGCCTGGCATCATCGCGGTGTGAGCAAGCAGGACGGACGCAACCGCCTCGTCTCCGACGCACCGGTGGACGACGTCTCGGCGACCGTGCTGCACGTCGACATGGACGCCTTCTTCGCCTCCGTCGAGCTGCTCGACCGGCCCGACCTCGTGGGGCTGCCCGTCATCGTCGGTCACGACTCCGACCGGTCCGTCGTGACCGCCGCCACGTACGAGGCCCGGAAGTACGGCGTCAACTCCGCGATGCCGATGGCCGTGGCCAAGCGCCGCTGCCCGAACGCCGTCATCGTCGAACCGCACTTCGAGAAGTACCGCGCGAAGTCCGCCGCAGTGATGGCGGTGTTCGACCGGTTCACCCCGCGCGTCGAACGCCTCGGCATCGACGAGGCCTTCCTCGACGTCGCCGGCGCGCTCCGGCTGTACGGCACCCCGTGGCAGATCGGCCAGGCCATCCGGCGCACCGTGTTCGCCGAGACCGGACTGCACTGCTCGGTCGGTGCCGCGTCGACCAAGTTCGTCGCGAAGCTGGCGTCCAGCCGGTCCAAGCCGGACGGCCTGCTCGTCGTGCCGGCGGCCGACACGGTGGCGTTCCTGCACCCCCAGCCGGTCTCCGCGCTGTGGGGCGTGGGTGGCAAGACGCAGGAGACGCTGGAGCGCCGGGGCATCCGCACCGTCGGCGACCTGGCCAACACGCCGCTCGGCTCGTTGGTGTCCGCCCTCGGTCCGGCCGGTGGGCAGCGCCTGCACGACCTGTCGTGGGGGCGCGACCCCCGCGTGGTCGACACCGGCGTCGGCGAGAAGTCGATCGGGCACGAGGTCACGTTCGGCCACGACCTGACCGAACGCGACGACGTCGCTCGCGAGCTCCTGCGCCTGGCCGACAAGGTCGCCGTCCGGCTCCGCCACGCCGAGGTGCAGGCCCGCACCGTGGCGCTCAAGGTCCGCTACACCGACTTCACCACGCTGACCCGGTCGCGCACGCTCGCCGAACCCACCGACGTCGCGAAGCGACTGCACCGAGAAGCCGTCGAGCTGTACGACGTGCTGCACCGTCCCGGCAACCGGATCCGGCTCATCGGGGTCCGCGGCGAGAACCTCGTCCCCGCCGCGGCGAGCAACGCCCTGTGGGACGACGACGCGCCGTGGCGCGAGACCGAGACCACCGTCGACGCGGTGGCGGCTCGCTTCGGCGCCGGCGTGCTGCGCCCGGCGTCGCTGGTCCGGCGCACCCCGGACGGTCACGTCCCGCACGCCAGACAGGACTGACGGTGGCGGTAGAATCGCATCCAGTGAGCGCAGCGGAGTACGAAGAGCAGCAGCCCGCCACGCTGTGGGCCGAGTCGGGGGACGACCAGGCCGGAGGCGGTGCGGGGTCGTCACGGTCGGTGGACGGCGACGCCGCACGTGACGAGGCCGACGCAGCGGCACTGGCCGAGGCCGCCGGCAACGCGGCCGTCCAGCACCTTTCTCCCGCGTTCCCTGACCGCGCCGCGTGGGGGACCGCGTCGAAGCTCCGCGCCTGGCAGGTCGAAGCGCTCACGAAGTACTTCGAGAAGGAGCCGCGCGACTTCCTGACCGCCGCCACGCCCGGCGCCGGCAAGACGACCTTCGCGCTGCGCCTGGCGACGGAACTGCTCGCCCGCGGCACCGTCGACCGGATCGTGGTCGTCGCGCCCACCGAGCACCTCAAGCGGCAGTGGGCCGACTCCGCCGACCGCGTGGGCATCCGCATCGACCCGATGTTCAAGAACGGCGACGGCATGTTCGGCCGCCACTACCAGGGCGTCGCGATCACCTACGCCCAGGTCGGCATGAACCCCGAGGTCCACAAGACGATCACCGAGGGCGGCCGCACCCTGGTCATCCTCGACGAGGTCCACCACGGCGGCGACGCGCTCACCTGGGGCGACGGCATCCGCGAGGCGTTCACCGGCGCGACCCGCCGTCTGTCGCTGTCCGGGACCCCGTTCCGCTCCGACACCGCACCGATCCCGTTCGTGCAGTACGCCCCCGACGAGCAGGGCATCCGGACCTCGATCTCCGACTACAACTACGGCTACGGCCGCGCCCTGAAGGACGGCGTGGTCCGTCCGGTGCTGTTCATGGCCTACGCCGGCCAGATGCGGTGGAAGACCCGGATGGGCGACGAGATGTCGGCGTCCCTCGGCGAGCAGGTCACGAAGGACATCACCGCGCAGGCGTGGCGCACCGCGCTGTCGCCCGAGGGCGAGTGGATGCCGGCCGTGCTCAGCGCTGCCGACAAGCGCCTGACCGAGGTCCGTCGGGGCGTGCCCGACGCCGGCGGGCTCGTCATCGCGACGGACACCACGACGGCGCGCGCCTACGCCCGCATCCTGCAGCAGATCACGGGGGAGCGCCCCACCGTCGTCCTGTCCGACGAGGCCGCCGGGTCGAGCCGCATCAGCGCGTTCGCCGCCGACACGTCGCGCTGGATGGTCGCCGTCCGCATGGTGTCCGAGGGCGTGGACGTCCCACGGCTGTGCGTCGGCGTGTACGCCACGAGCGCGAGCACGCCGCTGTTCTTCGCCCAGGTGATCGGCCGCTTCGTGCGGGCCCGACGTCGCGGGGAGACCGCGAGCGTGTTCCTGCCGAGCGTGCCCGGCTTGATGGCGCTGGCCGCGAGCCTGGAGCTCGAGCGCGACCACGCCCTCGACCGGCCGAAGGACGCCGACGACGGGCTCTACAATCCGGAAGACGCCATGGTCGCCGAGGCGAACAAGGAGGACCGGGCGTCCGAGAGCCTGCTCGAGGTGCAGCCGTTCGAGGCGCTCGACTCGCAGGCATCGTTCGACCGCGTGCTCTACGACGGCGGTGAGTTCGGGACGGGCGGCGAGGTCGGGTCCCTCGAGGAGCTCGACTTCATCGGCATACCCGGCCTGCTCGAACCCGACCAGGTGCGCGACCTGCTCCGCGCACGGCAGGCGACCCAGGCGAAGCGGTCCAAGGGCCGCACGGTCAAGGACGGGCAGCCGAAGGCCGCCGAGCCCGAGAACCGCCCGATGTACATGACGATCAAGGAGCAGCGCACCGAGCTCGCGCGGCTCGTGTCGATCTGGTCGCGGCACTCGAACGAGCCGCACGGTGCGATCCACGCCGAACTCCGGCGGATCAGCGGTGGTCCGGCCGTGGCGCAGGCGAGCATCGAGCAGATCCAGAAGCGCATCGACGTCCTGCGCTCCCGCATCGGCGGGCGTCGGTGACCCTCGCGTGATCGAGCCGGTCGACGACCGCACCTGGTACGTCAAGCGCGACCCCGAGGCGTCACCCGAGGCGATCATCGACCGCTTCGGGGGCGGCTACCGCCTGCGCCGGTTCTCGCTCACCGAGTCGCGACGGACCCCGCACGGCGTCTTCACCGGCCCGGAACTCGCCGAGACCGCGTGGTGGCGGCTCCGCGACAGGCCGCGCAGCTCATGACGCGTCGAGGCAAAGTCCGGTAGACCGGAGGAATGGCAGACTCGATCCCTCACGTCCTCGTCCTCGGCGGTGGCTCCGCCGGCTACGGCACCGTCAAGCAGCTCCAGAAGCACGCGGCCACGGTGCCCATGCGGATCACCCTGGTGGACCAGAACACCTACTACACCTACCTGCCGTTCCTGCCCGAGGTCGCCGGTGGCCACATCGCGCCGAAGGACGTCACCGTCGAACTGCGCCGTGCGCTCCGCAAGACCCGCGTGATCCAGGGGAAGGTCACCGGCATCTCGTCGGCCGACAAGACCGTGTCGATCGCGACCGCCGGTGGCGACGACCGCACCCTCGGCTACGACCACCTCGTCGTCGCCCTCGGCTCCGTCACCCGTACGTTCCCGACCCCCGGGCTCGAGGAGTACGGCGTCGGGTTCAAGAGTGTCGAAGAGGCCGCCTACGTGCGCGCCAAGCTCCTCGACAACATCGCGAAGGCCGCCGCCACGCGTGACGAGGACGAGCGTCGCCGTCTGCTCACCAGCGTCTTCGTCGGCGGTGGCTACACCGGCGTCGAGGCGATCGGCGAGCTGTTCGACGTGTCGCAGGCCGCGATCAAGACCTACCCGTCGCTCGCCGGCGAGCAGCCCCGCTGGGTGCTCATCGACGCGCTCGACCGCGTCGCCCCCGAGGTCGGTCCGGAGCTGTCCAAGTGGACGCTCGAGTCGCTCCGCGCCCGTGGCATCGACGTCCGCCTGAAGACCACCATGCCGAGCGCCGAGGGCGGTGTAGTCCGGTTCTCGGACGGCGATGAGTTCGCCACCGGTCTGCTCGTCTGGACCGCCGGCGTCAAGCCGAACCCGCTGCTCGACGCCTCCGACCTGCCGCGCGGCCCGAAGGGCCACCTCGCCGCGAACGCGAAGCTGCAGGTCGAGGCCGAGGACACCCACGAGGTCGTGCCGGGCGTCTGGGGTCTCGGTGACGTCGCGCAGGTCCCCGACCTGACCGCCGACAAGCAGCCGGCGTACTACCCGCCGAACGCGCAGAACGCCGTGCGCCAGGCCGTCGTCGCCGCCGACAACATCGTGGCGTCGATCACCGGCAAGCCGCTCGAGGAGTACCGCCACCCCTCCATCGGCACGGTCGCGTCGTACGGTGTCGGCAAGGGCGCCGGGAACATCAAGGGCGTCAAGATGACGAACCTGTTCGCCTGGCTCGCACACCGCTCGTACCACGTGTACGCGATGCCGACGCTGAACCGGAAGGCCCGCATCGTCATCGGCTGGATCACCGGTGCGGTGTCCGGTCGCGACGCGACCTCGCTCATCAAGGAGACGGACCCGCGCCGCAACTTCGTCGAGGCGTCGAAGAGCTAGTCGAGACCACCAGACGGACGGGAGGCGCGGTGCCAGCTGGCACCGCGCCTCCCGTCCGTCCGTCCGCACCGTCCACCCCAGTAGCCGGCATGTGCGGTCCTGTGTCCGCTCCCACGCGCCTGCCGTCAGCGTTGACGGACGAGCGAGAGGAGCGCGACATGCGCGCCATGACCTACCGCGGGCCCTACCGGATCCGCGTCGACGAGAAGCCCGACCCCCGGATCGAGCACCCGAACGACGCGGTCGTCCGGGTCGAGCGGGCCGCGATCTGCGGTTCCGACCTGCACCTGTACCACGGCATGATGCCCGACACCCGCGTCGGGCACACGTTCGGCCACGAGTTCATCGGGGTGGTCGAGCAGATCGGTTCCTCGGTGCAGAACCTCAGCGTGGGCGACCGCGTGATGATCCCGTTCCACATCTCGTGCGGCAGCTGCTGGTTCTGCGCCAGGGGCCTGTTCACGAACTGCCACAACGTGAACCCGAACGCGACCGCGGTCGGTGGGATCTTCGGGTACTCGCACACCACGGGTGGCTACGACGGCGGGCAGGCCGAACGCGTGCGCGTGCCGTACGCCGACGTCGGCCCGCAGGTGATCCCGGACTGGCTCGACCCGGACGACGCCCTGATGATGACGGACGCCCTGGGCACCGGCTACTTCGGCGCGCAGCTGGCCTCCATCCGCGAGGGCGACACGGTCGTGGTGCTCGGCGCCGGTCCGGTCGGGCTGTTCGCGGCGAAGTCGGCGTGGTTCATGGGCGCCGGCCGCGTGATCGTGGTCGACCAGCTCGAGTACCGGTTGGAGAAGGCGCGGACGTTCGCGCACGCCGAGACCATCAACTTCACCGAGGTCGACGACGTCGTGGTGGAGATGAAGAAGCAGACGGACCACCTGGGCGCGGACAGCGTCATCGACGCCGTCGGGGCCGAGGCGGACGGCAGCTTCCTGCAGCACGTCACCGCGTCGAAGCTCAAGCTGCAGGGCGGCTCGCCGGTGGCGCTCAACTGGGCGATCGACGGCGTGCGCAAGGGCGGCACGGTGTCGGCCATGGGCGCGTACGGACCGATCCCGAACCTGGTGAAGTTCGGCGACGCGATGAACAAGGGCGTCACGATCCACATGAACCAGGCCCCCGTGAAGCGACAGTGGCCCCGCCTGCTCGAGCACATCCAGGCCGGGCACCTCAAGCCGAGCGACATCATCACCCACCGCATCCCGCTCGAGCACATCGCCGAGGGCTACCACCTGTTCTCGGCGAAGCTCGACGGCATGATCAAGCCCGTCATCGTCCCGTGAAGGAGCACCCCGTGTCCGACCACACCCCGTACATCGCCGACCCGCCGCGACGGGTGCCGCCGGCCGACGAACTCCGCGCCCGCATCCCCGGGTGGGGGAGCGACCTCGACCTCGAGGACCGCCCCTCGGTGCCGAAGCTGTCCCGCGAGGCCGGGTTCGCGTCCGGCGCCCACTGGGACGTGCCGGAGCAGCAGCCCGGTGCCGAGGGCCGCGAACGCTCGATCGAGCACGCGCACGTCACGCCCGTGTTCGGGACGGCGCAGCCGCTCCGCGGGCTCCCCGGACTGGTTCGTCGGTTCGCGTACCAGCGCTTCAGTGAGGGGCGTCTCGCCCACTGGGCGCTCCTGGTGGTGGGGGACCGGCTCGACGTCGCCGGGCACCGGGTGACGGCCGCGCTCCGCGGTCGACCGGACCGGGTGATCCGGGAGACGGGCGTCCGGGCCGAGGCCGGGACGCACCCGGTCGCGTCGCGCCTCGGGTCGGGGCGGACGGACTGGCGGCACCAGCTGCTCGACCCGGTCGTCGCGAACTGGGGCTGGCTGGCGGCGGTCGGTGCGGTGGTCCTGGTGGCGCGCCGCGTCCTGCGCGCGCGCTGACGCCGCCGGACGGGAGGCGCGGGTCGGCCCCGCCCCGCGCCTCCCGTCCGCCCGTGCTTCCGTCGCCATCCCCCGGGAGTGGGACCGACCCAGCTGGTCCGTCAACCGCAGGGAGTGCGACCGACCAGCTGACCGGAGGGGGCCGCGAGCGAAGCGAGCTGGCCGAGGCGGTGACGCCCCGAGCGGAGCGACGGCGGCACTCGCCGGGAGAACACAACAGAAATGCCCCCTGACCGAAAGGTCAGGGGGCACGCATTCCTGTGTCCGAGGGGGGACTTGAACCCCCACGCCCTAATACGGGCACTAGCACCTCAAGCTAGCGCGTCTACCAATTCCGCCACCCGGACAGGGTGTCTGGTGTCTGTTTCCCGGGTTTTCCCCGGCGTTCCTGCCGAGAGAAGACACTAGCACGGGTCTGAACGCGCGATGAACACGGTCACGCATCCCGGGCGAGTCCCGGAGGTGTCCCGCCCGTGGTGGCGTCGGTGTCGACCGGTAGCGTGGTCGCATGACGAACCCGGAGCCGACCGTGCCCGAGCTCGAGGCCACCGCGGCGATCGCCCGTGACCTCATCCGCATCGACACGACGAACTGGGGCGAGGGGAAGTCCCGCGGTGAGGCCGAGGCCGCCCACTACGTCGAGCACGAGCTCCGGGCGCTGGGCCTCGAGCCGCAGTTGTTCGAGTCCGAGCCGGACCGGGTGAGCGTCGTGGCGCGGGTCCCCGGGCGCAACCGCGACAAGCCGGCGCTCGTGGTGCACGGGCACCTCGACGTCGTGCCGGCCGACCCGGCGAACTGGTCGGTCGACCCGTTCGGCGGCGTGGTCAAGGACGGCTCGCTGTGGGGTCGGGGCGCGGTCGACATGAAGAACATGGACGCGATGATGCTCACGTCACTGCGGGACGTCATCGACCAGCACGGGGCACCCGAGCGGGACCTGGTGATCGCGTACTTCGCCGACGAGGAAGCGGGGGGCGTGCTCGGTTCGCACCACGTGGTCGACCAGCACCCCGAGGTCTTCGCCGGGGCGACCGCCGCGATCAGCGAGGTCGGCGGGTACTCGATCACGCTCGGTGATCGCCGCGCCTACCTGTTGCAGACCGGCGAGAAGGCGCTGATGTGGGTGAAGCTCATCGCTCGCGGCACGGCAGCCCACGGCTCGCACGTGATCCGCGACAACGCCGTCACGAAGCTCGCCGCGGCGGTCGCCCGGATCGGCAGCGAGGAGTGGCCCGTCCGGCTCTCGGCCACGACGGACGCGATGGTCGCCGAGGTCGCCCGGTTCCTCGGGGTCGATCCGACGGTCACCGGCCCGGACGAGGTCGCGCTGGCCACCGGTTCGGCGTCACGGTTCATCCACGCCGCGTTGCACACCACCTCGAACCCGACGGTGCTGACCGCGGGCTACAAGCACAACGTCATCCCGGACCGGGCCGAGGCGCTGGTGGACATCCGCTGCCTGCCCGGCGACGAGGAGACCGTGCTCGCGCGCGTCCGTGAGCTCGCGGGCGACGAGGTCGAGGTCGTGACGTCCTTCCGCGACATCGGGCTCGAGCAGGACTTCGGGGGCCCGCTGGTCGACGCCGTCCGGGACGTCCTCGGCCGCCACGATCCTGGCGCGCCGGTGCTGCCGTACCTGCTGTCGGGCGGTACCGACAACAAGGCGCTGTCGACCCTCGGGATCGCGGGCTACGGGTTCGTCCCGCTGCAGTTGCCGGCGGGTGTCGACTTCCCGGCGATGTTCCACGGCGTCGACGAGCGGGTGCCGCTCGACGCCCTGGCGTTCGGCCGACGTGTCCTCGGCGACCTCCTCGCCACGTACTGATATTGTGCATGGTCGCCGTCGTGGCGGTGCCCTGACCGACCTCCCCCCGAAAGGCCCGTGCGATGCACATCCTCGAGGCGATCTTCCTCGGCTTCGTCCAGGGGCTCACCGAGTTCCTGCCGGTCTCGTCGAGCGCACACCTGCGCATCGTCGGGCTCTTCCTGCCCGACGCGAAGGACCCGGGTGCGGCGTTCACCGCGGTGACCCAGCTCGGCACCGAGACCGCCGTGCTCATCTACTTCTGGAAGGACATCACCCGGATCATCGGGCGGTGGTTCCGGTCGGTGGTCAAGCGCGACGTGCCGAAGGGTGACCCGGACGTCCGGCTCGGGTGGCTCGTGATCCTCGGCACGATCCCGATCGGCATCGCCGGACTCCTGCTCAAGGACTCGATCGAGACGACGTTCCGGTCGCTCTGGATCGTGGCGATCGTGCTCATCGTCTTCGGCGTGGTGCTCGGGGTGCTCGACCGGGTCGGGCGCAAGGAACGCCGGATCGAGCAGATGACCTTCAAGGGCGGTCTGCTCATCGGTCTGGCGCAGATGCTCGCACTGGTCCCCGGGGTCTCCCGGTCCGGGGCCACGGTCTCGATGGGGCTCGCCCTCGGCTACACCCGCCCGGCGGCGGCGCGCTTCGCGTTCCTGCTCGCCGTCCCCGCGGTGTTCCTGTCCGGCTTCTACGAGGCCGCGACGAGCCTGGGCGACCACGGGTCGCCGTTCGGACTCGTCGACACGCTCATCGCGACGGCCGTGGCGTTCGTCGTCGGCTTCGTCGTGATCGCGGCGTTCATGAACTACATCAGCAAGCGGAGCTTCATGCCCTTCGTGGTCTACCGGATCGCACTGGGTATCGTGCTCATCGTGTTGTTGTCGCTCGGAGTGATCCAGCCGTGAGGGCCTGGCAGGCCCCGTCCGTCCCCGACGTCCCCGGCTCCGCGCCCCGACCGGTCGTGCACGACACCGCCACGGGCAAGCCGGTCGACCCCGCCCGCGACGAGGACCGTGCCGCGCTGTACGTGTGCGGCATCACGCCCTACGACGCCACGCACCTCGGGCACGCGGCGACGTACCTGGCGTTCGACACGCTCGGCCGCGCCTGGCGTGATGCCGGACTCGACGTCGAGTACGCGCAGAACGTCACCGACGTCGACGACCCGCTGCTCGAACGTGCCGCCCGTGACGGCGTCGACTGGCGCGAACTCGCCGCGTCCCAGGTCGACCTGTTCCGTCGTGACATGGAGGCCCTGCGCATCCTGCCGCCCGACGACTTCGTGGCCGTCACCGACGAGGTCGAGCGTGTCGCCGAGGCCGTCTCGTTCCTGCAGGAGACCGGTTCCGCCTACGAGGTCCCCACCGAGGACGCCGAGGGCGACGACCTGTACTTCGACGTCAACCACGCCGCCGACGGTTGGACGCTCGGCGACGAGAGCGGCCTCGACCGCGAGACCATGCTCGCCCTGGCCGCCGAACGTGGCGGGGACCCCGAACGACCGGGCAAGCGCGACCCGCTCGACCCGCTGCTCTGGCGTGCGGCCCGCGACGGCGAACCGAGCTGGGACACCGAGCTCGGACCGGGCCGACCCGGCTGGCACATCGAGTGCAGCGTCATCGCCGGTGACAAGCTCGGTCTGCCCATCAGCGTGCAGGGTGGCGGCAGCGACCTGGTCTTCCCGCACCACGAGATGAGTGCCGGCCACGCGGCGGCACTGGCGCACCAGCCCCTGGCCAACGCCTTCGTGCACACCGGGATGATCGCGTACCAGGGCACGAAGATCTCGAAGTCGCTCGGCAACCTCGTCACCGTGCGCGGACTGCTCGACGGTGGTGCGGACCCCCGTGCCGTCCGGCTCGCGCTGCTGTCGCACAAGTACTCCGACGACTGGGAGTGGTTTGACAGCGAATTGACGAGCGCCACGACCCGCCTGTCGGGGTGGGTCGACTGGGCGTCGGGCGCCTCGGCCGGGCACGCCGACGATGCGCCGGACGTCGCGGTCCGGATCCGTGCGCGGGTGTCGGACGACCTGGACACGCCAGGGGCCGTCGCTGCGGTGGACACCGCGATCGCCGGCGGGACGGCGTGCACACCCGAGCTCGTCGACCTGATCGACGCCCTGCTCGGTATCCGCCTGGCCTGACGGCACCGGTGAGATCGCACTTCGGCCCGGATCACACAGCCGGAGTCGGGCCGAAGTGCGACCTCAGCGCACCCGCCTGTCTTCGTCGAGCGGTCACGACGCGCCGCATGCGTCTCGCCGGGGTCGCACGACGTGACGCTCGACGGCGCTCCGGGCGACGGTTCGTGACACTTCGGCGGTTGCTGTCGCGTGTGCCCGTCGCGTGCACCGATGAGATCGCACTTCGGCCCGGAACTCGCAGGCGGATACCGGCCGGAGTGCGACCTCAGTGCCCGGCCCCGCCCCCGGCCCTACTGCTGCGGGGGCTGCTGGGGGCGCCAGGGCCCCTCGCCACCGGCGGTGCCGCCGTCCTTGCCGTCCTTGCGCTCCCGGCGGCGCAGGTACTGCTCGAACTCCTGCGCGATGGCGTCGCCCGAGGCCTCGGGGGAGTCGACCGTGTCACGCGCCTGCTCGAGCTGCCCGATGTAGGACGCCATGTCCTCGTCGTCGGCGGCGAGGGCGTCGATGCCCTCCTCCCACTCGGTGGCATCGTCGAGCAGCGAGCCCCGCGGCACCGTGACGTCGGCGAGCTCCTCGATCTTGTCGAGCAGCGAGAGCGTGGCCTTCGGCGAGGGCGAGTTGTGCACGTAGTGCGGCACCGAGGCCCAGAGCGACAGCGTGGTCAGCCCGGCCTTGTCCATCGCGTCGGCGAGGACCCCGAGGATCCCGGTCGGGCCCTCGTACGACGATCGGTCGACGTCGAAGGCCGAGCGGACGCCGGCGTCCTCGCTCGACACGAACACCGAGATGGGGCGCGTGTGCGGGACGTCGGCGAGCATCGCCCCGACGAACACGACCGCGTCGATGGAGTAGACGTCCGCCAGGTCGATGATCTCCGCGCAGAAGCCGCGCCAGGTGCGCGAGGGCTCCGGACCGACGAGCACGTAGACGTCGCGGTCGGTGGAGGAACCGGTCGCGCCGATGACCGGACGGCCCTCGGCACCGGGGCCGTGCAGCACGATCCGCGGCCACTGCACGCCCCGGTCGCCGTTCTCGTCGGTGCCGACCGTGGGCCGGTTGAACTGGTAGTCGACGTACCGCTCACCGTCGAGCTCGCGCAGCTCCTCGAGTCCGAGGGAGTCGACGATGCGGCGGGCGAGTCCGCTGGCGGCCTCGCCGGCGTCGTTCCAACCCTCGAAGGCGACGACGAGCAACCGGCCGTCGCTGAAGGGGGTGTGCTGTGGCACGGAGCGGACCTCCTGGTGGTGGAGCGGGGCGGGGCGGGAGCGGTGCCCCCGGCCGGACACGATTCAGGCATCCACTGTAGGCCCAGGGGGTGTCCCCGCACGCGCGCGTCCGCGCCCAGCGGAACGGCCCCGGTAGACTCGTCGCCCGTGACCGCGCAACCTCCTGCCCTCGTCCTGCCCGCAGCCGTGCTGTGGGACATGGACGGCACGATCATCGACACCGAGCCGATCTGGCAGCGGTCCCAGGTCGAGTTGACGACCCGGTACGGCGCCGAGTGGACGGAGCAGGACGGCCTGTCCCTCGTGGGCAGCGGCCTCGAGCGCTCCGGCGAACTCCTGCGCGCCAAGGGCGTCGACATGGAGGTCGACGAGATCGTCGAGTGGATGACCGACTACGTCATGGAGCGCCTGCGCAGCGGTGACCTGCCGTGGCGGCCCGGCGCCCGCGAGCTGATCGAGGAGCTGCACGACCGCGGCATCCCGACCGCCCTGGTCACGATGTCCCGGCGCCGGATGGCGCTCGTGGCCGCCGAGGCGCTGGGCGCGCACGGCTTCCGCGTCGTGGTGGCCGGTGACGACGTCGACCGTCCCAAGCCCTTCCCGGACGCCTACCTGTCCGCCGCCGCGCAGCTCGGCGTCGAGCCGACCGCCTGCGTCGCGATCGAGGACTCCGCCACCGGCGTCGCCTCGGCCGTCGCCTCCGGCGCCGTCACGGTCGCCGTCGAGCACATCGTCCCGCTGTCCGAGATCGCCGGCGGGGACGTGCACCTGACCACCCTGGCGGACGTCGACGTCGACCGTCTGGTCGAGTTGACGACGCCGGCCCTGGCTGCTCGAGCCGGAGAGCCGGGAGGCGCGGTGCCGGACCCGGCGCACGCTGCGGACACCGAGGGGGTCACCCGATGAACCACGACGACGCACGCGACGAGGCGGACGCGAGCCGCGCCTCCCGTCCGACCGCCGACCCGACCGCAGCGCTCCCGCACACCGCGGGCGGCGCACCGCACACGCCGCCCCGCGGCCCGTTCCGGGCCGGCGACCGCGTGCAGCTGACCGGTCCGAAGGGCAAGCTCACGACGCTGTCGCTCGAGACCGCCGGCGAGTACCACACGCACCGCGGGGTGCTCCGGCACGACGACGTCATCGGCCAGCCCGACGGTTCCGTCATCCGGGCGAGCACGGGCGACGAGTACCTGGCGCTCCGACCGCTCCTGAACGACTACGTCATGTCGATGCCGCGCGGCGCGGCCATCGTCTACCCGAAGGACGCCGCACAGATCGTGGCCTTCGCGGACGTCTTCCCGGGGGCCCGCGTGGTCGAGGCGGGCGTCGGCTCGGGCGCGCTGTCGCTCTTCCTGCTCCGCGCGATCGGCCCGACCGGTCAGCTGCAGTCGTTCGAGCGCCGCGAGGAGTTCGCGGCCATCGCGAAGGGCAACGTCGGCACGTTCCTCGGGGCCGTCCCGGACAACTGGTCCGTCACCGTCGGCGACCTCGTGGAGGCCCTGCCCGAGGCGACCGAGCCGCAGAGCGTCGACCGCGTGGTGCTCGACATGCTCGCGCCGTGGGAGTGCGTGGACGCCGCAGCCGACGCCCTCGTGCCCGGCGGACTCATCGTCTGCTACGTCGCGACCGTCACCCAGCTGTCCCGCACGGCCGAGGCGCTGCGCGACACCGGCCGGTTCACCGACCCGATGCCGAGCGAGACCCTGGTGCGCACCTGGCACGTCGAGGGCCTGGCCGTCCGCCCGGACCACCGCATGGTCGGGCACACCGGCTTCCTGATCACCGCGAGGCGCCTGGCCGACGGCACGGTGCTGCCGAACCTGAAGCGCCGCGCGGGCAAGGTCGAGTTCTCGGACGAGGACATCGAGGCCTGGACCCCCGGTGCCGTCGGCGAGCGGGCCACGAGCGACAAGAAGCTCCGCAAGGTCGCCCGGCAGTCGGCGGCGCAGGCGCGCAAGGTCGCGGCGGCCGAGGCGGCGTCGGCATCGGACGCTGCTGCGGCCGCGTCCGGGGCTGCTCCGGCGGCGCCCGACGCCGCTCCGGCCGCGTCCGGGGCCGACGAGGACGACCGGTAGGCTGACGGCGTGCCCGTCCTGCATCGAACGGAAAGAGGGTCCGTGCGCACCATCCCCGCACTCCTGGTCACCATCGGTCTCGCCGCGTCGCTCACCGCCTGCGCGTCGAACGGTGCCGGTACCACGCCCTCGAGCTGTGCCGCCCCCGGTGCCGCGTCCGAAGCGGTGACCGCCACCGGCAAGTTCGGCTCGGAGCCGAAGGTCACCGTGCCGAAGGGACTGACGACGAAGGGCACCCAGGTGTCCGTGCTGCAGCAGGGCAGCGGGCGCACGATCGACGACGGCACGCCCGTGCTGGTGGAGTACACCCTGGTGGACGGCACCACCGGACAGGTCGCCCAGACGAGCGGCTACTCCGGCCAGACCGCCCCGATCACGGCCGGCGCGAGCAACTACGGAGCGCTCGGCGACTCGCTGCAGTGCGCGCGTGTCGGCGACCGCCTCGCGGTGGCCCTGCCGAAGAGCGCCCTGAGCAGCACGCCCGACGGCGCCGCCGCCGGCAGCGGTTCGTCCGACGAGACCGAGGACGCGGTCATCGCCGTCATCGACGTCAAGCGCGCGTTCGACGCCCGTGCCACCGGCACGCCGCAGCTCGCCGGCGACCGGATGCCGGCCGTCGTGCTCGCGCCCTCCGGGGCCCCCGGCATCACGATCCCGTCGTGGACGGCGCCGAAGGGCAACGAGACCCACCTGCTCCGCAAGGGCGACGGTCGGAAGCTCACCGCGGAGGACACCGCGGTCATCAAGTACACCGCGGTCACGTGGAGTGCCGACCCGACGGTGGCCGGCTCGAGCTGGACCGACGGCTCGGGCGCGCAGACGATCCCGCTCGCCGAGGGCCAGGTCGACGAGGGCGTCCGGAAGGCCGTCGTCGGCCACCGCGTCGGCGACCAGGTCCTCGCCGTCGTGAACCAGCAGGGCACCGCGTACGCGTACGTCATCGACGTGCTCGGAGCCATGTCGAACTGACCCCGGTCGACCCTCCACGGACCGCGGCGCGGGTGCACTCCGGTGCACCCGCGCTGCCGTAGGATCGGCTCGTGCCAGCGACCCGAGTGCCCCGTGTGCCCGCCGAGGAGCGGCTGTTCAGCCTCGTGCTCGCGCTGCTCTCGACGGAGTCGGGGCTGACCAAGGGCGAGATCCTGGCGAACGTGCAGGGCTACCGCCAGCGGTTCACGCCGGGCGGCGACAACGCCTCGCTCGAGCGCCAGTTCGAGCGTGACAAGGACGACGTCCGCGAGCTCGGGATCCCGCTCGAGACCATCGAGACCCCCGGTGCCGCCGGCAACAACCAGACGTTGCGGTACCGGATCCCGAAGGGCGAGTACGACCTGCCCGTCGACGTCCGCTTCACCCCGGACGAGTCGGCACTGCTGTCCCTGGCCGCGATGGCCTGGCGCGAGGGTGCCCTGTCCGCCGACTCCCGACGGGGGCTCCTCAAGGTGCGCTCCGCCGGTGCCGAGGACGACGACGGCGCGCTGCAGCTCGGCGTCGACGCCTACGCGCCGCGGCTCCGTGCCCGTGACGCGTCCTTCGAGCCGCTCCGGTCGGCGCTGGACCGCGGTGCCGCGGTGCGCTTCGACTACATCACCCCGGGGCAGCACGAGGCCCGGCGACGTTCGGTCGCGCCGCTCGCCCTCGTGCAGCACGGCGGCCGGTGGATGCTCGCCGCCCACGAGTTCGCCACCGACTCCGACAAGAACTACCTGCTGTCCCGGATCGTCGGGCCGGTGACCCAGTACGAGGTTGGCCAGCACACGGCTCCCGTGGGGGCGGGGGAGCGCACGCTCGCCGGCCTCGAGCACGTCTGGGCCGCACGCACCGCGCGCATCGCCGTGACCCCCGGGTCCGATGCCGAGCGCCGGCTCACCCGCCGTCGCGACACCGAGACCGACGCGGACGGCGCCCTCGTGCTCCACCACGTCGACCCGCAGATCCTGGCCGAGGAACTCGCCGCCTTCGGACCGGAGGTCCGGGTGCTCGAGCCAGACGACCTGCGCGTCCGCGTCGAGGAGCGGCTGCGCGCCCTCGTGCGCGACCACAGCGATGCCGGAGAGGACACCGACCGTGGCTGAGGCCCAACCCCTGCAGGCGCAGGACAAGCTCGCGTTCCTGCTCGCCCTGGTGCCCTACCTGATCGACCGTGAACGCGTCTCGGTGGCCGAGGCCGCTCGGCACTTCGGTGTGCCCGAGGCCCGCATCCGACGCGCCGTCGAGCTCATCGCCGTGTCGGGCGTCCCGGGCGAGACGATGCAGTACCAGCACGGTGACCTGTTCGACATCGCCTGGGACGACTTCGACCAGAACGACATGATCGTGCTCACCAACCTGGTGGCGATCGACGACTCGCCTCGGCTGTCCGCTCGCGAGGCGTCGGCGCTCATCGCCGGGCTGCAGTACCTGTCCGCCCTGCCCGAGGCCGCCGACCGTGACGCCATCCGCGCGCTCATGGCGAAGCTGTCGCGCGGGGCCGGGGGAGCGGCGTCGACCGTCGCCGTCGGGCAGGACCTGCACGACGTCGCGCTGGCCACCATCCGCCGGGCGATGTCCGACGGTCGTGGGCTGACGTTCGAGTACGCCGGACCGCGCACGCAGGGCGGTACCCGCCGGGTGGACCCGTTGCGCGTCGAGTCGATCGACACCGACTGGTACCTCCGAGCCTGGGACCTCGACCGCCAGGCGCTCCGGACCTTCCGGCTCGACCGGATGTCCGAGGTGTGCGTGGACGAGCGTCCCGCCGAGAAGACGATCGACCAGGTCGTCATCCCGGACACCCTCTTCCAGCAGGCCGCCGACGACGTCATCGTCACGGTCGAGCTCGACTCGACGTCGCTGCCGCTGGTCGCCGACTTCCTCGCCGACACCGCCGACGCGCCGGACGCCGACGGGCGGGTGCGCATCCGGCTCGCCGCGTCGCACGGGTTCGACGGGGTGGTGCGGCTCGTCGCAGGGCTGCCGGGGCGGGCGGTGGTCCTCGACCCGCCGGCCGCGCGGGCGGCGGTGCGGGACTTCGCCGCAGGTGCCCTCGCCGCGGGCTGACCCGCGGCGGACTGTCGGTGCGGACCCCGTAAGATCGACGACATGGCTTCGACGACCGCGCGCGGGCGAGCGAAGCGGCAGGGGCGCCAGAAGACCGACGCCGAAGGCCGCATGTCGCTCGGGCAGCACCTCATCGAGCTGCGCAACCGCCTGTTCCGCGCAGTCATCGCGATCGTCGTCGGTGCGATCGGCGGGTGGTTCCTGACCCCGTTCGTGCTCGACGCGCTCCGTGCGCCGGTGACGCAGCTCGCCGAGGTCGGTGGCCACACCGCCGAGCTGAACTTCCCGATGATCACCGGGGCGTTCGACCTCAAGCTCCAGATCGCGATCACGATCGGCATCGTGCTCGCCAGCCCGGTCTGGCTCTACCAGATCTGGGCGTTCATCGTCCCCGCGCTGGTCCGGCGCGAGAAGCAGTACGTGTGGGGCTTCCTCGGCACCGCGATCCCGCTGTTCTTCGGCGGCTGCTACTTCGGGTGGTTCATCCTGCCGCACGTGGTCGGCATCCTCGGCAGCTTCGTCTCGAGCGAGGACACCTCGATCGTCGACGCGAAGGCGTACTACGACTTCGTCATCAAGCTCATCGTGGCGGTCGGCATCGCGTTCGTCCTGCCGGTCTTCCTCGTCCTGCTCAACTTCGTCGGGGTGCTGACGGCCGCTTCGATCATCAAGAGCTGGCGCGTCGCGATCCTCTGCATCCTGGTCTTCTGCGCCATCGTCACGCCGAGCTCGGACATCATCTCGATGTTCCTGCTCGCGGTCCCGATGCTGGTGCTCTACCTCGCCGCGTGCCTCGTGACGTGGATCCACGACCGCCGGGTCGCCAAGCGCCAGGCCAAGCTCGACGAGGAGTACGGCCTGTGACGGGTGCCAGCGCGGCCGAGCGGTTCGCCGCGGCCAAGGTCCGCAACCGTTCGCGCAACCTCGAACTGTTCCGGTCCGACCTGCGCTTCGACCTCGACCCGTTCCAGTTCGCCGCCTGCGACGCGCTCGACCAGGGGCGCAGCGTGCTCGTCGCCGCCCCGACGGGTGCCGGCAAGACGATCGTCGCGGAGTTCGCGATCTGGCTCGCGATGCGCCAGCCGACCGCCAAGGTCTTCTACACGACGCCGATGAAGGCGTTGAGCAACCAGAAGTACGCCGAGCTCGTCGACGTGTACGGGGAGTCCGAGGTCGGGCTGCTGACGGGCGACACGAACGTCAACCCCCGCGCACGCGTCGTCGTCATGACGACCGAGGTCCTGCGCAACATGATCTACGCGGACTCCGACCTGCTCGACGACCTCGCCTGGGTCGTGCTCGACGAGGTGCACTACCTGGCCGACCGGTTCCGCGGGGCCGTGTGGGAAGAGGTGATCCTGCACCTGCCGACCGAGGTGCGCCTGGTCTCGCTGAGCGCCACGGTGTCCAACGCCGAGGAGTTCGGCGACTGGCTGCAGACCGTCCGCGGCGACACCGACGTCATCGTGTCGGAGGACCGCCCGGTCCCGCTCGAGCAGCACGTGCTCGTCGGCTCGAAGATGGTCGACCTGTTCGACTCGAGCGGCGCCGCGGCGACGAACCGCGTGAACCCCGAGCTGCTCCGCATGGTCGGCGGCGGTGCACGCAGCGAACGGCACGGCGGCGGACACCGCGGCCGTCGCGGACGCGGGGGCTACCCGGAACGTCGTGGCCCGCGCACCGAGAAGGTGCACCGCGAGCAGATCGCGCACATGCTCGACGAGCGGATGCTGCTGCCCGCGATCTTCTTCGTGTTCAGCCGGAACGGGTGCGACCAGGGCGTCCGCAACGTGCTGCGCTCCGGGCTCTCGCTCACGACCGTGCAGGAGCGCAACGAGATCCGCGAGACGGCGGAGTACCACTGCCGCACGCTGCTCGACGAGGACCTCGCCGTCCTCGGGTACTGGGAGTGGCTCGAAGGGCTCGAGCGTGGCGTCGCCGCGCACCACGCCGGTCTGCTGCCCGCGTTCAAGGAGGTCGTCGAGAACCTCTTCCAGCGCAAGCTGCTCAAGGTCGTGTTCGCGACCGAGACCCTGGCGCTCGGCGTCAACATGCCGGCGCGCACGGTGGTGCTCGAGAAGCTCGAGAAGTTCAACGGCGAAGCGCGCGTGCCGATCACGCCGGGGGAGTACACGCAGCTCACCGGTCGTGCCGGCCGTCGTGGCATCGACGTCGAGGGGCACTCGGTCATCCAGTGGACGGACGGCCTCGACCCGCAGGCCGTCGCGTCACTCGCGAGCCGCCGGACGTACCCGCTCAACTCGTCGTTCCGGCCGACGTACAACATGGCCGTCAACCTGATCGAACAGTTCGGTCGGCAGCGCACGCGCGAGGTCCTCGAGACCTCGTTCGCGCAGTTCCAGGCAGACCGGTCCGTCGTCGACCTCGCGCGGAAGGTCCGTTCCCAGCAGGAGTCGCTGGACGGCTACCGCCAGGCGATGGAGTGCCACCTCGGTGACTTCACCGAGTACTCCTCGCTCCGTCGCGAGCTGTCCGACCTCGAGCGCACCAACGTGCCCGGCGGCCGCGAGGCCTCGCACGGCGCACGGCAGGAACGCCAGGCGGCGATCACGGCGGTCCGTCGGCAGCTCCAGCGGCACCCCTGCCACGCCTGCCCGGACCGCGAGGCGCACGCGCGCTGGTCGGAACGCTGGTGGAAGCTCAAGCGCGCCAACGACAAGCTGGTCCAGCAGATCCGGTCCCGTACGGGCGCCGTGGCGACGACGTTCGACCGGGTGACCGAGGTGCTCCTCGAGCTCGGGTACCTCGTCGACGCGGGCAACGGCGAGGCAACGGTCGCCGCGGGCGGGCGACGCCTGCAGCGCATCTACGGCGACCGCGACCTGCTCGTCGCCGAGTGCCTCGAGGCGGGGGTCTGGAAGGACCTCACCCCGGCGCAGCTCGCCGCGATGGCTGCCACGATCGTCTACCAGCCCCGACGCGAAGACGCCCCCGGCACCGAGCACGCGCTGCCCCGCGGCGCCTTCCGCCCCGCCCTCGACGAGACCCTGACCATCTGGTCGCGACTCGACGACGTCGAACGCGCCGCGCGCCTGGCCGGCTCGCAGCCGCCCACCCCGGCGATGGCGGTCGGCATGTTCCGCTGGGCCTCGGGCTCGGCCCTCGACGACGTCCTGCGCACGCTCGACCTGCCGGCCGGTGACTTCGTGCGCTGGTCGAAGCAGGTCATCGACCTGCTCGACCAGATCCGGAACGCCGGTGACGACGACCTCGCCCAGACCGCGCGGCGCGCGACGGACGCGGTGCGCCGCGGCATCGTCGCCTACGCGACGGTCTGACGGGAGGCACGGTGCGGATCCCCGAGACCGGTGTGCCCGGGCAGGCCACGCGCGTCGGCCGCGGTGCGGTCGCGACGGGGCCGTTCGCGGCCCTGCCGCTGGGCACCGCCCTGCCGCTCGCCGTCATCGGGGGGCTGCTGTTCGCGCTCGCGTTCCCGTCGCCCGGTTGGTGGTTCCTCGCCTACCCGGCGCTGGCGTGCCTGCTGCTCGCCGCGATGGGGCAGCGCGCCCGCCGCGCGGCCTGGCTGGGGTACATCGCCGGCGCCGCGTTCTGGATCCCGGCGATCTCCTGGGCCGGACGCTACCTGGGACCCGTCCCGTGGTTCGCGCTCGCGTTGCTGGAAGCCGCGTTCTTCGCGCTCGGCAGCGTGGCGATCGCCCTGGCGTACCGCTGGGTCGCCCGGGTGGTGCGGTCCACCGCCGGACGGGTGTGGGGCCTCCCGGCCGTCGTCGCCGCACTGTGGACCGGACGCGAGTGGTTCTCGGGCAGCTGGCCGTACGGCGGCTTCGCGTGGGGCCGGGTGGGCCTGTCGCAGTCGCAGGGACCCTTCACGCACCTGGCGGCCTACGTCGGCGTGCTCGGCCTGTCGTTCATCGTCGTCTACTGCGTCGCCGTGGTCGTGTCGCTCGCCCTGGTGACCCCGCGCACCCCGGGTGCGACCGCCCGGGTCCCGGCACGCATCGCGACCGCGGGGCTGCTCGTCACGGCCGTGCTGGCGGTCCCGGCGTGGCCGACGGCGACCGACGGCACCATCCGCATCGAGTCGGTGCAGGGCAACGGTCCGGCCGGGTACTTCGACCGTGCCCAGCCCGGCGACGTGCTGGCCGCGCAGGTCGCGGCGACGGACGTCGACGCGACGGGGGTCGACCTGGTGGTCTGGCCCGAGGCCGGAGCGGAGTACGACCCGCGACAGCAGCCCGCAATCGCCTCTGCGCTCGACGCGGTCGTCGGGTCGACCGGTGCACCGATCGTCGCGGGAGCGATCACGCAGACACCGTCGGGCGTGCTGCACAACACGTCGTTCGTCTGGACCGAGGACGGCTGGCAGTCGTCGTACGACAAGAAGCGACCGGTGCCGTTCGGCGAGTACGTGCCGGACCGCTGGTTCTACTCGAAGCTGGCGCCGTCGTTGATCGGGCTGCTGCAGCGCGACTACACGCCGGGGACGAAGCCGAACGTGCTCTCCGTGGCGGGCATCCGCGCCGGGATCTCGATCTGCTTCGACATCGTCGACGACGGGCTCACCGCCGACATGGCGCGTGGGGGAGCGCAGGTGATCCTCGCGCAGACGAACAACGCCGACTTCTCGGGCACCGACGAGAACCTGCAGCAGCTGGAGATCGCGCGGATGCGGGCGATCGAGACCGGGCGTTCGCTCGTCAACATCTCGACCGTCGGTGCGTCGCAGGTCATCGACCCGGCCGGACGCACGATCGACCGCGTGCCCGAGTACACCGCCACCTCGATGGTGACCGACGTGCCACTCGGCACCTCCACGACGCCGGCGACCCTCGCGTCCGGGGCGATCACCCTGCTCGTCTCGCTGGGCGGCCTGCTCGTGCTGCTCGCCTGCGCACCATGGGGTCGCCGCACCCGACGCTGACCGGGCACGACGCGGACCGCTCGCGCCCGCTCCGCCGGGGTCCGCCCCGGACCTCGCACTGGGAACGGACTGTGAATGCGCCGGGACGGGATGCATCGTGCGTGGGACAGTGTTGAGAAGGGCAGACGAGCGAGAGGAGCACACACATGGCTGATCGGAGTCTCCGCGGCATGCGGCTCGGGAGTCAGAGCCTCCAGAGCGAAGAGGGCGTCGAGCTCTCGGACCGCAAGCGCGCGGTCTACCAGACCGATTCGGGGGAGACGTTCGACATCGTCTTCTCCGCCGACGCGGACGTCCCACAGATCTGGTCGGAGCCCCGCTCCGGTCGTGAGGGTCGGTTGCTCGGCGACGACGGCATCCCCGTCGAGGTCGCCGAAGAGGACGTGAAGGCACCCCGCACCCACTGGGACATGCTGCTCGAGCGCCGCTCGCGCGAGGAACTCGAGGAACTCCTCGAGGAGCGCCTGCAGTTCCTCCGCGCCCGACGCGGCGCCTGACACGACGAACGACGACGCCCGCCCCGGTTCCCCGGGGCGGGCGTCGTCGTTCGTGGTGCTCTGGGTCAGCGCCGACCGGAACCGTCGGTCGACCGGTGCCCGGAGGCGTCGTCGCCCGGCGTGGATGGGGCGTCGTCGACCTGCTCGGCGGTCGCGTCGTCGGCTGCCGCCAGGTGCGCGTCGACACTGCGGTTCGACTCGGCCAGTCGGGCGTCGAGGTCCGACTCGGGGACGATGTCGGCTGCGGTGGCGTCCGCACGCGGCATGGTCGTCTCGGCCGCAGCGCCTGCCGAGGTGTTCGCCAGGCTCTCGTTCGCGAGCTTGGAGATGCGTGACAGGAAGTCCGTGCCACCCGCGGCACCGCTGACCGGGCCGGCGCCGCCACCACGGCTGGCGCTGAAGCCCTTCGCGATGCCGGACAGGGCCTCGGTGAACTCGCTCGGGATCATCCAGAGCTTGTTCGCGGTGCCCTCGGCGATCTTCGGCAGGGTCTGCAGGTACTGGTAGGACAGCAGCTTCTCGTCGGGGTCACCGGTGTGGATCGCCTCGAACACGGTGGCGATGGCCTGGGCCTCGCCCTCGGCACGCAGGACCTGGGCCTTGGCGTCACCCTCTGCCGCGAGGATGGCGGCCTGCCGCTGGCCCTCGGCCTCGAGGATCTGGGACTGCTTGGTGCCCTCGGCCTGCAGGATCGCGGCACGACGGCTGCGCTCCGCGCGGAGCTGCTGCTCCATGGCGTCCTGGATGGACACGGGCGGCTCGATGGCCTTCAGCTCGACCCGGCCCACGCGGATGCCCCACTTGCCGGTCGCCTCGTCGAGCACGACGCGGAGCTGGCCGTTGATGTTGTCGCGGCTCGTCAGGGCCTCTTCGAGGTTGAGCCCACCGACCACGTTGCGGAGCGTGGTGGTGGTGAGCTGCTCGACGGCGCCGAGGTAGTTCGCGATCTCGTACGTGGCAGCACGGGCGTCGGTCACCTGGAAGTAGACGACGGTGTCGATCGAGACCACCAGGTTGTCCTCGGTGATCACGGGCTGCGGCGGGAAGGACACGACCTGCTCGCGCATGTCGAGGAGCGGACGCAGACGGTCGATGAACGGCACGAGCAGGTTCAGACCCGGGTTGAGGGTCTTGTGGTACTTGCCGAGGCGCTCGACGATCCCGGCGGTGGCCTGGGGGACGATGCGGATGGCCTTCGCCAGGACGACGATCACGAAGATGACGACGACGAGGACGAGGACGATCAGTGCGATCGTCCCTGCGGAGATGGTCACGGTGTGGCCCTTTCTGCGAGGCGCACGACCGCGGTCGACCCCTCGATCGACTCGACGACCACGGGGGTGCCGAGTGGCGGTGTGCGGTCGACGGAACCCACGGCGAACCGTGCGCTCCAGGTCTCGCCGTTGGCCAGGCGGACCTGGCCGGGAGCGGAAGCGGTGAAGGCGACCGCGACGGTGCCGGGGAGGCCGATGAGCCCCTCGACGTTGGTGCGGTGCGGGTCGGCGTTGCGTCCGAGGGCCACCAGCAGGCGGGGCCGGACGAGCGAGAGCAGCACGAGCGCGAGCACGGCGGCGATGACGGCGGAGAGCCACCACGGCGCGCCGAGCAGCGCCGCGATCAATCCTCCGGCGGCGCCGGCCGCGAGCATGATGAAGATGAAGTCGAGGGTGAAGATCTCGACCACGCCGAGCACCAACACCAGTCCGATCCAGACGGTGGTCTGGATCCAATCGATCCCGTTCACGTGATCTCCCTCCCTCGGTCACGCGCGGCGGCCTGCTGCGTCGCGACGGCCGGTACAACTCCGTTCAACATATCAGGAGCGTCCGACGGCGGCGTGGCCCGTCGGTAGACTCGGTGCGCCCGACCGGCCGGAACCAGACCTGGAGAACACGACTGTGACCAACCCCCTCGCCCCCGGATCCCTCACCGACAAGCGCGCCGTCGTCACCGGCTCGTCGCGCGGCATCGGCGCCGACACCGTCGGCTACCTGGCCGAGGCCGGCGCGAAGGTGGTCGTGAACTACCGCAACAAGGCCAGGCGTGCGGAGCAGATCGCCGAGAAGATCGTCGCGGACGGCGGGTCCGCACTGGCCGTCGGCGCCGACCTCACCGACCACGACTCGGTGCAGGCCATGGTCGACACGGTCGTGCGGGAGTGGGGCGGCATCGACCTGCTCGTCCTGAACGCATCGGGGGGCATGGAGTCCGGCCTCGGCGAGGACTACGCGCTCCGGCTGAACCGCGACGCCCAGGTCGACATGCTGCAGACCGCCGTGCCGCACATGCCCGCCGGCTCCCGCGTGGTGTTCGTCACGAGCCACCAGGCGCACTTCGTCGAGACCGCCGAGACGATGGACGAGTACGTCCCCGTGGCGAAGAGCAAGCGTGCCGGCGAGCTGGCGCTGCGCGAACTCATCCCGCAGCTCGAGGCCGCCGGCATCGAGTTCGTCGTCGTCTCCGGCGACATGATCGAGGGCACGATCACGGCCACCCTGCTGAACCGCCTGAACCCCGGCGCGATCGAGGGCCGCCGGCAGGAGGTCGGCAAGCTGTACAGCGTGTCCGAGTTCGCGGCGGAGATCGCCCTCGCCGCCGTCGAGCCGATCCCGGCCGACCACACCAAGCTCGTCGGCGACGTCAGCGGCTTCGTCGGCTAGCGTCGGCTCGGTGACCGCCAAGCCCGGCCTGCGCCGTACCTCCCGCATCCTGCTGCTCGACCCCGACGGACGCGTGTTCCTGATGGACACGAAGTCCCCGTCGTCCGACGGCGCCCACCGCTGGATCACGCCCGGCGGCGGTGTCGACCCGGGGGAGTCCCACCGCGACGCGGCCGTCCGGGAGCTCCGCGAGGAGACCGGCATCGTCATCGACGAGCCGGGGGAGTCGGTGTGGTCGTGGGACTTCGACGTCGAGTGGGACCTCGCCGACCACGACCGCGGACACGCCGAGTTCTACGTCGTCCGCACGGCGGGCTTCGAACTGTCCGACGCCGAGTGGACCGACGACGAGCGGGTGGACATCCTCGCCTCGCGCTGGTGGACCGCCGACGAACTCGACGCGACCGACGAGCCGTTCGAACCCGCCGAGCTGCCGGACCTGGTCCGCCGTCACGGCGCCTGAGCGCCGCACCACGGCCCGTGGGCCGACCACGGACCGGACGGGAGGCCCGTGGCGGCCCCGCCACGGGCCTCCCGTCGGTACGCTGACCCGCATGCACAGCGATCCGGTCGACGACGACCCCACCGGCCCCGACGCGCACCCTGCCGACCGGCACGACCGCATCCGGGTGCGCGGTGCCCGCGCGAACAACCTGCGCGACGTCGACGTGGACCTGCCGAAGCGGCGGCTCACGGTGTTCACCGGGGTCTCCGGCTCGGGCAAGAGCTCGCTCGTGTTCGGCACCGTCGCCGCCGAGTCGCAGCGGATGATCAACGAGACGTACAGTGCCTTCGTGCAGGGGTTCATGCCCGCGCTGGCGCGGCCGGACGTCGACCTGCTCGACGGGCTGACCACCGCGATCGTCGTCGACCAGGAGCGCATCGGCGCCGACCCGCGGTCCACCGTCGGGACCGCCACGGACGCGAACGCGATGCTGCGCGTGCTGTTCAGCCGGCTCGGCCAGCCGCACATCGGGGGGCCCAACGCGTTCTCGTTCAACCTCGCGACCGTGACGGCCGGGGGAGCGATCACCGTGCAGAAGGGCGCGGACGCGAAGGCCCAGAAGGTCTCGTACACGCGGCTCGGCGGCATGTGCGCCGACTGCGAGGGGCGGGGGTCGGTGCACGACATCGACCTGACGCAGCTGTTCGACGACACGAAGTCGCTCGGGGACGGCGCGCTCACCATCCCCGGCTACGGCACCGACGGGTGGAACGTGCGGCTGTACGCCGAGTCGGGCTACTTCGACCGGGACACGCCGATCCGCGACTTCTCCGAGCAGGAGCGGCAGGACTTCCTGTACCGCGAGCCGACGAAGCGGAAGATCGCCGGCATCAACATGACCTACGAGGGGCTCGTGCACCGGGTCCGCCGGTCGTTCCTGCAGAAGGACCGCGAGGCGATGCAGCCGCACGTCCGGGCCTTCGTCGACCGTGCGGTGACCTTCACGACGTGCCCGGCCTGCGACGGCACCCGGTTGAACGACACCGCACGCTCGTCGACGATCGGGGGCCGCAGCATCGCCGACGTCTGCGCGATGCAGATCACCGACGCGGTCACGTGGTTGCAGGGCCTGGACGACCCGGGGGTCGCGCCGCTGCTCGAGGGGCTGCGGAACCTGCTCGAGTCGTTCGTCGAGATCGGACTCGGCTACCTGTCACTCGACCGCCCGACCGGCACGCTGTCCGGGGGAGAGGGGCAGCGCGTGAAGATGGTGAAGCACCTCGGCTCCTCGCTCAGCGACGTCACCTACGTGTTCGACGAACCGAGCACCGGGCTGCACCCGCACGACATCGAACGGATGAACGGTCTGCTCGTCCGGTTGCGCGACAAGGGCAACACCGTCCTCGTCGTCGAGCACAAGCCCGAGGTCATCGCGATCGCCGACCACGTCGTCGACCTCGGGCCCGGGGCCGGCTCCGGCGGTGGGACGCTCTGCTACCAGGGGCCCGTCGACGGGCTGCGCGGGAGCGGGACCGTCACCGGTCGGCACCTGGATGACCGTGTCTCCGTGAAGTCCGAGGTCCGCCGGCCCGACGGAGCGATCCCGATCCGCGGCGCCTCGGCCCACAACCTGCGCGACGTCGACGTGGACGTCCCGACGGGGGTGCTCACCGTGGTGACGGGAGTGGCCGGATCCGGCAAGAGCACGCTCGTCCACGGGTCGTTGGCCCGACGCGACGACGTCGTCGCCATCGACCAGAGCGGGATCCGCGGCTCACGGCGGAGCAACCCGGCGACGTACACGGGCCTGCTCGAGCCGATCCGCAAGGCGTTCGCGAAGGCCAACGGCGTCAAGCCCGCACTCTTCAGCGCCAACTCGGAGGGCGCCTGCCCGGCGTGCAACGGCGCCGGTGTCGTCTACACCGACCTCGGCATGATGGCGGGCGTCGCGAGCCCGTGCGTCGAGTGCGACGGCAAGCGGTTCGACCAGTCCGTGCTCGGCTACCACCTGGGCGGCAAGGACATCAGCGAGGTGCTCGCCATGTCCGTCACCGAGGCGCTGGCGTTCTTCGCGGCAGGGGAGTCGGCACTGCCGGCCGCCCACGCCGTCCTCGCCCGGCTCGCCGACGTCGGGCTCGGGTACCTGACGATCGGGCAGCCGCTCACCACGTTGTCCGGGGGAGAGCGGCAGCGGCTGAAGCTCGCCACGCACCTCGGTGACCGCGGCGGTGTCGTCGTGCTCGACGAACCGACCACCGGGCTCCACCTCGCCGACGTCGAGCAACTGCTCGGTCTGCTCGACCGACTCGTGGACGGCGGTCGGACGGTCGTCGTGATCGAGCACCACCAGGCCGTCATGGCGCACGCCGACTGGATCATCGACCTCGGTCCCGGTGCCGGTCACGACGGCGGGCGGGTCGTGTTCGAGGGGACGCCGGCCGACCTGGTCGCCGCGCAGTCGACGATCACCGGTGAGCACCTGGCGGCGTACGTCGGTCCCTGAGTCGCAGAACAGGGATGCGCGCGAATCTGGGCGTTTGCCGTGTTCGAGGACTACCGTTCCGAATGACGCTCACGATCGGCTACCCGGCCTGGATCGGCGTCCTGACCAGAAGGAGCTCCACCATGTCCCATCCCGGCAACGCACCCGCCACGACCGGTGGCAACGGCCTCGCCGTCGGTTCGCTCGTCCTCGGCATCGTCGGTGTCGTCTTCGCGTTCCTCTTCGTCTGGATCGGTCTGATCGCCGGCATCATCGGTCTCGTGCTCGGCTTCGTCGCCCGCCGTCGCGGTGTCGGCAGCCGCGGCATGGTCCTGGCCGGCATCGTGCTCAGCATCATCGCCATCGTCCTGTCGATCATCTTCATCATCATCGCGCTGGCCGTCGTCGTGCCGGCGATGTCGAACTGACACCACCTCGCGGCGATTGCCGCATCGTGAGCAGGAATGGTCGAGTCCTTTCGGGGGACTCGACCATTTCTGCTCACCGAAGGTCGGACCAGGGCGCACACCCGCATCCGGGAGCCGCCCTCAGGCCGATCGGCGTAGCGTGCGGCGCATGAGCTACAGCCAGCCTGACCCAGCCGAAGAGACCACCCAGAGCGAGACGCCGGAGCAGCCCGACACCGACCAGGGCAACCTGGAGGAACAGGGCGGCGAGCCGGCCGCGCTCGAGATCGACGCGGACGACGTCCCCACGCAGCCGGCGGACTGACACCGTCGTCATCCAGTGAGCAGAAGAGGTCGGGTCCGTTCGTCGGACCCGACCTCTTCTGCTCTCTCAGCGCTCGTTCGGTACGTCCGGCGGTGCGCCGATAATGCATATTATGTCAACTCAGCGCTTCCCGCCGGTGCCTGACGGTCCCTTCGTGACCACTCAGACCCGCGTCCCCGTCACCTCGGCCGACAGGTCCCACAGTTCCCGGGCCGCGACATCGTCGGTGAACGAGGGCCACATCCGCAGCCGTGCCGGAGCGCCCGCCACGATGCGGCGGGGTCCGTAGAACTCGTCGCCGCGAGCGTCGGGGCCGGTCGCTGCGAGCAGTGCCGGGAGCGCAGCGCGTTCCACCGTACCGAGCACGCCGACGCGGGACAGGGCCTCGACGATCCGCTGCTCGCCGCCCGCTCGCTCGCGTCCCATCCCTGGCTGGGCGGCGAGGAGGTTCGTCGGCGAGACGCCGGGGTGCGCCAGGTTGCTGCTGATCCCCCAGCCCTCGGCTCGGCTCCGCGCGTCGAGTTCTCGAGCGAACAAGCCGATGGCGACCTTCGAGGCACTGTAGGCGCGCATCACGTCGTACCGCTGCTGCTGCTGTGCGAAGTCGTCCAGTTCGAGGCGGGAACGCCGGGCGGCGACGCTCGTCTGGTGCGTCACCCGGCCGCGTCCGGCGCGCAGCAGCGGGAGGAGTCCGAGGGTGAGGGCGAAGTGCCCGAGGTGGTTCGTCCCGACCTGGAGTTCGAACCCGTCCTCGGTCTCCTGTCGGACCGGAGGGCGCATCACGCCGGCGTTGTTGACGAGCAGGTGGACGGGTCTCCCCTCGTCCCGCAGCGCAGCGACGAACGCCGCGACGGAGTCGAGCCGTGCCAGGTCGAGCGCGGTGACCCGGACGGTCGCCCCGGGCACGACGGAACGAATGTGCGCGGCGGCCCGTTCACCCTTCTCGGTCGACCGGACGGGCATGACGACCTCGGCGCCCGCCGCAGCCAACCGGCGTGCGATGACGGCACCGATGCCGTCGCTGGCGCCCGTCACGACGGCGAGCGTGCCGGTGCGGTCAGGGACGTCGAATCGGGGTGTGGTCGACATGGTCGGTCCTCCGTGGTCAGTGAAGCGTGGGCGTGTGCCCATGCTCCTGGCAGCCGTCCGGGACATCCAGGGCCTGCTGGTCAGTGGCTGAGCTCCTGTGGATGCACCACCGCGAGCAGTTGCAGACGCTCGTGGCTGACGCTCCCCGGCTCCGCCGTGTAGACGAGCATCCGGTGCGACTGTTCCGGGTCGACGAGCGTCTGGCACGACAGTTCGAGCGGCCCCACCATCGGGTGCAGGAACCGTTTCCGGTCGGGCAGCTGCACGCCGACCTCGTGCCGTTCCCACGCCTCGCGGAACCGGGCGTTGTCCTGGAGCGCCTCGACCATCGCTGCGGCACGCGACTCCGGGCCGCGCAGGGCGACGAGTTCGCGCAACCCGGCGGCGTACACACGCGACAGGTGCTCTCGCTCGGCGGGCGGGTACGCCTGCTGTGCGGCGGGGTCGGTGAACCACCGGTAGCCCAGACTGCGCGCGTTGCCGGTGCGCCGAGCGGCGTCACCCGTCAGCGCCCGCCCGAGCGGCGTCTGACGGAGCGTCTCCCCGAGTTCGGTGACGACCTCTGCGGGTGTGTCGACCAGCCGGTCCAGGATCCGCAGCATGCCGGGTGCGACGTGTTCGCTCACGGTCCCCCGTGCCGGTGGCTGGTGGCCCGCGAGCCGGAACAGGTGGTCACGCTCGTCGACCGACAGGTGCAACCCCTGTGCCATGGCGGCGATCATCTGCGCGGACGGAGCGGGGCCGGTCCCCCGCTCGAGGCGTGCGTAGTAGTCGGTCGACATGTTGCTCAGGCTCGCGACCTCCTCACGCCGGAGTCCCTCCGTCCGTCGACGGGGACCACGCGGCAGCCCGACGTCCTCGGGTTGCAGGGCGGTGCGACGGCGACGCAGGAACGTCGCAAGGGACTGACGATCGATCACGACACGTTCCTACACGGATGCATCGCCCGTATCCACGGTTCGCCGATCCACCTCACGGGTGGGACGGAACAGCGACCAGGAAAGCGGCCCGGTCGGCTCGGCTGGTCAGAACACGGCGACCGTCATGCCCGACGAGGTCGCCGGGCGGTCCATCGCCACGAGCGCGTCGGGCAGGTCCGCGAAGCCGATGGTGCGACCGATCGTCTCCTCGGGTCGGAGCGTGCCGGCGACGACCGCGTCGAGCATCGCGCCGTACTCGCTGACCGCCGCTCCGTGGCTGCCGAGCAGTTCGAGCTCGTCGGCGATGACGCGTCCCATCGGGATCGCCGGTGCGGCCTCGTCGTCGAGCAGCAGCCCGACCTGCACGTGGCGGCCACGCGGGCGGAGCGAACCCACCGCTGCCACCGACGTCGCCCGGCTGCCGTAGGCGTCGATCGACAGGTGGGCTCCCCCGTCGGTGCGGGCGCGGACCGCCGCCACGGCGTCGTCGTCCATCGGCACGGTCTCGGCGCCGAGCGCGGCAGCCCGTTCGAGGGCGGCTGCCGACACGTCGACGGCCACCACCCGGGCGCCCGCGGCGATCGCCACGAGGACGGCCGACAGCCCGACGCCGCCGCAGCCGTAGACCGCGACCCACTCCCCTGCGGCGACCCGTCCTCGGGCGTGCAGCGCGTGGAAGGCCGTGCCGAACCGGCAGCCGAGCCCGGCCGCGACGGCGAAGCCCACGGAGTCGGGCAGGGCGACGAGGTTGACGTCGGCGTGCGGGACGACGACCGCCTCGGCGTAGGAGCCCTGCAGGTCGAACCCGGGCTGCTGCTGCCGGGTGCAGACCTGGGTCGCGCCGTCGAGGCACTCCGGGCAGCTGCCGCAGGCGAAGACGAAGGGCGCCGTGACGCGGTCACCGACGGCGAAGCCACGGACCTCGGACCCGACGGCCCGGACGACCCCGGCGAACTCGTGCCCGGGCACGTGCGGCAGCCGGACCGATTCGTCGTGTCCCTTCCAGGCGTGCCAGTCGCTGCGGCACACCCCGGTCGCGGCGACGGAGACGACCACGCCGTGGGCCGGCGCCACCGGTTCGGCGACCTCGACGATCGCGGGGACGGAGCCGAACTGGTCGTACTGGACAGCGCGCATCCCGCCATCCTGGCAGATGCGCTCAGAAGCAGAAGCAGAAGCAGAAGCAGAAGCAGAAGCAGAAGCAGAACGCCCCCGCACCGACGCGCCCATCCCCCACCGCCGCCCCCCGAGTGAGCAGAAGACGTCGAGTGGGCACGTGCGACCCGACGTCTTCTGCTCACTCGACAGGGAACAGTCGACGGGAAACTCCCGACGGGCAAGGCAGCCGCCGGGCAACGGGTACGCCGCGGCTCACGACACGCCGCTCGGCGCCCCCGCGTCCGCCGCGACGTCCTGCTGCACCGCGAACTGTGTCCGGTGCAGCTCCTCGTACCGTCCGCCCGCGGCCAGCAGCTGCTCGTGCGTCCCCCGCTGCACGATCGAGCCGTCCTCGACCACGAGGATCAGGTCGGCACTGCGGATGGTCGACAGGCGGTGCGCGATCACCATCGCGGTCCGTCCCTCGAGCGCCTCGCTGAGTGCCGCCTGCACCGCCGCCTCCGACGTCGAGTCGAGTGCCGCGGTCGCCTCGTCGAGGATGACGACCCGCGGTTGCGCGAGCAGGAGGCGCGCGATGGTCATCCGCTGGCGCTCACCGCCGGACAGTCGGTAGCCGCGCTCCCCCACCATGGTGTCGAGCTGGTCCGGCAGGGACCGGATGAGCGGTTCGAGCCGCGCGCGGCGGACGGCGTCCCACACCTCGTCGTCGGATGCCTCGGGGCGCGCGAGCCGCAGGTTCGACCGGATGGTCTCGTGGAACAGGTGGCCGTCCTGCGTCACCATGCCCATGGTGTGCCGCATCGAGGCGAACGTGACCTCGCGGACGTCCGTCCCGGCCAGGCGGACGGCGCCGCTGTCGACGTCGTACAGGCGTGCCAGGAGCTGCGCGATCGTGGACTTCCCCGCTCCGGAGGACCCGACGAGTGCGACGGTCTGCCCCGGCTCGATCCGGAAGGACACGCCGTGCAGGACCTCCTCGCCGCCCCGGGTGTCCAGGGTGGAGACCTCCTCGAGCGAGGCGAGGGACACCTTGTCGGCGGAGGGGTAGGCGAACCGCACGTCGTCGAACTCGACGGACACCGGCCCCTCGGGCACCGTCACGGCGTCGGGCTGCTCCTGGATGAGCGGGCGGAGGTCCAGGACCTCGAACACCCGCTCGAAGCTGACCACGGCGCTCATGATCTCCACGCGTGCGTTCGCCAGGCTGGTCAGCGGCGCGTACAGGCGGGTCAGCAGGAGCGCCAGCGTGACGACCGCTCCGGTGTCCAGCTGGCCGGCGAGGGCAAGGAAGCCGCCGAGGCCGTACACGAGCGCGAGGGCGAGCGCCGACACGAGCATGAGCGCCGTGACGAAGACGAACTGCAGCATCGCGGTGCGGACCCCGATGTCACGCACACGGGCGGCGCGCACGCGGAACTCTTCGGCCTCGTCGTCCGGTCGGCCGAACAGCTTGACCAGCGTGGCGCCCGGTGCCGAGAACCGCTCCGTCATCTGCGTGCTCATGGCGGAGTTGTGGTCGGCGGCCTCGCGACGCAGGGCGGCGAGTCGACTGCCCATCCGGCGTGCCGGCACCAGGAAGACGGGGAGCATGACCACCGCGAGCACCGTCACGAGCCACGAGGTGCTGAGCATGACGGTCAGCGTGAGGACGAGCGCCACGAGGTTCGTGACCACGCCGGACAGCGTGCCGCTGAAGGCCTGCTGGGCGCCGATCACGTCGTTGTTCAGCCGGCTCACGAGTGCGCCCGTCCGCGTGCGGGTGAAGAACGCGATCGGCATCTTCTGCACGTGGTTGAAGACCGCGGTCCGCAGGTCCAGGATCACGCCCTCACCGATCCGCGCGGAGAACCAGCGAGTCAGGAGCGACACCGCCGCGTCGGCCACGGCGACGAGGGCGATGACGACCGCGAGCCAGACGACCGTCGACACCGCACCCCGGGCGACGATGACGTCGACCACCCGGCCGGCGAGCACCGGCGTCGCGACGGCGAGGAACGCGCCCACGACCGACAGGGCGATGAAGACCACCAGCTTCGACCGGTAGGGCACCGCGAACGTCATGATCCGCCGCAGGGACTCCCGGGAGAACCCGTGCTTGCCGTCCCTGGCGGTCGAGATCTTGTACAGCGAGCTCCAGGCCGCGCCTTCCATGCTCATGGCAGGTCCTCCTCCGTCGGGGACGGGCAGCCGGGTCGGCTACTCGCCGAAACCGCTGCGCACGAGCTCGGCCAGCGCGTCCACCGCGTCCTGCGCGTCCGCACCGGTCGCCTCGATGGACACCGTCGCGCCCTTCGGCAGCGCCAGGGCCATGATGGCGAGCAGGCTCTTCGCGTCCACGCCGTTCACGCGCACCGCGGCGTCGTACTTCGCCGCCGTCTTGACGAACTCCGCCGCGGGGCGGGCGTGCAGCCCGGTCTCGTTGACCAGCTCGACGCGTTCCGACGCGGCCACGTCGTCGACGCCGGCGGCCCCGGCACCCGGCACCGGGCCTCCCGGCTGGTCACCGGACGGACGGGAGGCGGTGCTCGCGTCGTCCGCGGAGGCTGCGGCGGACGCCGCAGCGGCGAGGACCGCCTCCGCGTCGCCACCCGTCTGCGCGGCCACGGCCGCGGCCACCGTCCCCTCGACCAGCGGGGCCTGCGAGACGTGCACGCGGGCACGGAGGTCGTCGTCGAGGAAGTCGAGCGCGGTGTCGGTGGTCAGGTAGGCGGAGCCGAGGTCGCAGAGCACCACGACGGCGTCCGCGGTGGCGAGTTCCTCGATGCCGGCCGTGATGGCCTCGAACGAGGTGCCGATCCCGCCGTCCTCGGTGCCGCCGGCCGCGACGAGGGGGACGTCGGCGGCCATCTGCCGCGCGAGCTCGACGGTGCCCGTCGCGACCGCCGCGCTGTGCGACACGACGAGGATGCCGACGGTCACGCGGCGTCCACCGCGGCGCGCAGGATGTACGCCGTCGACTGTGCGCCGGGGTCCCGGTACCCGATCGCGCGGTCGCCCAGGTAGCTCGCCCGGCCCTTGTGGGCGACGAGCGGCTCGGTGTCGGCGGCGCCCTGCGCTGCGGCGTCGGCCGCGGCGGTCAGGACGGCCCGCGGGTCGGCGCCGGCTGCGGCGGCAGCGGCCGCTGCGTCGACCGCCGGGCTCCACGCGTCGACCATCGTCTTGTCGCCGACGGCGGCCTTGCCGCGGGACACGACGCCGTCGCGCGCCGCGGTCAACACGGCCACCAGGGTGTCGGCGTCGAGGTCGGTCGCGTCGCCGGCGGCCTGGGCGGCCTTCAGGTACGCGGTGCCGAACAGCGGACCGGCGGCACCGCCCACCGTCGAGATGAGCTTGGTCGCCACGGTCTTCAGGACCGCTCCCGGCGTGTCGAAGGACCCGCCGTCGACGGCTTCGAGCACGGCACGGAAGCCACGGTCGAGGTTCTCGCCGTGGTCGCCGTCACCGATCTCGCGGTCGAGCGTGACGAGCTCTGCCCGGTGTTCGTCGATCGTCGCGGCGGTGCGACGGACCCAGTCGATGGCCCATGCGGTGTCGAGCGCCAATGCGGTTCCCTTCTGCGTGTCCGGCCCGGCGGGCGCGGTTGGTGGTGCTGGTGTCCCCCGGTGGTCCTGCGGTGGTTCAGCGGCCCCAGCGCAGGGCCGGGGTCTCCACCGGGGCGTCCCAGAGGGCGGTGAGGTCGTCGTCGAGCACCGTGACGGTGAGCGAGAACCCCTGCATCTCGAGGGACGTGACGTAGTCGCCGACCAGGCTACGCGCGACGGTGAACCCGCGGTCGGTCAGCACCTCGGCGGCGCGGCGGTAGGCGATGTAGAGCTCGGACAGCGGCGTGCCGCCCATGCCGTTCACCAGGAGCAGCAGCTGCGACCCGGCCGGGGCGTCGAGGTCGGTGAGGATCGGTTCGAGCACGCGATCGACGAGCTCGTCGGCCGGTGCCATCGCGATCCGCTCGCGACCGGGTTCGCCGTGGATGCCGATGCCGAGCTCGACCTCGTCGTCGGCGAGCACGAAGGACGGCTCCCCCGCGTGCGGGACCGTGCCCGACGCGAGTGCGAGTCCCATCGACCGGGTGACGTCGTTGACGTGCCGGGCCACGGCGGCGACCGCGTCCAGGTCGTCCCCGCGCTCGGCGGCGGCACCGGCGCACTTCTCCACCACGACGGTCCCGGCGACCCCGCGCCGACCGGCGGTGTACAGGGAGTCCTGCACGGCGACGTCGTCGTCCACCACGACCGACTCGACACGGACGTCGTCCATCGCGGCGAGCTCGGCGGCGGTCTCGAAGTTCAGGACGTCGCCGGTGTAGTTTTTCACGATGTGCAGCACCCCGGCGCCGCCGTCGACGGCCTTGGTGGCGGCGACGATCGGGTCGGGGGTCGGGCTCGTGAACACCGGACCGGGGACGGCGGCGTCGAGCATGCCGTACCCGACGAACCCCGCGTGCAGCGGCTCGTGCCCGCTGCCGCCCCCGCTGACGATGCCGACCTTGCCGGCGACCGGGGCGTCGGCGCGGTGCAGGTGGATCGGGTCCTCGACCAGGACGACGTGGTCGGCGTGGGCCCGGGCGAAGCCCCGGACCGTCTCGTCGACCACGGCCTGCGGGTCGTTGATGAGCTTCTTCATGCGTGCCTCCACGGGTACGGGGTCGAGCCGTGGCGGTCACACCGCCGTCGTCGACCGGAGTGGGGCCAATCTACATCGGCGGCACGGGCGGGCGTCCCGTCGGACTGCACGTTCGTGCACCGCACCGAGGACGTGTCACCCGCCGCAGATCGTGCGAGGCACACGAGCCGTGCACGTTCGTGCACGTTGACCGGATCGCCGCGCGGATGGATCGCGCCGCCGTGAACCCCGTCACTATGCTCGGCCTCAATCACTCAACGGGGAGTGCGGCGCAGCACCACCGGACCCCCAACCCTCACGCACTGGAGGTCACCGATGGACGACATCGGCGTCAAGTTCCTGTCCGAGCTCGTCGGCACGGCGATGCTCATCATCCTGGGTGGCGGTGTCGTCGCCGCCGTCTCCCTGACGAAGTCGAAGGGCTTCGGCGCCGGGTTCCTCATGGTCACGATCGGGTGGGGCTTCGCGGTCTTCGCCGGCGTCACCGTGTCGTACAAGTCCGGCGGTCAGCTCAACCCCGCGGTGAGCCTCGCCCAGGCGATCCTCGGCAACATCACCGTCGGCGCGATGCTCCTGTACTGGGTCGCCCAGCTCATCGGCGCGATCATCGGTGCGGTCATCGTCTGGCTCGCGTACAAGCAGCACTTCGACGAGGAGCCCGACTCCGCCGCCAAGCTCGGCGTCTTCTCCACCGGCCCCGCGATCCGTTCCTACGGCTGGAACGTCGTCACCGAGATCATCGGCACCTTCGTGCTGGTCTTCGTCGTCATCGCCTTCACCAACGGCCAGACGCCGTCCGAACTCGGCGCGATCCCCGTCGCCTTCCTCGTGATCGCGATCGGTGTCAGCCTCGGTGGCCCCACCGGCTACGCCATCAACCCGGCACGTGACCTCGGCCCGCGCATCGCGCACGCCCTGCTCCCGATCAAGGGCAAGGGCTCGAGCGACTGGGCCTACGCCTGGGTGCCGGTCGTCGGCCCCCTCGTCGGTGGCGCCCTCGCCGCTGGCCTCTCGTACGCCCTGCTGCCCGTCGTCAGCTGAGCACACCCAACCCAGGGATGAGCGGCCGGTCACGGCCGGCCGCTCACCGCACCGAACACCCGTAAGGAGCACCAATGGCCGACTACATCGTCGCCATCGACCAGGGCACGACCTCCACCCGAGCCATCGTCTTCGACCACTCCGGTTCGATCGTCTCGACCGGGCAGAAGGAGCACGAGCAGATCTTCCCGCGCGCCGGTTGGGTCGAGCACGACCCGTCCGAGATCTGGGACAACACCCGCGAGGTGATCGGTCAGGCACTGTCGCGTGCCGACATCACGCGGCACGACGTCGCGGCCGTCGGCATCACGAACCAGCGTGAGACCGCCGTCGTCTGGGACAAGACGACCGGCAAGCCGGTCTACAACGCGATCGTCTGGCAGGACACCCGCACGCAGGCGCTCGTCGACCAGCTCGCCGGTGGCGACACCGACAAGTACAAGGCCATCGTCGGCCTGCCGCTCGCCACGTACTTCGCGGGCACCAAGATCATGTGGATCCTCGAGAACGTCGAGGGCGCGCGTGAGAAGGCCGAGGCGGGCGACCTGCTCTTCGGCACCACCGACACCTGGGTCCTCTGGAACCTGACCGGTGGCGTCGACGGCGGCGTGCACAAGACCGACGTCACGAACGCGTCCCGCACGCTGTTCATGGACCTCGAGACGCTGCAGTGGCGCGACGACATCCTGGCGGACTTCGGGGTGCCGAAGTCGATGCTCCCCGAGATCGTCAGCTCGTCCGAGGTCTACGGCCACGTCGAGTCCTCGAGCCTGCTGCGCGAGGTCCCGATCGCCGGCATCCTCGGCGACCAGCAGGCCGCGACGTTCGGCCAGGCCGCGTTCGACCAGGGCGAGTCGAAGAACACCTACGGCACCGGCAACTTCCTGATCTTCAACACCGGTACCGACATCGTCCGCTCCGAGAACGGGCTGCTCACCACCGTCGGCTACAAGCTCGGCGACCAGGACACGCACTACGCGCTCGAGGGGTCGATCGCCGTCACGGGGTCGCTCATCCAGTGGCTCCGCGACAACCTGGGCCTCATCGGCAGCGCCCCGGAGGTCGAGGCCCTGGCCAAGACCGTCGAGGACAACGGTGGCGTCTACTTCGTGCCGGCGTTCTCGGGGCTCTTCGCGCCGTACTGGCGTCCGGACGCCCGCGGTGCGATCGTCGGCCTGACCCGCTACGTCAACAAGGGGCACATCGCGCGTGCGGCCCTCGAGGCGACGGCGCTGCAGACCCGCGAGGTGCTCGACGCGGTCAACGCCGACTCCGGTGTGGACCTGACCGAGCTCAAGGTCGACGGTGGCATGACCGCGAACAGCGAGCTCATGCAGTTCCAGGCCGACATCCTCAACGTGCCGGTCGTCCGCCCCGTCGTCGCCGAGACGACGGCGCTCGGTGCAGCCTACGCCGCCGGTCTCGCGGTCGGCTTCTGGGCCAACCTCGACGAGCTCCGTGCCAACTGGCAGGAGGACCAGCGCTGGGAGCCGCAGCTCGACGCCGCGGAGCGCGAGCGCACGCTCCGTCTGTGGAAGAAGGCCGTGACGAAGACCTTCGACTGGGTCGACGAGGACGTGCAGTAGCAACAGCGGCGCACGCTGACCGCGTGCACTGAACGCACTGCCGGGAGGCCCGGTGCCGGTTCCTGGAACCGGCACCGGGCCTCCTGTCGGTTGCGGCCACTGCACGTCGGTCGCAACGCGCTGGCGTCGAGGCGGGACGCCGGTGTCGACGCGGGACGCCGGCGGCGTGCGCACACGCCGGTGTGGTGCGCACACGCCGGTGTCATCGTGAGACGCCGCGGGGCGCACGAGACGCCGCCGGTTCCGGGGGTGTTTCGGCGGCTCGGACGCGTGACACGGAGACGCCGGCGTCCTGCCGGGCGGCTCGGCGTCGTCCGAGGGTCACGTCGGGGTCCGTCGGAACACGCCGGCGTCGTCGTGAGGCGCCGCGATGATCGCGAGACGCCGCCGATCCCGGGGGCGTCTCGGCGGCTCGGAGGCGTCGGACGAACACGCCGGCGTCCTGCCGGCGGCCCGTCAGGGTCGAGCCGGGGTCGATCCGGCGACCCGAGGTCAGGCGGTGGGAGCGGCGCCGATCCAGTCGGCGAGCTTGCGGGACGCCGCGCCCGAGTCGATCGCGTCGGCCGCGACCACGAGCTGCTCGCGGAACCGGTGCAGGATCGGACGGTCGGACTCCCCCGGGTCCTGCGCGAGCCGGAACGACACCAAGCCCGCTGCGGCGTTGAGCAGCACGATGTCGCGAACCGGGCCGGTCTCCCCCGCGAGCACACGGTGCACGACCGCGGCGTTGTGCTCCGGGTCGCCGCCGAGCAGGTCCGAGGTCTGCGCCCGGGCGATGCCGAGGTCACGCGGGTCGAGGTCGTGCTCGGTGATGCGGCCGCCGGTGACCTCCCAGATGTGGCTGTGGCCGGTCGTGGTGAGCTCGTCGAGGCCGTCGTCCCCACGGAACACGAGCGCCGTCGCCCCGCGTGTCCGGAACACGCCGGTGATGATCGGCACCAGGTCGAGTTGCGCGACACCGACGGCGTTCGCCTCGCAGCGAGCCGGGTTCACGAGCGGGCCCAGGAAGTTGAAGACGGTGGGCACACCGATCTCGCGGCGGACCGCTCCGGCGTGGGCGAAACCGGGGTGGAACGCGTTGGCGAAGGCGAAGGTCAGCCCGACACGCCGGAACGTCTCGGCGACACGCGCGGCGTCCATCGTGAGATCGAGACCGAGCGCGGCGAGCACGTCGCTCGAACCGGACTTCGACGAGCTGGCCTTGTTGCCGTGCTTCACCACGGGGACGCCTGCCGCCGCGATGACGATGGCGGCCATGGTCGACACGTTCACGGTACCGACGACGTCGCCGCCGGTCCCCACGATGTCCAGGGCCATCGGGTCGACGTCCAGCGGGACGGCGGCGTCGAGGATCGCGTCGCGGAAGCCGACGACCTCGTCGACGGTCTCGCCCTTGGCGCGCAGGGCCACCGCGAAGGCGGCGATCTGGGCCGGCGTGGCACGCCCGCCCACGATCTCCTCCATGGCCCATGTGGACTGCCTGATCGTCAGGTCTTCGCGCGCCATGAGCGCGCTGATCACCAGGGGCCACGAGAGTGCGTCAGGCATGGCTCGATCGTAGTGAGTTCGAGCGACCCGCCAGTCCGCTGCGAAAACACTGTCAGTGGTTTCGGCCATAATGGAGGACGTGACTAGCACCTCTCTCTCCAGATCAGCCAGCGCGCCGGCCCTCAACAGGCCGAACGCCGTGGCCGTGGGGACGATCGTGTGGCTGGGCAGCGAGGTCATGTTCTTCGCCGGCCTGTTCGCGATCTACTTCACGTTGCGCAGCACGTCCCCCGAGCTCTGGGCGACAGAGACCGCCAAGCTCGACGTCCCGTACGCGTCGGTGAACACGATCATCCTGGTGCTGTCGAGCTTCGCCTGCCAGTTCGCGGTGTTCGCCGCCGAACGCTTCCAGGTGCACCGCACGAGCTGGAACCCGCGCCACTGGGGCATGACGGAGTGGTTCTTCGTCACCTACGCCATGGGTGCGATCTTCGTCTGCGGTCAGATCTTCGAGTACGCCCACCTGTGGCACGAGGGCGTCACGCTCTCCTCCAGCGCCTACGGTTCGGCGTTCTACATGACCACCGGGTTCCACGGTCTGCACGTGACCGGTGGCCTGATCGCCTTCCTGCTCACGCTCGGCCGCGGGTTCGCCGCGAAGAACTTCGGGCACAAGGAAGCCACCACCGCCATCGTCGTGTCGTACTACTGGCACTTCGTCGACGTCGTGTGGATCTTCCTCTTCGCCGTCATCTACCTGATCAAGTAGGAACTGGACACCCCCCAGCACATGTTCACCAGAACCAAGTCCAAGAAGGGCCGCCGTTCCCCGATGGCGACCGTCTCGCTCATCGTCGTCGGTCTCATGACCACGGGTGGCGCGTACGCACTGTTCAGCTCGACGGCGAACGCCGACGACAGCGCGAGCACCGTCGCCGCCTCCAGCCAGTCACAGGTCAACGAGGGCGAGAAGCTCTTCGCGTCGAACTGCGCCACCTGCCACGGGCTGACCGCCCAGGGCACCAGCGAGGGCCCGTCCCTCATCGGTGTCGGCGCCGCGTCGGTCGACTTCCAGGTCGGCACCGGCCGCATGCCGATGGCTGCCCAGGGCCCGCAGGCCGAGGAGAAGCCCGCGCAGTTCACGGACGAGCAGGTCGACGCGCTCTCCCAGTACGTCGCCTCGCTGGGCCCCGGCCCGGCCGTCCCGTCCACCGAGCTCACCAGCGGTGAGGACGGCGACGCGGCCGAGGGTGCCGAGCTGTTCCGCATCAACTGCGCGATGTGCCACAACGTCGCCGGTGCTGGTGGCGCGCTGACCGAGGGCAAGTACGCCCCGAACCTCGAGACGGTCTCCGGCAAGCACATCTACGAGGCCATGCTCACCGGCCCGCAGAACATGCCGGTCTTCAACGACCTGAACCTTACGCCGGAGCAGAAGGCCGACATCATCACGTACCTCAAGTACGTGCAGGACAACAAGTCCCCCGGCGGCTTCGCACTCGGCTCCCTGGGGCCGGTCGCCGAGGGCCTGTTCATCTGGATCTTCGGACTCGGCGCGGTCGTCGCGATGACCGTCTGGCTGACCGCGAAGTCCAACTGATCGTCCGTGTCGAACGACACTGAAGGGAACACCATGGCAGAGCACGACGACGAGACGCTGAACTCGTCCTCGGCTGTCGAGAAGCACGGCACGACCACCTCCCCCGGGATCGCGGTCCTCCCGACCGACCCGTTCGAGAACCCGGGCGAGCCTCCGCACCGCCCGCGTCGCACCGACGTCGACCCGAAGAAGCAGCGTCTGGCCGAGCGCCAGGTCGCCGCGTACTTCTACCTGTCGATCGTCGGCAGCGTCCTGTCGATCGCGGCGTACGTCGCCTTCCCGATCGACGCCGACGACTTCGGCACGGTCCGCACCGCGAACCTGTTCCTCGGGCTCTCGATCGCCCTCGCGCTCCTCGCCCTCGGCCTCGGCGCCGTCTACTGGTCGAAGTCGCTGGTCGTCGACCGCGAGATCACCGAGCTCCGCCACGGCACCCGTGGCACCGACGAGACCCGCGCGAAGGCCGTCGAGGCCTTCCGCCTCGCCGACAAGGAGTCCGGGTTCAGCCGTCGCAAGCTGATCCGCAACTCGATGATCGGTGCCCTGGCCGCCTTCCCGCTGCCCGGCATCGTCCTTGTCCGCGACCTCGCCCCCGCCGAGGACCCGAACGAGCTGCTCCGCCACACGTTCTGGAAGCAGGGCCTGCGCCTGACGAAGGACCCGACGGGTCTGCCGATCAAGGCGTCGGACATCACCATCGGTTCGGTCTTCCACGTCATCCCCGAAGGGATGCTCGAGTCGGAGCACATGCTCGAGGAGAAGGCGAAGGCCTCCGTCCTCCTCATGCGTCTCGACCCGAAGGACCTCAACCCCGCCAAGGGCCAGGAGAACTGGGGCTACGACGGGATCGTCGCCTACTCCAAGATCTGCACCCACGTCGGGTGCCCGGTCGCGCTCTACGAGCAGCAGACGCACCACCTGCTGTGCCCGTGCCACCAGTCGACCTTCGACGTCGCGAACAACTGCGAGGTCATCTTCGGCCCGGCCGCCCGTCCCCTCCCCCAACTTCCGATCGCGATCGACGACGACGGCTACCTGGTCGCACAGAGCGACTTCCACGAGCCGGTCGGACCGTCCTTCTGGGAGCGTGAACGCTGATGTCCAGCACCACCACCACGACCGCACCGGCATCGGCCACCAAGCCGGCGCCGGAGCGCGGTTCCCGTCTCATCGGGGCCACCGCCAACTACATCGACGAGCGCACCAGCATCTCGGGCCTCGTCAAGGAGGTCGGCCGCAAGATCTTCCCCGACCACTGGAGCTTCATGCTCGGCGAGGTGGCGCTGTACAGCTTCGTCGTCGTCCTGCTCTCCGGGACCTTCCTGACGTTCTTCTACCAGGCGTCCATGGCCGAGGTCGTCTACAACGGCTCGTACGTGCCGCTCAAGGGCGTCGAGATGTCGATCGCCCTGCAGTCGACCCTCGACATCTCGTTCGACATCCGCGGTGGGCTCTTCGTCCGCCAGGTCCACCACTGGGCGGCCCTGCTGTTCGTGGCGTCGATCATGCTGCACATGGCCCGCGTGTTCTTCACCGGTGCCTTCCGCAAGCCGCGCGAGCTCAACTGGGTCTTCGGCTTCCTGCTCTGGGTCCTCGCCATGGGTGAGGGCTTCACCGGCTACTCGCTCCCCGACGACCTGCTCTCCGGCAACGGTCTGCGCATCATCGTCGGCATGATCGAGGGCGTCCCGGTGATCGGCGTCTGGATCGCGTACCTGCTCTTCGGTGGCGAGTTCCCGGGCACCGACATCGTCGGTCGTCTCTACACGCTGCACATCCTGCTGCTGCCGGCGATCCTCGTCGCGGTGCTCGGTGTCCACCTCGTGCTCGTCGTCATCAACAAGCACACGCAGTTCGCGGGCCCCGGCAAGACGAACGAGAACGTCGTCGGTGTCCCGATCCTCCCGGCGTTCGCCGCGAAGGCCGGTGGCTTCTTCTTCATCGTCGCCGGCATCCTGGCGCTCATCGCGTCGCTGTTCACGATCAACCCGATCTGGAACTACGGCCCGTACGACCCGTCCCCGGTGTCCGCCGGTACCCAGCCCGACTGGTACATCGGCTTCGCCGACGGTGCGCTCCGTCTGGTGCCGCCGCACTGGGAAGTCGTGTGGTTCGGCTACACCGTGTCGTTCAACATCCTCGTGCCCATCGCGGTGCTGGTCGGCCTGATCCTCGCGATCCTGCTGTACCCGTTCCTCGAGGCCTGGGTCACGGGCGACAAGCGTGAGCACCACCTGCTCGACCGCCCGCGCAACGCGCCGACCCGGACCGCGATCGGCGCCGCCGGCATCACGCTCTACCTGAGCCTGATGTTCGCCGCTTCGTCGGACATCATCGCGACGCACTTCATGGTGTCGATCGAGCACGTGATCCACGTGATCCAGGCCACGACGGTCCTCGGGCCGTTCGTCGCCTTCTGGATCACGAAGCGCGTGTGCCTCGCCCTGCAGAAGAAGGACCGCGAGATCGTCCTGCACGGCTACGAGTCGGGCCGCATCGTCCGCCTCCCCCACGGCGAGTACATCGAGGTGCACGAGCAGCTCGACGAGTACGAGCGGTGGAAGCTCCTGCAGTTCAACGACTACAAGCCGCTGATGATCCGCCCGAACGCCAAGGGCAAGATCACCGGTCTGCAGAAGGCTCGCGCCGGCGTCTCCCGGTTCTTCTTCGAGGACCGCATCGAGCCGGTCTCGAAGGCTGAGCTCGAGGCCGCGCACGCAGCGCACCACGGCCCGGACCTCGAGGGTGGCCACCAGGCTCCCCAGGTCGGCCCCGGGGATCACTGACACTCCTCGGCAAGCAACAGGGAAACCCCTCGTCCACCTCGTGGGCGGGGGGTTTCCCTGTTGCGCGGCAACACGCCGCCCCCAGTTCACGGCTGGTTCACCGGCGCGTGCTGGACTCGTCCAGGACGGTGTGGCAACGTGTTGCACCACGCATCCGCCAACGGAATGAGACCCCGATGGACAGCCGGACGGCCGAACACCCCAGGCCGAACCACTTCCTCCTCCACCTCAGTGACACCCACCTCGTCTCCGGCGATCGAGACCTGTACGGCGACGTGGACTCCGCCGCTCGGCTCACGGAGATCGTCGCGGACATCGAAGCATCCGGGACCCGCCCCGAGGCCATCGTCGTGACCGGCGACGTCGCGGACAAGGGCGAGGCCGGTGCGTACGCCCGGGTCCGCGAGATCCTGGAGCCTGCAGCGCGGCGCATCGGTGCACAGATCATCTGGGCGATGGGCAACCACGACGACCGCGGCGCGTTCCGGCAGGAGCTGTTCGGTCTGCAGCCGACGGACCGGCCCGTGGACTTCGTCTACGACGTGAACGGGCTCCGGGTCATCACGCTCGACACCAGCGTCCCCGGCCACCACCACGGCGAGGTCTCCCCCGAGCAGCTCGACTGGCTGGCCGAGGTGCTCTCCGAGGCAGCGCCGCACGGCACCATCCTCGCGATGCACCACCCGCCCGTGCCGAGCGTGCAGGACCTGACGGTCCTGGTGGAGCTCCGCGACCAGCAGGCCCTGGCCGAGGTCGTCGAGGGCAGCGACGTGCTCGCGATCATCGCCGGGCACCTGCACTACTCGACGAGCGCGGTGTTCGCCGGCATCCCGGTCTCGGTCGCGAGTGCCACCTGCTACACGCAGGACCTCACCGAGTACCAGGGCGGGACGCGTGGTCGGGACGGCGCGCAGTCGTTCAACCTGGTGCACGTGTACGGCCGCAACGTCGTGCACTCGGTCGTCCCCATCGGCCACTACGCCACGGTCGGCCAACCGGTCTCCGCCGTCGACACCGAGGCGCGCCTGGCGGCCCACGGCGTCACGATCCCGCCGGCGGTCGAGCCGGCGCCGGTGACGTCGAGCATCCCCGTCTTCACCCTCGACTCGGTGCCGGTTTCCCCCGTGCACCGGTAGCGAGTACTCCGTGAGCAGGAGAGGTCGGGTCCGCACTGCGGACCCGACCTCTTCTGCTCACCATGCGTGCGTGGCCGCGGGCTGCACCGGACGGGAGGCCCGTGGCGGCCGCGCACCGAGCCTCCTGTCCGCCGACCGGTAACGACGCACCGCGCGGGTGGCGTCGACTGGTCAGGGCCCGTCGAACGGCGGCGCGGGCGCCGACGGGTCGTGACCGGTCGGCGAGCGGCGGCCGGGCGCGCCAGGACGCCGCCCGGTAGGGCGCTGGCGCGTCCTACGCGCCGGCTCGCTCCCACGGCGCCGGGAACGGGAAGTACCGCTCCAGGAAGTCCGTGACGCGCTGCGTGCGCTCCTCGTCGCTGACCTCGGGGAAACTGCCGTCGTTCAGGCAGAAGAAGTCGGCGTTCCGCTTCTTCAGCAGGTCGTCGAGGGCACGGAGTCCGGACTGCATCGTGGTGTCGATGTACCGCACCTCGGCGTTCTCCTGCACGATCGCCCGACCGGTGAGCAGCGAGTAGTAGTGGTAGAGCGAGTTCGTCACCGAGATGTTGTCGGCGGCACGGAACCGCGAGGCCGCCGTCGCCGCGAACTCGTCGGCGAACTCGTGCTCCATCTCGGTCATGATCGACGACCGCAGCGGCGTCGGAGCGTGCTCGAGGTGCCGCGTGGTGACCGCGCCGAACCGCTGCTGCAGCAGACGACGGTTGACGCGCGCGGAGTTCTCGAACCCGCTGCGTGCCGGGTTGTTCGAGCCGAGCCCGATCCGGGTCGAGGCGAGGATGAACTTCGTCACCGACCCCGGGCTGAAGAACACCGACGGATCGACGAGCCGTCCGAAGAACATGTCGTCGTTCGAGTAGATGAAGTGCTCGCTGATGCCCGGGATGTGGTGCAGCTGCGACTCGACGGCCTGCGAGTTGTGCGTCGGCAGCACGGAGGGGTCCGCGAAGAACTCCTCGCTGCGCACGATCCGGACCTTCGGGTGCTCCGCGAGCCAGTGCGGCGCCGGGGAGTCCGTGGCGATGTAGATCTGCCGGATCCAGGGCGCGAAGGTGTGCACCGAGCGCAGAGCGTACTTCAGCTCGTCGATCTGCCGGAACCGGGCCGGGGCGTCGTCGCCCTCGCCCAGGACCGCGTTCGACTGCGCCGCCTGGCGGGCGCGCTGGTACTCGATGGCGTTGCCGTCGACCCACGAGAAGACGATGTCGATCGGGAACCGGATGTCCGACACGTGGTCGTCGAACATGTGCTCGACGGTGCGCCAGGTGCGGCCGTAGCGCTCGATGTCGACGAGGACGAACTCCTCGATCGGCAGGCTGCGACGCATCAGGGCGTTCTCGACGGGCGCGAGGACCTCGGTGTCGGTGACCCGCCAGAACTCGAGCTGGACGCTGGTCTCGGCGCCGTAGCGCAGGCGCCCGAGCGGCTCGAGCCGCGGGCGGAACACCCGGAGCACCGGTTCGTCGACGGAGCCGAGTCCGTCGTCCTGCACGAGCACGGCCGGCTCGCCCGGAGGCTTGGCGTAGAACGGCTCGTTGACCGCTGCTGCCATCACGGCGCTCTCGGCCCGCTGCCGGTCGCGCTCGTCGACGGCGATCACGGGCCGCTGGTCGTTGCCGCGGATGAGCAGGTGGTCGACGTCGGCCGAGGTGAGCGCGTCGTCCAGGAAGAGCAGGTCCTCGATCATCGACTGCTGCGGCGTCAGGTGCCCGTTGAGCAGCGTGAGGCGGCCCTTGCGGACGACGACGTCGGATCGGTCGAGACCGCCGGAGGACGGTCGAGGGGTCAGCAGAGGACTCTCGGTCACCGGCTCGGTCTCGTCGTTCATCCATGCCCTTCGGATCGTGCGGCCGGGTCGTGTACCCGACCCAGCGATCCTACCGGTCCACCCGCATCCGCGGTGTCCGTGCCCGTGCGCGCGCCTCGGGGCGCGCTCCGACCGGTCAGGAGGCCCGGGGTGTGTCCGCCTCGCGCGGCACCTTCACGACGATGCCGACGACCACGAACAGGCCGGCGGCCACCAGCTGCAGGCCGGCCCAGACCTGCCCGGGGATCGTGACGGTCACGACGGGGTTCCAGCAGACGGCCACGGCCACCATGAGCACGGCCGCCCACCAGGTCCGCCCCCGCACGGCGAAGACGAGCACGATGAGCGCCAGCACCGTGACGCCCCAGCGGGCGTAGACGAAGCCGGACGAGTCGATGATCGCGACGCAGGACAGCAGCACGATCGCCGCGATGAGCGACGGCGCCAGCGCGGGCCGGGTAAAGCCGGGCGTCTCGGCGGTACGGCGCGCAGCTGCGGGAGCCGGACGGGCGGGTGCTGCGGGCACGCCGTGCTGGGACGACCCCACCGGGGGCCGTCCCTTGCGCGCGGCCATCAGTCCGCGGAGCCGTCGAGGTCGATCGCCTGGATCGACCGTGACATCGGCGGGAGCCCGCGGACGCGCTCGAGCGCCGGCACGAGCTCGTCGACGTACGCGCGGTAGCCCTCGCTCGTCAGGTGCAGGCCGTCGTCGGTGAAGCGGTCGGACAGATGGTCGCCGTCGGCGAGTGCGGGCCATGCGTCGAGGTACTGCGCGTGGCAGGTGGCGACGAACTGCCGCAGGTGCCGGTTCGCCTCCTCGATCTTCGCGGCGTACTCGGCCTGCCGCGGCAGGATCGACACGAGCAGCAGTCGGACGCCGGGGAGCTCACGACGGAGCGTGACGAGGATCGTCTCGACGTTGCGCACGACGTGTTCGGCGCTCTTGCGGTGGTTGCCGAAGTCGTTCGTGCCGATGAGCAGGACGATCACCTCGGGCTGCTCAGCGACCACGGCGTCCAGGCGCGTCAGCACCCCGTCGGTCGTGTCGCCGCTGATGCCCTGGTTCAGGGTGTGCTCGTCGGGGAGCCAGGTCTCCCAGTCCCCCTGTGCGGTGATGCTGTCCCCCAGGAAGAGGACGGGGCTGCGGTCGTCGGTCATGCTGCCTCCTCGTGCGCCGGCTCAGGGTCCTCATTGTGCTGGGTCCGGTTGCGCTGCGTCGACTCGGTGTTGTCGGACTCCCGCTCGGCGGCGGCGGTGATGCGCTCGACCATACCGGGGAAGATGACGCCGTGGAACGGCAGGATGCCGTACCAGTACAGACGCCCGGCGAGCCCCTGCGGGAAGTAGATCGCCCGCTGGTGGTAGTCGCTGCCGCCGTCGTCGCTCGGCGTCACGGTCATCTCGAGCCAGGCACGGCCGGGCGACTTGAACTCCGCGCGGAGCCGCAGGTAGCGACCGCGCTCGAGCCGTTCGACGCGCCACCAGTCGAGCGCGTCGCCCTGCTCCAGACGCTGCTGGTCGCGGCGACCACGGCTCAGCCCGACGCCGCCGGCGATCTTGTCCATCCAGCCACGGGCGACCCAGGCGAGCGGGAACGAGTACCAGCCGTTCTCGCCGCCGATCGACTCGACGACGCGCCAGACGTCGGCGGCCGAGGCGTTCGAGTGCCGCTTCCGGTCGTCCACGTAGACGGTGTGCCCGGCCCAGTCGGGGTCGCTCGGCATCGGGTCGGCGGACGCACTCGACAGCGTCGCGCTGCGCCAGCTCGTCTCGACCTGGCCGGACCGCATCTTGTTGAGCGCCAGGCGGACGGCGCGACGGTACGAGGTCAGCCCGCCCTCGGGCTGCGGCACGACGTCGTCGATGTCGTGCTCCCGCTGGACGCACTCGAACTGCAGCGACTCGATGATCGGGGTCGCGAGCTTGCGCGGGATCGGCGTGACGACGTTGAACCAGTGGGCGGCGAGCCGCGGGGTCAGCACCGGCAGGACCGTGATCGGACGCTGCGGCAGCTTCGCCTCGACCGCGTACCCGTTGAGCATCTGGCCGTAGCGGAGCACGTCCGGGCCACCGATGTCGAAGGTGCGGTTGACGTCGTCGGCGATGTCGAGTGCGGCGACCAGGTAGTACAGGACGTCACGGACGGCGATCGGCTGGATGCGGTTGCGCACCCACCGCGGCGCGGGCATCCACGGCAGCACGTCGGTCAGGTGGCGGATCATCTCGAACGAGGTGCTGCCGGACCCGATGACGACACCGGCCTGGTACGCGATGGTCGGCACCCCGGACCCGAGCAGGATCTCGCCGACCTCCTTGCGGCTGCGGAGGTGCTTCGACAACTCGCCGTCGGGGTGCAGTCCGCCCAGGTACACGAAGCGGCTGACCCCGGCGGCCTTCGCTTCGTGCGCCATGGTCTCGGCGGCCTGGCGCTCGGCGGCCTCGAAGTCGCCGTCGGCGCCCATCGCGTGGGCGAGGTAGTAGACCGCCTCGACGCCGTCGACCGCGGTGCGCACCGCCTCGGCGTCCTGGAGGTCGCCCTCGGCGACGTCGACGTCACCGCTCCACGGGACGTCCTGGAGCTTCCGGGGGTTGCGCACGAAGACCCGAACGGAGTGGCCGGCTTCGAGGAGACGAGGGACGAGACGACCGCCGATGTAGCCGGTGGCGCCGGTGACGAGGACCTGCATGCGTCGAACGCTACGCGGCGCGCCTGACGGGTAGGCTTGCCCGGTGGACAACGCAGCCTTCCCCGTCACCGCCGATGCCGTCCGCGGCCTCATCGACCACGCGATCCTGAAGCCGGAACTCACCCGTGCGGACGTCGACGCCCAGCTCGACGAGGCCGCCGCCTACCGCGTGTTCAGCGTGTGCGTCCGCCCGAGCGACGTCGCGCACGCGGTCGGACGCCTGCAGGGCACGGGCGTCGGCGTCGGCACCGTGATCGGCTTCCCGCACGGCACCACCTCGACCGAGGCCAAGGTCGCCGAGTCGCTGCAGGCCCTGGCCGACGGCGCCTTCGAGCTCGACATGGTGCAGAACATCGGCGCCGCGAAGTCCGGCGACTGGGAGCGGGTCGAGCGTGACGTCCGCGCCGTCGTCGACGCCGCCGGGTCGACGGTCGTCAAGGTCATCCTCGAGACCGCCTTCCTGACCGACGACGAGGTCGTCGCGGCCTCGAGCGCCGCGCAGCGTGCCGGTGCGGCGTTCGTGAAGACGTCGACCGGGTTCGCCGGCGGGGGCGCCACCGTGGAGCACATCGCCCTGATGCGCCGCACCGTCGGCCCGGACAGCGGCGTGAAGGCGTCCGGCGGCGTGCGCGGCCTCGACACCCTGCTCGCGATGGTCCACGCCGGCGCCGACCGCATCGGGACGAGTGCGTCCGCCCGCATCCTCGACGACGTCGCGCACCGCGCCGAGACCGGCTCCGCCGCGTCGCTCGGCGACGACACCTCGTCCTACTGAGTCCCACCCCCGCCACCTCGACCAGGCCGACGCCCACCGGACGCGACGACGCGTCCGTGACCGGCGCCGCGCCTCCAGACCGCCGCATCGGAGCGCGCATGTCCAGCAACGCACCCCAGTCCCCCGTCCTCGCCCTGGCAGTCGACCTGGGCGGCACCAAGGTCGAGGCGGCCCTGGTGACCGACCAGGGCGTCGTCCTGCCCGCCTCGCGCTTCCGCAGCCCCACCGGGCCGCAGCGCACCTCGGACGAGCTGCAGGCGGCGGTCGACGAGGTCGTGACGGCCGCGCTGGGCGCCCTGCCCGCCGACGCGGTCCTGGTCGGCGCGGGGATCGGCTCGGCCGGACCGGTCGACGAGGAGCACGGCCTGGTGTCGCCGCTCAACATGCCGGTGTGGCGTGGGCACCCGCTGCGCGACCGGGTGCAGGCACTGCTCCCCGAGGGCGTGCGGGCGACGCTGCGGATGGACGGCCTGGCCATCACGCTCGCCGAGCACTGGGTCGGCGCCGCGCAGGGATCCGACCACGTGATGGGCATGATCGTCTCGACCGGTGTCGGCGGTGGCCTCATCCTGCACGGCCGCACCGTGAGCGGACCGACCGGCAACGCCGGGCACATCGGCCACGTCGAGTGTGGCGGGTACGACGACCCCTGCGCCTGCGGGGGCACCGGGTGCCTCGAGGCGATCGCGAGCGGCCCGAAGACCGTGGTCTGGGCGCGCGCGCAGGGCTTCGCGGGCACGACCGGCGAGGAGCTCTCCGCCGCCTACGCCGCGGGTGACGAGATCGCCGTCGCCGCCGTCCGCCGCAGCGGGCGCGCGCTCGGGCAGGCCATCGCCGCCGCGACGAGCCTGGTCGACCTGGAGGTCGTGGCGATCGGCGGAGGCTTCTCCCACGTCACGCCGGACCTCTTCGAGTACGCCCGCCAGGCCGTGGCGGAGCGGGTCGAGTTCGGCTTCGTCACCAAGGTGCGGATCGTGCCGACCGGGCTCTCGCAGGACGGTCCGCTCATCGGCGCCGCCGCACTCGTGCACCGGGCCGACGTCCTGCGCTGACGTTCCGTCCTGCGCTGACGTTCCGCGCGGCGCTGACGCTCGGCGCGGCGGACGGGAGGCGCGGGTCGGGCCCGACCCGCGCCTCCCGTCCGCCCGTGGGCTGTCCACAGGGCTACGGTCCGGGGCTGCGCATCCGGCAGGATGTGCGGGTGCCCCGCTCGCGACTGCTCACCGGTGACGACTGGCCGGAGGCCGAGCTGCGCGCGGCGGTGCTCGCCGGCGAGCTCGTCGCCGTCGGGCCGTGCTGGGCGTCGCCGTCCGAGCCGCAGACCGTGGCCCTGCGTGCGGCGGCGGTCGCATGGGCACTGCGCGACCCGCGGCTCATCGCGTGCACGGTGACGGCGGCGTGGGTGTGGGGCGCCGTGTCACGCCCGCCGGAGCCGCTCGAGGTCTGCACGCCTGCCGGCCTCCGCGTGCGAGTGCGGGCGGAGGTGCGCCTGCGCGAGGTGCGGATCGAGGACGTCGACGTGGTCCGTGTGGCGGATCTCCGTGTCTCGTCCCCCGGCCGCACGGTGGTCGACCTGCTCCGCACCCCGGCCACCGTCGCGGGCGGCTTCGGTGGGGTCGAGGCCACCGCCGTGCACGGACTGCTCGCGACCGGGGCGGCATCCCTCACCGAGGTGCTGGACCGCCTGGCCGCACTCGGCACGGTGCCGATGGCTCGGCAGGCCGAGCGGCGGCTCCGCGCGGTGCAGGCCGGAGCCGCCCCCGGGGTCAGCCCGCGCTGACGCGGTAGACGTCGTAGACGGCGTCGATCCGACGCACGGCGTTGAGCACCCGGTCCAGGTGGATCGTGTCGCCCATCTCGAACACGAACCGGCTGAGGGCCAGGCGGTCGGACGAGGTCGACACGGTCGCGGACAGGATGTTGACGTGGTGGTCGGTGAGCACGCGGGTGACGTCGCTGAGCAGTCCGGACCGGTCGAGCGCCTCGATCTGGATCTGCACGAGGAACACCGACTTCGACGACGGCGCCCACTCGACCTCGATCATCCGGTCGGGCTCGTTCATCAGGGACTTGACGTTCGTGCACGACGACTGGTGCACCGACACGCCCTGCCCGCGGGTGATGAAGCCGACGATCTGGTCGCCGGGCACCGGGGTGCAGCACTTCGCGAGCTTCACCAGGATGTCCGGGGCCCCGCGGACGAGCACGCCGCTGTCGCTCGTGCGCAGCTGTCGGCTGGTGACCTGGCGCGGGAAGGCGAGCTCGGGCTCGTCCGTCTCCGTCTCGGTCTGGACGCCGGCGAGCACCTTCTCGATGACGGACTGCGTCGAGACGTGACCCTCGCCGACCGCAGCGTACAGGGCGGAGACGTCCTCGTAGCGCATGGCCGAGGCCACCTCGGCGATGCTGTCCTGGCTCATGATCCGCTGGAGCGGCAGGTTCTGCTTGCGCATCGCGCGGGCGATGGCGTCGCGGCCCTGCTCGATCGCCTCTTCGCGGCGCTCCTTGGTGAACCACTGCTTGATCTTGTTGCGGGCCCGGGGGCTGCGCACGAACTGCAGCCAGTCCTGTGACGGACCGGAGTCGGGGTTCTTCGACGTGAAGATCTCGACGACGTCGCCGCTGGACAGCTGGCTCTCGAGCGGGACGAGCCGACCGTTCACCTTCGCGCCCATGGTGCGGTGGCCGATCTCGGTGTGCACCGCGTACGCGAAGTCGACGGGGGTCGCACCGGCCGGCAGCCCGATGACCTTGCCCTGCGGCGTGAAGACGTAGGTCTCCTTCGCGCCGATCTCGTAGCGCAGCGAGTCCAGGAACTCCCCCGGGTCGCTCGTCTCGGCCTGCCAGTCGGTGATGTGCGCGAGCCAGGCCATGTCCTGGTCGTCCGTGGTCGACGAGGTGCCGACGTCGCGCCCCGCCGCACGCTGCTTGTACTTCCAGTGCGCGGCGACGCCGAACTCCGCCCGCTGGTGCATCTCGTGCGTGCGGATCTGGATCTCGACGGGACGACCCTGCGGACCGAGCACGGTCGTGTGCAGCGACTGGTACAGGTTGAACTTCGGGGTGGCGATGTAGTCCTTGAACCGGCCGGGCAGCGGCGTCCACCGCGCGTGCACCGAGCCGAGCATCGCGTAGCAGTCGCGCACGGTCGGGACGAGCACGCGGATGCCGACCAGGTCGTAGATCTCGTCGAACTCGCGCCCGCGCACGATCATCTTCTGGTAGATCGAGTAGTACTGCTTCGGGCGGCCCATGACGTCGCCGCGCACCTTGGCGGACTTCAGGTCCTTCTTGAGCGTGCCGATGACGTTCTGCACGAACTGCTCGCGCTTCGGCTGCCGCTCCTTGACCAGGCTGTCGATCTCGACGTAGAGCTTCGGGTGCAGGACCGCGAACGACAGGTCCTCGAGCTCGAGCTTGATCATCTGGATACCGAGCCGGTGCGCCAGGGGCGCGTAGATCTCCAGCGTCTCCTTGGCCTTGCGCGTGGCCGAGGCGGACTCGACGAAGCCCCACGTGCGGGCGTTGTGCAGGCGGTCGGCGAGCTTGATGACGAGGACGCGGATGTCCTTCGACATCGCGATGACCATCTTGCGGACGGTCTCGGCCTGCGCGCTGTCGCCGTACTTGACCTTGTCGAGCTTCGTGACGCCGTCGACGAGCATGGCGATCTCGTCGCCGAAGTCGGCTCGCAGCTGGTCGAGCTGGTAGTCGGTGTCCTCGACGGTGTCGTGCAGCAGCGCCGCTGCGATCGTGATGGTGCCGATGCCGAGGTCCGCGAGGATCTGTGCGACCGCCACCGGGTGGGTGATGTACGGCTCGCCGGACTTCCGCTTCTGCCCGTCGTGCGCGCGCTCCGCCACCGAGTAGGCGCGCTCGACCAGGGTGACGTCGGCCTTCGGGTGGTGCGAGCGCAGCGTGCGGATGAGCGTGTCGACCGCGCCGGCGGGCTGCGCGCGCGAGAACAGACGCGGCAGCAGGGAGCGGAGGGAGCCGAGGTTGCCGGTGGTGTTCGGACCGATCGGACTGGTCGGCTGCGAGGCCGACCCGGGACGGCTCGGCGCGGACGGGTCTTCGCGGGTGTCCGTCATGCTGCGCCTCCGACGACTCGGTCCGAGAGCTCGGTCCGAGCTCGATCCGACAAGACTACGCGTCCTCCGTCAGTGCCCGTGACGCGGTTCGCCCTGGGCGTCGCGCTCCACCGGAGCCCCCGACTGCTCCCAGGCGACCATGCCGCCCGTGAGGTTGACGGCCGGTACACCGGACTGCTCGAGGGCCGCGACGATGCGCGCCGAGCGGGCGCCCGAGTGGCACACGACGATCGCCGGCTGGTCGCCACCGTCGATCTCCTGCCAGCGGTCCGCGAAGGCCGACATCGGCACGAGCGTGGCCTGGGGCGCGTGGACCTCGTCCCACTCCCCCTGCTCCCGCACGTCGAACAGTCGGGCGCCGGACGCCAGGCGACGCTGCGCCTCGGCGACGTCGATGTTCTGGATCTCGATCGGCATCAGGCACCCGCCGCCGCGGTGTCGACCTCGTGCCGACGCTTCTCGGCCGCCTGCGTCTTCTTGGCATCGGCGTCCTTGATCTTCGGCTCGTTCTCGCGCAGGTGGGCGTACATGGGCGACGCGATGAAGATCGTCGAGTACGTGCCGACGATGATGCCGATGAACAGCGCGAGCGAGATGTCGCGGAGCGTCCCCGCACCGAGCACGTACGACCCGATGAACAGGATCGCCGCGACCGGTAGCAGCGCCACGACCGAGGTGTTGATGGACCGGACGAGCGTCTGGTTCACCGCGAGGTTGACCGACTGCACGAAGGTGCGATGCGACTCCTGCGTCGTGTTCTCGCGCACCTTGTCGAACACCACGACGGTGTCGTAGAGCGAGTAGCCGAGGATCGTCAGGAAGCCGATGACGGCTGCCGGCGTGACCTCGAGCCCGACGATGCCGTACACACCGGCGGTGATGAGCAGGTCGTGCAGCAGCGCGGCCATCGCCGAGACGGACATCTTCCAGGTGCGGAAGTACAGCGCCATGACGATCGCGGCCAGGGCCAGGAAGATCAGCAGACCCCGGATCGCCTGGGCGAGCACGTCGGCGCCCCAGGTCGCACCGATGTAGGTGGAGGCCACCTGGTCCGGCGTCACGTCGTACGCCTCGGCCAGGGCGTCCTGCACCTCGGTGGTCTCGCGGTCGGTCAGCTGTTCCGTCTGCACGCGGATGCCGTCCTGGCCGACCTGGGACACCCGCGGGATGCCCTCGGGGACGATCGACTCGACGGTCCGGGTCGCCAGCGACTGGTCGAGGTCCTTCGCGTTCGAGACCGTGAACTCGGACCCACCCGTGAACTCGATGCCGAGCTGGTACCCGCCGCGCAGCCACGGCACCGCGAGCGAGACCACGATGGCGATCAGTGCGATGAGGTACCAGGTCTTGCGGCGGCCGACGATGTCGTACGAGCGCTTGCCCGTGTACAGGTCGCTGCCGAACTGGCTGAAGCTGGCCATCAGTCGTCCTTCCCGTCCGGCGTGGTGCCGTTCTCGGCGGTGCCCTGCTGGGCCTTCCGCTCCGCGATCGTCTGGCGGCGCTGCGCCTCGCCGGCGCTCCGCTGCCGCTTGCCGTCGACGACGGGGGCACGGAACTGCGCGCGTCCCCGGTACACGGCACCGAGTGCTGCCGGGTCGAGCCCGCTGAAGCGGTGGCCCTCACCGAAGAACCGGCTGCGGGCGATGAGCTGCATCATCGGGTGCGTGAACATCACGACCACGACGACGTCGATCAGGGTCGTGAGCAACAGCGTGAACGCGAAGCCCTTCACGTCGCTCACCGCGAGGACGTAGAGCACGATCGCGGCGAGGAAGTTGATCGAGTCCGAGGCGAGGATGGTGCGCAGCGCACGCTTCCAGCCGGACTCGACGGCGCTCTCCAGGCCCCGGCCGTCCCGGAGCTCGTCACGGATGCGTTCGAAGTACACGATGAACGAGTCCGCGGTGATGCCGATCGCCACGATGAGGCCGGCGACACCTGCCAACGACAGGCGGTAGTCGACGCGCCACGACATGATCGCGATCACCAGGTAGGTCAGGATCGCGGCGACCCCCAGGGACAGCACCGTGACGAAGGCGAGCGCCCGGTACTGGATGACCGAGTAGATGATCACCAGGATGAGCCCGATCAGGCCCGCGACGAGACCGCCGACGAGCTGGGCGGTGCCGAGCGTCGCGGAGATGTTCTCGTTCGACTGCACCTGGAAGTTGATCGGCAGGGCGCCGTACTTCAGCTGGTCGGCGAGGGTCTTCGCCGACTCCGCCGTGAAGCTGCCGCTGATCTGCGCCTTGCCGTTCGTGATCGCCGTGTTCGTCCGCGGGGCCTCGATGACCGTGCCGTCGAGCACGATGGCGAACTGGTTCTGCGGCTGCTGCAGCGAGACGAGTCGGTTCGTGACGGAGCGGAAGTCCTTCGAGCCCGCGTCGTTGAAGGTCAGGTTGACGGCCCACTGGCCCGTCGACGTGCCCTGCGAGTCGGTGGCGAGTCCTGAGGTGGCGTTGCTGATGTCGTCACCCAGTACCTCGACGGGGCCGAGGATGTACTTGGCCGTGCCGCTCTGGTCGCAGGTGACCAGGGGCTCGTCGTCCGGCGCGGTCGTGGTGTCGTCCGGAGCCGCGCAGTTGTAGTTGGTGTAGAGGTCCTGGAGCTTGGGCGTCACCCAGTTCAGGTCGCTCGCGTTCGACGGCTTCGCGCTCGGGCTGGCCTCGAGCGAGGCCGGCGGCGAGTACGGCGTCGGCGACGCGGTGCCCTTCCCGTCGTCGCCGACGGAGGTGTTCGTGGCGGCCTCGGTGAAGAGCACCGGGCGGAAGGTCAGCTTGGCGGCCGCCTCGATGCGGTCGATCGTGGCCTGGTCCGGCTTGCCCGGGATCGAGACGACGATGTTGTTCGTGCCCTGGGTGTTGATCTGCGACTCCGAGACGCCCGTCGCGTTGATGCGCTGACGGATGATCTCGACGGCCTGGTTCAACTGCTCACGCGTGACCGAGCCGCCCTCGGTGTTCTGCGCGGCGAGGGTCAGCTGCGTGCCGCCCTGCAGGTCCAGTGCGAGTTCCGGGACCCAGCTCGCGCCCTGGTACCACTCGTCGGTGTCGTCCTTCGAAGAGCCGGCCAGGATCGACGCGGTGGTGTTCACACCGGCGAGGATCGCGATCAGGATCACCAACCAGGTGAGCGAGCGCAGCGCCTTCTTGACGGGTGTCGATCGTGCCACCGGTCGTCTCGTCTTTCTGTTCAGGACCGTCGGCACACCGTGCGACGGCAGAAGGGAGCCGCCGGGTCAGTCGACCCGGCGGCTGGGGCGTCAGTCGTCGGACTTGCGCTTCGTGGCGTCGGTCTCGTCCACGCGGTCGGTGTCGACCCGCTCGCCGTAGACCGGCTCCCCGTTGAGTTCGGCGACGGGCGTCGCCTCGGCCTCGGTGGTCGTGGTGGTCTCGACGTCGGACTCGTTGTCGTCGACGACGCGGGACAGGGTCTGACGGTGCACGGTGACGACGGTCCCCGGAGCGATCTCGACGTCCGCCGTGACCTTCTCGTCGTTGACCGACAGCAGCGTGCCGTACAGACCGAAGGACAGCATGACGCGGGCGCCCGGCACCATCTTGTCGGCGATCTCGGCCTGCTGCTTCTTGCGCTTGCGGCTGCTGTAGAACATGAAGGCCGCGAACGCCACGATGATGACGATGAGGAAGATTGACTGGTCCATGGTGGCGATGCCTTCTCTGGTTGCTCGGTTTCGGGCCGTAGCAGTCTAGGGCACGCCACCGTCCGTGGCATGTCACTCGACTGAACGGTGTCAGGCGGTGGTGTCCTGGTCGTCGAAGAGCCCGGGTTGCCCGCCGGCGCCCTGTCCGGGCGTGAGGCCGAGGTGCCGCCAGGCGGTCGGTGTCGCGATGCGCCCCCGTGGGGTCCGGGTGACCAGACCGACCCGGACCAGGAACGGTTCGACGACCGACTCGATGGTCTCGGACTCCTCACCCACCGACACCGCGAGCGTGTTGAGCCCGACCGGGCCGCCGTCGAAGCGGGTGAGCATGGTCTCGACCACCGCGCGGTCCAGCCGGTCGAGTCCGAGCTCGTCGACGTCGTACAGGTCGAGGGCACCCTGGACCGCGGCCATGCCGTCGGTCGTGCCGTGCACGAGTGCAAAGTCACGCACACGGCGGAGCAGGCGGTTCGCGATGCGGGGGGTGCCCCGGGACCGGCCCGCGATCTCGCGCAGGGCCGTCCGGTCGATGTCGAGCTCGAGCAGGTGCGCCGCTCGGATGAGGACCTGCTCGAGTTCGTCGCGCTCGTAGAACTCCAGGTGCGCGGTGAAGCCGAAACGGTCGCGGAGCGGGTTCGGCAGCAGGCCGGCCCGGGTGGTGGCACCGACCAGGGTGAACGGCGCGAGGTCGAGCGGGATGCTCGTCGCACCGGCCCCCTTGCCCACCATGACGTCGATGCGGAAGTCCTCCATCGCCAGGTAGAGCATCTCTTCTGCCGAGCGCGCCATGCGGTGGATCTCGTCGATGAACAGGACCTCGCCCGGCACGAGCGACGACAGCACGGCGGCGAGGTCGCCGGCGTGCTGGATGGCCGGACCGCTGGACATGCGCAGGGGTCGGCCGGTCTCGTGGGCGACGATCATCGCGAGCGTCGTCTTGCCCAGGCCGGGCGGTCCGGCCATGAGGATGTGGTCGGGCGTGCGCTCCTGCAGCCCGGCGGCCTTGAGGAGCAGGTCGAGCTGACCCCGGACCTTGCGCTGGCCGACGAACTCGTCGAGTGACCTGGGGCGGAGCGCACCCTCGAAGGCGAGCTCTTCCTGCGACTCGGCACCGGCCGCCGTGATGCCGCTCACCGGCCGGCAGCCGCGGGTCGGAGGGCGCCGAGCGCGGCGCGGAGCAGGGCCTGCGTGCCCATCGCCGCGGCCCCGGGCTCGTTCGCGATGGTCTCGTCGACGGCGGTCTGCGCGGCGTCCTCGCGCCAGCCGAGGCCGACCAGCGCGGAGACGACGTCGACGGCGGCGGGGTGCTGCGCGGTCCCCCGGGCGGCGGCGACCACGGCGGCCTGCTCGAAGGCGACGAGCTTGCCGGACAGGGCGACGATGATGAGCTTCGCGGTCTTCGGGCCGATGCCGGACACCTTGCGGAAGGCGGCGTCGTCCTCGTGCGCGACGGCGTTCGCGATCTGGGACGGGTCCATGTGCGCCAGGACCCCGAGCGCCGACTTCGGGCCGACCCCGGACACACCTCGGAGCAGGTCGAACACCTGCAGGGCGTCGGTGGACTCGAAGCCGAACAGCAGGTGCTCGTCCTCGCGCACGATCATCGCGGTGCGCACGAAGACCTCGGCCCCGTGGCGCATCGTCAGGGCGTGGGCGGGCGTGACCGTGACGGCGTAGCCCACTCCCCCGACCTCGATCACCACGGCCGAGCCGGCGATGTCGATGCAGGTGCCCCGGAGACTCGCGATCATGCTCCGAGCCTAGGGCCGGCCGCCGACGACGCCGACCTGCCACGCTGCGGACGCGCCGCGGCGGCGGCGGCCCGCGCGAGCGGCGAGTCGACGGTGCCGCCCTGCGCGTCCCGCCAGGCACGCTGTGCCGGGGTGAGGTTCGTGGCACGTGCGCCGGCAGCGTCGGGTGATCCGAGCCTCCAGGCATGGCACACGGCCAACGCGAGCGCGTCGGCGGCGTCGGCGGGCTTCGGGGCCTCGTCGAGGCCGAGCACACGCGCGATCATGGTCTGCACCTGGCGCTTGTCGGCGTTGCCGTAGCCGGTCACGGCGGCCTTGACCTCGGAGGGCGTGTGCAGCCCGACGGGCAGGCCGCGGGCCGCCGCGGCGTGCAGCGCCAGGCCGGCGGCCTGCGCCGTGCCCATCACGGTGCGGACGTTCGCCTGGGCGAACACCCGCTCGACGGCCACGGCCTGGGGGCGGTGCTCGTCGATCTCGGCGGCGATGCCGTCGGCGATCCGGAGCAGCCGCTGCTCGAGCGGCATGTCCGGCGGGGTGCGCACGACCGTCACGTGGACGAGCCGTGCGCGTCGGTTCGGTGCGACCTCGACGACGCCGACACCGCACCGGGTGAGCCCGGGGTCCACCCCGAGCACACGGAGCACGGCTACTCGCCCTCGTCCTCGTCGAGCTCGGCCTGGACGTCCGCGGGGATGTCGAAGTTCGAGTAGACGTTCTGCACGTCGTCGGAGTCCTCGAGCGCGTCGATCAGGCGGAACACCTTGCGGGCGGTCTCGGCGTCGACCGGGACCTTGAGGCCGGGGACGAACTCGGCGTCGGCCGAGTCGTAGTCGATGCCGGCCTCCTGCAGCGCGGTGCGTGCCGCGACGAGGTCGGACGCCTCGGTGATGACCTCGAAGCCGCCGCCCTGGTCGACGACGTCCTCGACGCCGGCGTCGAGCACGGCGGTCATGACGGTGTCCTCGTCGAGACCGTCGGTCTTCGTGACCGAGATGACGCCCTTGCGCGAGAAGTTGTAGGCGACGCTGCCCGGGTCGGCCATGGTGCCGCCGTTGCGCGACATCGCGGTCCGGACCTCGGCCGCGGCGCGGTTCTTGTTGTCGGTGAGGCACTCGATGAGCATGGCGACGCCGTTCGGGCCGTAGCCCTCGTACATGATCGTCGTGTACTCGATGGTCTCGCCCGTGAGACCGGCGCCGCGCTTGATGGCGCGGTCGATGTTGTCGTTCGGGACCGAGGTCTTCTTGGCCTTCTGGACGGCGTCGACCAGGGTCGGGTTGCCGGACAGGTCGGCGCCGCCCATCTTCGCGGCGACCTCGATGTTCTTGATGAGCTTGGCGAACGACTTGGCACGGCGCTGGTCGATGACCGCCTTCTTGTGCTTGGTCGTTGCCCATTTGGAATGCCCGGACACGGTTCTCCTTGCGTCTCGCCGAAAATCCGCTCCAGTCTACCGGCTCGGGAGGCCCGGATCGCCGCCGCCGCGCTGCTCGCCGCGACCCGGTGGTCGCCGTGGCCGACCGGGTGTCGCCTACGATCGAGGGCACGGACACCCAGGGGGGAAGCATGACCGACCCGCTCGCAGCGCTCGCGGCCGCCGTCGAGGTACTGCCGGACGACACGGCCCTCCGGCTGCGCTACGCCGGACTCCTCGTCGATGCCGGCCGGCTGACCGACGCCATCGCGCAGGCCGCGGCGGTCCTGCAGCGCGAACCCGGCAACGCGGACGCCCAGGCCCTCGTCCGTCGGGCCGCCGACGCTGCCGGTGGTGCCGGCGCGGGTGGTGCGGGCACCGGGGACACCGAGCGGTCCGCGTTGCCAGGATCGCCGACGGCGGCACCGTCGGCACCGTCGAGTCCGGTGACTCCGGCGACTCCGGCGGCCGACGACGGCATCGACTGGCACGCCCTGGAACGCGACATCGGGGTCGCCACGCCGCCGCCCTTCGTGACCGAGCAGGGGACGTCCGACGACGACCCCGTCCCGATCGCCGAACTGCGCCGCGAGACGACCCGGCTGGCCGACGTCGGCGGGCTCGACGGGGTCAAGCGGCGCATAGAGGAGTCGTTCCTGCAGCCGATGGCGCACCCCGACATCGCGCGGGCGTTCGGCAAGACACTCCGCGGCGGGCTGCTGCTGTACGGCCCGCCCGGCTGCGGCAAGACCTTCATCGCGCGGGCGATCGCCGGTGAGCTCGGGGCGCACTTCCTGAGCGTGAGCCTCAACGACGTCCTCGACAAGTACATCGGGGAGAGCGAGAAGAACGTCCACCGCGTGTTCGAGCAGGCACGCGCGGCAGCACCCGCGGTCCTGTTCTTCGACGAGATGGACGCCATCGGCGGCAAGCGCAGCGCGGGCCAGTGGTCGTCGTTCCGCAACGTCGTCAACCAGCTGCTCGTCGAGATGGACGGGGTGGACGCCCGGAACGACGGGCTGTACGTGCTCGCCGCGACGAACCACCCGTGGGACGTCGACGCCGCGCTGAAGCGGCCGGGCCGGTTCGACCGCATGGTCTTCGTGGGTCCGCCGGACGACGTCGCCCGCGAGGCCGTGCTGCGTGTGCACCTGCGGGAACGACCCATCGAGGGGATCGACCTCGGCGCGCTCGTCCGCAGGACCCGTGGCTTCTCCGGCGCGGACCTGCAGCACCTGGTGACGACCGCCGCCGAGAAGGCGATGGCGGAGTCCATCCGGACCGGCGCCGTCCGGCCGATCCGGATGACCGACGTGCGCGACGCCCTGCACGAGGTGCGTCCGTCGATCGGGCCGTGGGTGCAGGCCGCACGGAACGTCGCCGAGTTCGCGAACACCAGCGGTGAGTACGACGACCTCGCCGCGTGGTTGCGCACCGAGAAGCCGCGCGGGTGAGCGACGACGTCGAGCACGCGCTCGAACGGGCACGGGCGCTGCTCGACTTCCGTCGACCGGACGACGCCCGCGACGAGGTCCGTCGCGGCCTGGCCACCCTGCCGGACGACGCTCGGCTCTGGGCGGAACTCGCCCGTGTGGAGCGCATCCGCGAGGACCACCGGGCCGCCGTCGACGCGGGGCACCGCGCGCTCGCGATCGACCCGGAGCAGGTCACCGCGCTCGACGCGCTCGTCACGTCGAGTGCCGCGGTCGGGCAGGACGCGGATGCGAAGCGGTACGCCGACCGGCTCGTCGAACTCCGTCCGGACTGGGCGCGGGCACACCTGCAGTGGGCCTTCGTGCACACGTGGTGGTCCCCGTCCGATCGGCGTCCGCGCGACCTCGCGGCGTGGCCGTACTCGGACATCGAGCGGTGCGTGCGAGCGCTCGGGCGTGCGACCGAACTCGGCGCCGACCAGCCCGGGATCCTCGCCGATGCCGCACGGTGCGCGATGGCGCTCCGGCGGCCGGACGAGTCGCGACGGCTGATCGAGGCCGCGCTCGAGCTCGCCCCGACGGACGAGGACGTCCTGCTGGCGTCGGCACGCCTGGCCGACGAGGCCACCGCTGCGGAGCGGTCGCTCTCGGTGCTCGCGGTGAACCCCGCATCGCGCGGCGCCGGGGAACAGCTCGACGCCCTGCTCTGGCGGCGGTTGTCCGTCACCGTCCTGTTCGTCCTGGTCGTGGCGACCGTCACCGTGCTCGGCATCGAGGTCCGTGCCGGCGCCCCGTCGGCACCGTCGGCACCGATCGCCTGGGTGGTGACGGCGTTCGCGGCGCTGTCGTTCAGCGTCACCGTGCGGAACGCTGCGCGGAAGTACCGGTGGCGCGTCTGGCGACGGACGTTCGCGCGCGATCCGCAGGTCGCCGCAGCCGTGCTCGTCAGCGTGCTCGGCATCGTGGTGACCGTCGTCGCCTCCGTCGTCGTGCTGACCCGTCCGCCCGGGTCGTCCGAGCCCGCGGTCGGGCACGCGGTCGCCGCCGTCGGTGTGGTCGTGCTGCTGCAGACGGCCGCGCTCGCGACGGTCGTCGTGACCCGTGCCCGGGTCGACGTCCGGGCCGAGCGGTTCCCCGACACCCCCGCCGGTCGCCTGCGCCTCGGCTGGGGCGATCAGTGGCGCAGGCTCGCGGCGCTGCCGGCGTGCACGGCGCTCGGGGTGTGGCTGTTCTCGGCGGTGCTCGGCACGCCCGGGACCGCCGCGGTCGGGCGGACGCTGCCGACGGCCTGGGCCGCCGTCTTCGCGGCGTGCATGTGCGCGAGCGAGGTGCTCCGACGCCCGCACCGGCGGACGCGGAAGCCCCTCGTGCTCTGGGCCGTGCTCGGATCCGCCGCGCTGGTGGCGACGGCGCTGTCCGTCGTCGCGCAGCTCGCGGTCGGCTGACCCGCCACACCGCACCCGCGTCGTCGGACGACGGAGCCGCCGCCTGCTGCCGTGGTCAGGCGCTGCGGACGAGGTCGAGGAACCGCCGGTGGAACCGGTCCTCGCCAGCGACCTCGGGGTGGAACGCACTCGCGATGACGCTGCCCTGCTGCACCGCGACGACCTGGCCGTCCGGGAGCGCCCCGAGCACGTGCACGTCGTCGCCGTGCTGCTCGACCACGGGCGCCCGGATGAACACCGCGTGCACCGGGGCCTCGCCGAGGTCGGGCATCGGGATGTCGGTCTCGAACGAGTCGTTCTGCGCGCCGAACGCGTTGCGACGCACGGTGGTGTCGAGCACCCCGAGCGTCTGCTGCCCGCTGATCCCGTCGGCGATGCGTGCCGACAGCATGATCATGCCGGCGCACGTGCCGTAGGCGGGCAGCCCGCCGCGGATGGCGTCGGCGAGCGGCTCAGCGACGCCGAACGACCGGGACAGCTTGTCCATGACGCTCGACTCGCCGCCGGGGATGACGACGCCGTCGAGGCCGCCGATCTCCTCGGCACGGCGGAGCGGCACCACGTCGGCGCCGAGCTCCGTCAGCGAGACGATGTGCTCACGGAAGTCGCCCTGCAGCGCCAGCACCCCGATGCGGGGCCGAGCGCCACCCGTCGGGCTACCAGCCACGCTCGGCGAGGCGGTGCGGCGCGGGCACGTCGGCGACGTTGATGCCGACCATCGCCTCGCCGAGCCCGCGCGAGACCTCGGCGATGACCTTGGGGTCGTCGTGGAAGGTAACGGCCTTGACGATCGCGGCTGCTCGCCTGGCCGGGTCGCCCGACTTGAAGATGCCGGAGCCGACGAAGACGCCGTCGGCACCGAGCTGCATCATCATCGCGGCGTCGGCCGGGGTCGCGACGCCACCGGCGGTGAAGAGCACGACGGGCAGCTTGCCGGTCGCCGCGACCTCCTTCACGACGTCGATCGGGGCCTGCAGCTCCTTCGCGGCGACGTAGAGCTCGTCGTCCTTGAGGTTGCGCAGCGCCGCGATCTCCTTGCTGATCGTGCGGATGTGCTTGGTGGCCTCGGACACGTCACCCGTGCCGGCCTCGCCCTTGGAGCGGATCATGGCCGCTCCCTCGGTGATGCGACGGAGCGCCTCGCCCAGGTTGGTGGCACCGCAGACGAACGGGGTGGTGAAGTTCCACTTGTCGATGTGGTTCACGTAGTCGGCGGGCGACAGGACCTCGGACTCGTCGATGTAGTCGACGCCGAGCTCCTGCAGCACCTGGGCCTCGACGAAGTGGCCGATGCGGGCCTTCGCCATGACCGGGATCGACACGGCGGCGATGATCTCCTCGATCATCGACGGGTCGGACATGCGGGCGACGCCGCCCTGCGCACGGATGTCGGCGGGGACGCGCTCGAGTGCCATGACGGCGGTGGCGCCGGCTTCCTCGGCGATGCGTGCCTGGTCGGCGTCGATGACGTCCATGATGACGCCGCCCTTGAGCATCTCGGCGAGGCCGCGCTTGACGCGGTCGGAGCCGGTGATCGAGGTGCCAGGGGTGCCGGAGGTGCTGGTGCTGTCGCTCATGATGCCGCCCAGTCTAGTGCGCCGCGGGCCACCCGTCGGCGATGAGTCGCCGGGTCTCGTCGAGCATCTGCGACATCGACTTCGTGCGCGCGATGATCGGGAAGAAGTTGGCGTCGGACTGCCACCGCGGCACGATGTGCTGGTGCAGGTGCGCGGCGACGCCGGCCCCGGCGACCTCGCCCTGGTTCATGCCGATGTTGAAGCCGTCGCAGTGCGACACCTGCCGCAGCACGCGCATCGCGGTCTGCGTGAGCTCGCCGATCTCGCGGGTCTCCTCCGGCGTCGCCTCGTCGTAGAGCGGGACGTGCCGGTACGGGCAGACCAGCAGGTGGCCGTTGTTGTACGGGTACAGGTTGAGCAGGACGTAGGCGTGCGCACCGCGGGCGACGACCAGGGCGTCCTCGTCGGACTTCCGGGGTGCCTCGCAGAAGGGGCAGTCGTCCTTGTGCCCGCGTCCCTCGCCCTGCCGACCCGCATCGATGTACGCCATCCGGTGCGGGTTCCACAGACGCTGGAAGGCATCCGGGACGGCCGCCGCGGTGGCGGCGTCCCGGATGACCAGCGGGTCCTGCTCGTCGGTCATCAGACCTGCGCGCGCTCGCGGATCGCGGTGAGGATCCGGTCGACGGCCTCGTCCACGGGCACCGCGTTGTCCTGGCGCCCGTCACGGAAGCGGAACGAGACGGCTCCGGCGTCGCGGTCGTCGCCGCCGGCGATGAGCTGGAACGGGACCTTCGCCTTGGTGTGCGTGCGGATCTTCTTCTGCATGCGGTCGTCGGAGTGGTCGACCTCGGCGCGGACGCCGTGGCTGCGGAGCTTCGCGACGACCTCGTCGAGGTAGTCGCCGTACTCGGCCGCGACCGGGATCGCGACGACCTGCACCGGGGACAGCCAGACCGGGAACGCACCGGCGTAGTGCTCGGTGAGGACGCCGAAGAACCGCTCGATCGACCCGAACAGGGCGCGGTGGATCATGACGGGGCGCTGACGCGTGCCGTCGGCGGCCGCGTACTCCAGGCCGAAGCGCTCGGGCAGGTTGAAGTCGAGCTGCACGGTCGACATCTGCCACGTGCGGCCGATCGCGTCCCGCGCCTGCACCGAGATCTTCGGGCCGTAGAACGCGGCACCGGCCGGGTCGGGCACGAGCTCGAGCCCGGACTCCTCGGCGACCTCGCGCAGGGTGTTCGTCGCGACCTCCCAGACGTCGTCGTCACCGACGTACTTCTCCGGGTCCTTCGTCGACAGCTCGAGGTAGAAGTCGTCGAGGCCGTAGTCGCGCAGGAGCGAGAGCACGAACTCGAGCGTCGTGGTCAGCTCCTCCTTCATCTTCTCGGGCGTGGTGAAGATGTGCGCGTCGTCCTGGGTCATGCCGCGCACACGCGTCAGGCCGTGGATGACGCCGGACTTCTCGTTGCGGTACACCGTGCCGAACTCGAACATCCGCAGCGGCAGGTCGCGGTACGACCGGGCCTGCGAGCGGTACGCCAGGATGTGCATCGGGCAGTTCATCGGCTTGAGGTAGTAGTCGGCGCCCTGGCGGGTGACGTTGCCGTCCTCGTCGCGTGCCTCGTCCATGTGCATGGCCGGGAACATGCCGTCCTTGTACCAGCCGAGGTGCCCGGACTGCTCGAACAGGTCGCCCTTGGTGATGTGCGGCGTGTAGACGAAGGAGTAGCCCTCCTGCTCGTGCCGACGGCGCGAGTAGTCCTCCATCTCGCGGCGGATGATGCCGCCCTTCGGGTGGAAGATCGCCAGGCCGGACCCGATCTCGTCGGGGAACGAGAACAGGTCGAGCTCGGCGCCGAGCTTGCGGTGGTCGCGCTTGGCGGCCTCCTCCAGGCGCACGAGGTAGGCCTTGAGCTGGTCCTTGTCGGGCCAGGCCGTGCCGTAGATGCGCTGCAGCTGCGGGTTCTTCTCCGAGCCGCGCCAGTAGGCCGCCGCGACGCGCATGAGCTTGGCGGCGTTGCCGATCCAACGGGTGTGCGGGACGTGCGGACCGCGGCAGAGGTCCTGCCAGACGACCTCGCCCGACTTCGGGTCGACGTTCTCGTAGACTGTCAGCTCGCCGGCGCCGACCTCGACGCTCTCGCCCGAGTCACCGGCGTCCGCGGCGCCCTTGAGACCGATGAGCTCCTGCTTGTAGGGCTCCCCCGCCATGAGTTCGCGCGCCTGCTCGTCGGTGACGACCACGCGGCGGAAGCGCTGGGCCTGCTTGACGATGCGGTCCATGCCCTTCTCGATCGCCTTGAGGTCCTCGGGGGTGAAGGGCTCGGCGACGTCGAAGTCGTAGTAGAAGCCGTCGGTGACGGGCGGACCGATGCCGAGCTTCGCGTCCGGGTTGATCTGCTGCACGGCCTGCGCGAGCACGTGTGCCGCGGAGTGCCGCAGGATGTCGAGCCCGTCCTGCTCGTCGAGGGTCACCGGCTCGGCGGTCTCGCCGGCCTGCACGTCGGCGGCGAGGTCCTTGAGGACGCCGTCGACACGGATCGCCACGATGCCGCGCTCGCCGTCGAAGAGCTCGGTGCCCGTCGTGGTCGTCGTCGCGGTCCGGGGCTCGGGTGCAAGGGGAAGCTCGGCGGGCGCGGGGGCGACTGACTCGGTCACGGTGATGGGACTCCTCGATCGGGATGGTGCGTCAAGACTAGTGCGGGTGCGGGCTCAGGCGGGGACGGCGCCGAGGGTCGCGACGGGCAGCCGGGGCTCGAGTCGCTCGCGGCCGTTCAGCCCGTCGAGCTCGAGCAGGGCGGCGAAGCCGATCGCCTGGTACCCGGCCCGCTCGAGCAGGGTGATCGTGGCCGCGCCGGTGCCGCCGGTGGCCAGCACGTCGTCGACGACGAGCACCCGCGTGCCCGCCGGCAGCTGACCCGGCCGGAGTTCGAGCTCGGCCTCGCCGTACTCCAACGCGTACTGCTCGCTGAGCACCTCGCCGGGCAGCTTGCCGGCCTTGCGGACGGTGAGCACGCCGACCTGGTGCTGCGCGGCGATGCCGCCGGCCAGGGCGAAGCCGCGGGCCTCGATGCCGGCGACGGCGTCGAACCCGGCGCCGATCGCGAACGGCGCAGCGAGTGCCTCGCAGACGCGGCCGAAGGCGACGGCGTCCGAGAACACGGGCGTCACGTCACGGAAGAGCACCCCCGGCTTCGGGAAGTCCGGCACGAGGGCGGTCAGGCGTTCGACGAGTGCAGCTGCGGTTTCGGTCACCCGTCAACGGTACGGGAGGCCCGGGGCGCGTCCGACACGTCGGCACGCGCGGACGGCACCCGGCGGCGGGGGCCGCCGGGTGCCGGGCCAGCAAGCGCGAGGACGAGCGCCACGCACGACCGGCGGCTCAGCGCCACATGCGCAGCGCGGCGACCTGCGTCAGCCAGTCGAGTTCGCGCTGCCGGCGCTCGCGCTCGAGACGCGCCACGGTGGCGCGGTCGAGTGACGGTCGCACGGTCCGGGTGCGTCGACTCCAGATGATGAGCGACACCCCGACGCGGAGGGCGATGCGGTCGGTGAGCGAGACCCGACGGCGCACCGCGCGGGTATCGGGTGGACGGGTGGTGGTCTTCGTGGACACGGTGTTCCCCTTCAGGGCACGGCAGAGCTGCCCGGGTTGCGGGCACGACGGATCTGCCCGGGTCGCGGGCAGCAGGAAATGAATGCGCGAGAATGCACTCCCGGATGGTCCCGGGAATGACCGCACGGCGCATCGTGGAATGCACGTCGACACCGAGAGCGTCGCACTGTCCATCGACATTCTCCCGGCGACGTCCGCGACGATCGAGCGGCATTCGTCGACGTGTCGACGAGCCGTTCGGCAGACGGACGGACCGGTCCTGCGCGAGCCGGATCAGTGAGCCTGATCGGCGCAGCGCACGGTGCTCGGAGGCACAGGTGTCAGGAGAGTGGGACGCCCCGGGTCAGCGGACGCGGAACGGGGTGCCGACGCGCTCGCGGATCCCACGGAACGGAGTGGTTGCGAAGATCATCATGGTCGGCCCCCTTTCGGTCTCGAGCTGGTGGAGTCGTCCTGGTCGAATACCCGACCGTTCGCGACGAGTGAACACTATCGGCACGACAATTCACCGCGCAACCCCATTCGTCGAGATTCTCCGGAATTGCACTCCTGAACACACCGAAAGGCCCGGCACCCATCGGGTGCCGGGCCTCGCCCGGTTCGTCGGGACTACACCGTGGCGTGGTCTGCGACGGACGCCGTCAGCTCGCCGTCCACGACGTCGACCCGGAGGGTGTCACCCGCGGTGACCCCGTCCTCGACCACCAGGGTCGCGATGCGGTCGTCGACCTCGCGCTGGATGAGTCGGCGGAGCGGGCGGGCACCGTACTCCGGCTCGTACCCGTGCTCGGCGAGCCAGTCGACCGCGGCGTCCGACACCGACAGCAGCAGGTCCTGCGCGACGAGTCGGAGGGCCGTGTCCTGCAGCAGCAGCGACACGATCGAGCGGATCTGCGTCGGATCGAGCTTGCGGAACAGCACGACCTCGTCGATGCGGTTGATGAACTCCGGCCGCATCGCCTCGCGCACCTTGCCCATCACCCGGTTGCGCAGGTCCTGCTCCCCGTAGCCGCCGTCGGCCGCCGCGGAGAACCCGAGCGCTCCGGACCGCGAGGCCAGGAACTCCGACCCGAGGTTCGACGTCATGATGACGACCGTGTTGCGGAAGTCGACCGTGCGCCCCTGGCCGTCGGTCAGCCGACCGTCGTCGAGCACCTGCAGGAGCAGGTTGAAGACGTCCGGGTGGGCCTTCTCGACCTCGTCGAGCAGGATGACGGAGTACGGGTTGCGGCGGACGCGCTCGGTGAGCTGCCCGGCCTCGTCGTACCCGACGTACCCGGGAGGGGCACCGACCAGGCGGGACACGGTGTGGCGTTCCCCGAACTCGCTCATGTCGAAGCGGACCATGGCGGACTCGTCGCCGAACAGCGAGCCGGCGAGGGCCTTCGCGAGTTCGGTCTTGCCGACGCCCGTCGGGCCGAGGAACAGGAAGCTGCCCACCGGACGACGCGGGTCGCCCATGCCGGTCCGGCTGCGCCGGACGGCCCTGGCGATCGCGACGACAGCGTCGTCCTGGCCGACCACGCGCTCGTGCAGCTCGGACTCGAGCGCGGCGAGCCGCGTCTTGTCTGCCGACCCGAGACGGGCCGCCGGGATGCCGGTGGCGCGGGACACCACCTCGGCGATGTCGGCTTCCGTGATCGACGAGTCCGCGGACTCCGGACCGGAGGCGCGGGTGGCGTCCGCCGACGAGGCGGCGGTGATCCGGGCCTCCAGTCCGACGATCTCGTCGCGCAGGTCGGACGCTTCCTCGTAGTGCTCCTCGGCGACCGCGCGGTCCTTCCGGGCCGTCAGGTCGGCGACCTGGGTGCGGAGCGCCTCGACGTCGACGTCGCCCGACAGGGCGAGGCGACGGCGTGCACCGGCCTGGTCGACGAGGTCGATGGCCTTGTCCGGCAGGTGTCGGTCGGTCACGTAGCGGTGCGAGAGCTCGACGGCCGCGCGGAGCGCCTCGGGCGTGTACACGACGCCGTGGTGTTCCGCGTAGCGCGGGGCGAGGCCGGTCAGGATCGCGACGGCGTCCTCGACGGTCGGCTCCCCCACCGTGACGGGCTGGAAGCGGCGCTCGAGTGCGGCGTCCTTCTCGATCCGGCGGTACTCGGTGAGCGTCGTCGCGCCGACCATGTGCAGGTCGCCGCGGGCGAGCCGGGGCTTGAGGATGTTGCCGGCGTCCATCGAGCCGCCCTCGCCGCCGCCGCCTGCGCCGACGACGGTGTGGAGCTCGTCGACGAAGACGATGAGCTCGTCGGCGTGCGCCGCGATCTCGTCCATCGCCGTGGTGAGGCGCTCCTCGAAGTCGCCGCGGTAGCGGGTGCCGGCGAGCATGCCGGGCAGGTCGAGCGCGACGACCCGCTTGCCCTGCAACAGGGCGGGGACGTCACCGTCGACGATGCGCTGGGCGAGGCCCTCGACGATCGCGGTCTTGCCGACGCCGGGCTCACCGATCAGCACGGGGTTGTTCTTGGTGCGACGGAGCAGGATCTCGACGGTCTGCTCGATCTCGTCGGCGCGGCCGATCACCGGGTCGACGTGCCCGTCACGGGCGCGGGCGGTGAGGTCGGTGCCGAACTGGTCGAGCGTCGGGGTGCCGCTGTCGGTGGCCTGGTCGGTGCCGACGGCTTCGGGTGTCCCGGGCGCGGGGCGCCCCTCCCTCGCGGCGGCGGCAGCCTGTGCCGCGTAGTCCTGCATGACCTGCGGGGTGATCCCGGCGCTGGCGAGCAGCTGACCGGTCACGGTCTCCTGGTCCATCACGAGCGCGAAGAAGACGTGCTCGGGGTCGGTGTAGGTGCTGCCGAAGCCCCGCGCGGCCTGCGTCGCCTCGACGAGGATGCGCTGGGCGGTGCCGGTCAGCGCCGGGCGGCCGGTCTGCTCGGCCAGCGGCTCGTGCGCCACCGGCAGGCGCTGCTCGATCTCCTCGGCGAGTCGCCGGGGGTCGACCCCGGCGGAGCGCACGACGGCGTCGAACGGCTCGGTGCGGACGAGCACGTGCAGGATGTGCAGGGCGTCGATCTCGCGCTGCCCCTGCGCGACCGCGTACTCGGCGGTGTGCTGGAGCAGCTCGTGGGTCCGGCGGCTGAGCAGCCGGGTGATGTCGACCGGTCGACCGAACGCACGGACGCGCTGCTGGTCACCGGTGCGCTGTGCCGCGAGCAGGCGGGCGAGGAACTCGTCGAACGAGTCGTTGCCACCGGTCGGGCCGAACGTTGCTGGCAAAGGGACCTCCTGGGGAACTTGAGTGCCTTCGACTCAATGCAACGCAGGAGGGCCCGGGTCATTCCCGGGTCCGGAAGAAACTTGCGGCGACCCGACTCAGGTCCGCGCGATGGGTGCAGCGACCGCGTCGGTGATCCGTGCGAGGTCGGTCGGGGCGACCTCGATGTCGAAGCCGCGGCGCCCGCCGGAGACGAAGATGCTCGCGTACGACAGGGCCGACTCGTCGATGACCGTCCGTAGTGGCGTCTTCTGCCCGACCGGGCTGATCCCGCCGACGACGTACCCGGTGCGCTTCTCGGCGAGGGCGGGATCGGCCAGCGTCGCCTTCTTGCCCCCGACCGCGGCGGCGATGGCCTTGAGGTCCAGCCGGTTCGCCACGGGCACGATCGCGACGGCGAGGGTGCCGTCGACGGAGACGACGAGGGTCTTGAAGACCTGCTCCTCGCGCAGCCCGAGGGCGGCGGCCGCCTCTTCTCCGAAGTTGGTGGCGCTCTCGTGGTGCTCGTACACGTGCGGCGTGTACGGGACCCCGGCCGCCTCGAGCGCGACGGTCGCTGGGGTGCTCGGCGAACCTGCGGTCATGCCGTGATCCTCCCCCGCCGCACCTCCCGGTCCTCGACGGCACGCGGGCGTTACGCTGAACGGACCATGACCGCCGTCCTGCTGCTGCTCCGCGCCACCGCCGCGCTGGTGCTCGGCGACCCGGCCGCCGGGGTGCTGCCCCTGCTGGCCGCGGCGGCACTCGGACTGACCGCGGTCGCCGTGACCGTCGTCGTCGCCCGGCTGCTCGTCGCGGTGCTGGCGGCCGTCCTGGGGGTCGGACCGGCATCCGTGTCGGAGCGCTCGGCGGTGCCCGACCTGGTCACCAGGATCGGGTGGAGCCACCCGGACGCCGACGGACACGTCCGCTCTCGGGCACCGGGGGTCGCGACCCCGGCCTGACCACCGACCGGTGGCCGGGCCGCTCGCGCACCCCGTTGACCCACCACCGATCGGAACCGTCATGGACCTGTCCACCCTGCCCCTCGTCGGCCCGCTGCTGCACGGCGGCGCGGACCTCGTCGCCGCCCTCACCGCGGCGCTCTCCCCCGTCGCCGGACCGTTCGCCGCGGCGATCGCCGTCGTGCTCCTCACCCTGGCCGTCCGGCTCGTGCTCGTCCCGCTGTCCGTGCTGCAGGTGCGGGCCGAACGAGACCGACGACGTCTGGCACCGCAGCTCGCGGCGCTGCGCAGGCGGTACGGCCACGACACCGAACGACTGCAGCGCGCGGTGCAGCAGCTGTACACCGACGAGCGGGTCTCGCCACTGGCCGGTTGCCTGCCCGTCCTCGCCCAGGCCCCGGTGCTGTCGCTCGTCTACGCCCTGTTCACGCACCCGTGGATCGGCGGCACCGCGAACGCCCTGCTCGACGCGACCCTGGTGGGTGTCCCACTCGGACACTCGCTCGTCGTCACCCTGACCTCGCCGCTCTGGACGCACGCCTGGGTGGTGGTCCTGCTGCTGGTGGTCCTCGCCCTCGTGGTGGAGCAGAGCCGCCGCGCGAACGCCCACTGGAACCCGGTGGCGGCGCCCGAGGCCGGCGCCGAGGTGCCCGGTGCTGCCGTCGCCGCCGGCGTGGGTCGGGTCGCGCCGTTCCTGACGGTCGTGTTCGCGGCGATCGCACCCCTCGCGGCCGCCCTGTACATCGTGACGAGTGCCCTCTGGACCCTCGGCGAGCGGGCCGTGCTGCGACGGGTGCTCCGGTAGCTCAGCCGCCCTGGCCCTCCTGCTGCGGGCCCTGGTCGACCGGGTCGTACTCGGTGCCGCGGCCCTGTTCCTCGTCGGCGGTCGGGACGTGGCTCTCGGTGAAGGAACCACCGGGGCTCGTGGCGACGTAGTCGGCCTCGCCCGACTGCGTGTCGTGGCTCAGTGGGCCGATGGGCTCCTGGTCGGCGTCGGGCTCGGGCACGGGGCCGGGTTCGCTGCTCATGCACCACGCCTACTCCCTCGTTCTGGGTGCGCGCGGACGGCGACGCGGTGCCACGATGGACCAGTCCACCCGACCGGCAGAGCGGGAGTGCGCATGGCCCACGACGACGTGGCAGCGGAACGGGAACGGCTGGAGGCCGTGGCCTGGGGATCGGGTTCGAGCCCCGCGGACGCCGCGCGCGCCCGGATCGCGTTGCAGGACCTGGACAGCGGTCGGCGCTCACGGGTGCTCGGTGCGTCCGGTGGTCGCGGCGGTCGGACGGGAGGCCCGGATCCGGTCCGCACGTCGCCATCGTCCCCGACGGGGTCGCGTCCCGAGCACGGGGCGATTCCGGCGGGGACCGGCGCGCGACGCGGCGCGGAGGGCGGCGCCCGGCGCCGTACCGAGGACGGGACCGGGGGCACGCCTCCGAGCCGTGCGGGGACCACCGTCGAGCACGACGCCGGACACACCGCCGACGCTGCCGACGCCGCCGATGGGGACACGGGTGACCACGCCGGCGCCGTGAGCGATGACGACGGGCGCGCACCGGGCCTCCCGGCCGGACCGACGCGACCGTCCCGCTGGCGCACGCTGCTCTGGACCCGGCGGCCACGCGCCTGGGCGGTGGCCGGTGCGGTGGCCGCGGTGGGCGTCGCCTTCGCGGTCGGCACCGTCGTGGGCACCGCCCGGCCGGACGTCGCCGCGGCGCCCAGCATCACGCCGACCGCGGGGACGGTCACGCTCGAGCAGCTGCTCGACGCGCCGCAGACCTACGCCGACCAGCTGCCCGGACCGGTGGCCGCCCCGGTGAGCCTGCACACCACGCGGATCGTCTTCTCGAACCGCGCGCTCGACGGCGGGACCGCCGAGACGCCCTGGAACGTGTGGGCCGGCGTCGGGACGGACCGGTCGACGATCTGCCTGGTGGCGACGGCGGACCGGATCGAGTCCTCGTCGGCGTGCTTCCCGCGCGATGCGGCCCTGCACGGATCGGTGTCGATGTCGGCGCAGTCGAGGAGCGGGACCCTGACGATCGACCTGCGCGGGGGCGGGGTACAGGGCCGGGTGACGAACGGGTACTGAGGTCCGCCGCTGACCTGGGAGTTCGTTGGAGCGCTCCGAAAAGTTGGCCGGACCCCCTCGCGTGACGCTGTTCGACCGTGCAACACTGGTTGCGCGCACTCGTCGTGGAGTCGTACCCACATCATCCACACCCGCCCGCGAGCGCGCCCCGCAGACCCCCCGGTCATCGCCGTTCACCCGATCGGCATCGTCGCGCGCTCCACCGTGCCCCGGAGGAGGTCAGCAGCGTGTCCACCAACACCACCTCGGCCGTGTCGACCCACACGCGGCCGATCACCGTCACCAGCCAGTCCGTCGTCGGCATCGCCGTGCTCGGTCTGGCGACGTTCTTCGCCATCACCACCGAGCTCATGCCCGTCGGGCTGCTCGGCACGATGAGCGCCGACCTCGGCGTCACCGAGGCGACCATGGGCATCGTCATCACGGTGTACGCCGCCGCCGTGGCCTTGCTCGCCCTGCCGCTCACCGCGTTCACCGCGAAGCTGCCGCGCAAGACCGTGCTCGTGTCGACGCTCGTCGGCTACACCGTGTCGAACGTGATGATCGCGCTCGCGCCGTCGTTCGCCGTCGTCTGCGCCGGCCGGGTCGTCGGTGGCGTCGCCCACGCCCTGTTCTTCTCGGTGGCCTCGGCGTACGCGACCCGGATCGTGCCGCCGCGGTTGGCCGGTCGGGCGATCGCGTTCGTGTACTCCGGCAGTTCGCTCGGCTTCGTGCTCGGCGTGCCCCTCGCCACCTGGGTCGCGCAGCACATCGGCTGGCGCCCCGCCGTGTTCTCCGTCGCGGTCGCGGCCGCCGTGCTCGCCGTCGTCGCACTGCTGTTCCTGCCCGCCGTGCACGGCGCCACCTCCCCGCACATCGGTTCCCCGCGGTCGTGGGCGCGGACCGGCCTGCTCGCGGTCGTGGTCGCCGACGGCCTGCTCTTCGCCGGGCACTACGTCGTCTACACCTACATCGGCCCGTACGCGATCGACGCCGGGCTCGACGCCGGCATGGTCAGCGGGGCCCTGCTCGTGCTCGGCGGTACCGGGGTCGTCGGACTCTGGCTCGCCGGCATGTTCGTCGACCGCGCTCCGCGGCAGACGCTCGTCGTCGCGGTCGGCACGATGGTCGTCGCGTTCGCCGCGATGCCGTTCGTGCACGGTTCGCTGCTCGGCACCATGGTCGTGGCCGGGGTGTGGATGGCGGCGAACGGCACGACGGGCACGCTCTTCATGGCTGCTGCGATCCGGGCCGGAGGCGTCTCCCCCGACATCGCCGGTGCCCTGGTCAACGGCGCGTCGAACATCGGGATCGCCGGGGGCGCGGCCCTCGGCGGGCAGGCCCTGGGCATCGTCGGGCTGCAGTACCTGCCGCTGGCCGGTGCCGCGGTGCTGGTCGGGTCGCTCGGGGTCGTCGTGCTGGCGCGCCGCGGGTTCCCGGTGCACGCGCACGGCCAGGAGCACCTGTCGACGTCGTCGCTCGAGGCCATCACGTCGTCGCTCGCGGTGGTCACCACGTCGGTGCCCGTGGTCGGCCGGGCGATCCAGACGGTCACCGGGTCGATCGGCGTCGCCACGGGGTCGGTGCGGCAGCCGCGCACGCGGTAGCGCCGGGGCGGTTCTGCCGAGAGGCACGGGTCGCATGCCACGCCGCAGCCCGGTCGGCGAGGTTGCACGACACGTCGTCGGCAGGGCGCTGAGGTTGCACGAACTGTCGCTGCCGACGAGTTCGGCCGACGTCTCGTGCGACCTCGACGGGACGCATGCGGCGTGTCGTGCGACCTCGACGGGACGCACGCGGCGCGGCGTGTCGCACGACCGAGGCGGAGCGCAGCCCCGCGCGGCTCAGTCCTGCAGGTGCCCCGTGCGCCGACGGTTCCGGACGGCACGGTAGGTCAGCAACGCCGCACCGACCAGCACGAAGGCCCCGGCCGCGATGAGCCCCGGCACCAGGTCGGCCCCGGTGTAGGCCAACGGGCCCTGGTCGTCCTGTGCACCGGAACCCGCCGCCGGTGCGCCGTCCGGACCGCCGCCCGCGACCGGGACGGCCGGGCTCGACGGCCCGCTCGGCCCGGGCTCGGCAGGCGAGCTCTGCTCCGGGGCGGGGCCAGGTCCGGCGGCAGCCGGCACCACGAACGCGAGCGGGGTCGCGGCGCCGTCCTCGGGGGTGACGACGACGACGGACTCGGCACCCTCGACGTCGACCGCGATCGTGTACTCGGTCGTGGGCTGCAGTCCGGGCAGGTCGAAGGCGCCTCCGTCGTCGGTCGTGGTCGTCACGACCGCACCGGCCGCGCCGTCGGTCGGGGTCGCCGTGACCGTGACGTCGGCGACCGGCTCGCCGTCGGTGTCGACGACGGTGCCGGGCTGGGAACTCGTCACGACGACTGCCTGTGCAGGCGAGGCGAAGGACAGGTCGGAGACCACGCGACCCCCGGCCACCGCCGCGATGTCGGAGTTCGTCGTGGCACCGGTGGCACCCGGCGTCGGTCGGTCGGTGTGCACGGAGAACGTGCCGGCCGCCGTGGCGAAGGTGTAGCGGCCGTCCGCGTCGGTCGTGGTCTCAGCGACCACCGTGGCGTCGTCGTCATCGAGCAGCTGCACGACCCGCCCGGCCGGGACGGGCTCGCCGTCGACGGACACGACGCCCGTCACGGTGGCCACGACCGCCGCCGGGGCGGTGATCGGTTCCTGGAGTTCGGGGCCGGCGCCGAGGTCGCCGGTGGTGATCGTCGTGGGCGTGTCGTCCCCGCCGACCGTCACGTCGACCGCGGTGCCCTCGGGCAGGTCGGACACCGTGTACACACCGTCGCTGTTCGTCGTCGTCTCGACGGGCTCCCCGCCGGGGACGTCGATCACGACGGGGATGCTCGAGACCGGGTTGCCGGCGCCGTCCTCGACCACGCCGATGATCGACACCGAGTCGTCCGGAGCGGTGAAGTCGAAGTCGACGTTCGACCGGTCGTTGCCACCGTCGGCACGGTTGAGGGACACCCCGGTCACCGCGGACACGCCGTCGTCGGTGCCGTCCGGGTCGATGGCCCCGGTCGGGGTGGCGATGCGGACGACGTAGTCGTTGATCTGCGGCAGCGCCGGGAACGCGTACCGGCCGTCCTCGTCCGTCGTCGTCGAGTACACGACGCCGCGCGGGGCCGTGGCGGTGACGACCGCCCCGGGGACCGCGGTGCCGTCCAGGGTCGCGACGCCGCTGATCGCCGCGGTCTTCGACGCGAACCACGTCTGGTGCACGGGGAAGCCGCTGCGCTGCTGGGAGGTGATGGTGAGGGTCCGGAGTGACACCGTCGGGCTGAACCAGGCCGACGCACCGGCGGTGTCCGACGCGCCGGCGTTGCCGACGAGCGTGCCGCCGCCCTGGTCGGGGTCCGTGTTCGCGGTCCACGTCGGGACGTCCTGGCCCACGGTGCCGTCGGGGTCCCTGCTGCACGACCACCCGCCGTCGACCGCCGCCGAGCAGGAGTTGTAGCCGACCGTGCCGCCGTCCCGGCCGTTGAACCCGAGACCCGCTGCACTGACCGGCTGGCCGTTCGCGCCCGTCGCCGTCACCGTGGCCTGGTCGGCGTCGACGTCACCGAGCACGAACGCCCAGGAGCGTGCTCCGGGTGTCGGCTCGGCGAACGTGTACGTGGTCACCGACGGGCTCGTCGTGTTGTCGGCGAGCGGCCGCTGGTTCAGGTAGGTCTGCCCGCGGCTCGACCCGAAGCCGGCGGCGCCCACCGGGGTGCTCGCCGACTGCCAGGTCGACGCCCCACTGACCACGGACGACTGGCGCGAGTTCGACGTGAACGTCGTCTCGGGGAACCCCGCGAGCGTCATCGTGCCGGTGTAGGCACGACTCGATCCGCTCAGCGTGAAGGTGCCCCAGTTGCCCTGCGGTTCGGCGGAGGCGCTCGTCGCGCCACCGATCGCGAGCCCCGCTCCGAGTGCGAGGGCCGTGAGGCCGGCCGAGACCGCGTGGCGACGCCGCATGTGTGCTCCCTGGTGGTGGCGCCGACCCGCTCGACACCCGGTCAGGCTATCCACGGCCCCGGGCCGCCGTCCGGGCGAGACCAGATCGTGACACAGGTCCCCGGACGACCGGACGGATCAGTCGTCCCGGCCGAGCGTCAGCAGGAGCGCGTCGACGGCCGCCACCTGCCCGGCGACGAGCAGCGTCCGCGCCTCAGCCACCGGCACCCACCGCGCGTCGTCGACCTCGGGCACCTCGACCGTGCGCCCCGACCCGCGCGGCAGCTCGAGCAGCACGGAGTTGCTCCGCACCACGTCGACCGCGAAGCCGGGTGCCGCCGCGGCGAGCACCTGCACGCGCTTGCCCGACGCCTGCCGGAACTCCCCCAGGTCGACGACGTCCGTGCCGCTGACCGGGGCCGGCACGCCGATCTCCTCGGCGAACTCGCGCAGCGCGGTCGCCACCGGGTCCTCGCCGTCCTCGACGAGCCCCTTGGGGATCGTCCAGGCGCGCGGCCGGTTCCGCCAGAACGGCCCGCCCATGTGGGCCACGAAGACCTCGGGACCGGACGGTCCGGTCCGGTGCAGCAACAGTCCGGCGCTCACGACCACGCTCGCGACACTACCGAGCGGACGGCCGGGAGGCCCGGATCACCGCCGTCGCTCGGCTCGCGTCCGCTGTTGGTCCGGCTGCGTACCCCTCCGGCTGCACACCGGTCCGGCACGCTGCGCGTCAGCCCGCGGGCGCGCCGATCGCCCTCGCCACCCGGTCGGTCAGGTACGCGACACCGCGGCCGTTCGGGTGCAGCGCGCCGGCCTCGAGGTCGATCCGTCGCAGATCGCCCGTGCCGGTCAGGCTGACGCCGGCGACGTACCGCTCGTCGGCGGCGGCGCACGCCGAGTGGTCGGCGGTGTCGGCGAGCACGTCGACGAACCGCACCCCCGCGGCGTCGGCTGCCGAGGCCGAGACCGCGTCGAGCTCCTCCTGCACCCCGTGCAGGTACTCGACGTCGGCGTCGGTGAAGGGGAAGGTGTCCGACGGGAACGAGCCGGCGAGCGTGCCGAGGTCGAGCGCGGACCGGAAGCACCCCGTCGCCGGGGTGTGCTCAGCGTCCGGGAAGATCGCCGGGTACCCGAGGAACACGACGACCGCGTTCGGCGCCGCCCGGCGCACCGCCGCCAGGGTGTCGGCGACACCGAGGGCCACCCGCGACTGGATCTTCGCGCGGAGCTGGTCCTCGCCGTCCCGCACGAGACTGCTCTCGCACGACGGCGCGTCACGGCCGGAGAACACCGGCCCCTGGGCGGAGATCGCCAGGCACGACGCGGCGGTGCCGAACAGGTCGGCGTCGTTGCCGCCGATCGTCAGGGTCACCAGACGGGTGCTCGGCGACAGCGACTCGATCTGCGGCGGGACCCCCGCGAACTGGTTGCGCGTCGTGACGTCCTCGCTCGTGGCACCGGCGCACGTGACGTCGGTCAGCGCGAACCCGAACCGCGCCGCCAGCCGGTGCGGGTAGTCGCGCGCCGACTGGGCACACGCGTTCGTCGGCAGACGCGTCGGCGTGGGCAGGCCGTAGCCGGCGGAGTAGGAGTCGCCGAGGGCGACGTACTCGCTGCCGGGCGGCAGGTCGGCGAGGCGCTCCGGCGGGTCGGTCGGTACCGGGTACGGCTCGGGCACCGGCCACATCGGCGCCGCCGACGCCGCCGGCGCCGTGCCGGGGACGACGGCCCCCGAGACGAGCAGGCCGGCGACACCGAGTGCGGCCACGGCGACGGTCAGTGTCCGACGGGCGGTGCGGAGCAGTTGCGGCCTCCGGGCGGGTGGGACGTGGTCGGTCGGGTCGTGCGGGTCGGTCGCGGTCAGCGGCGTCCGAGTCGGCGCTCGCCGCCGCTGCCGGTGCGGTACTCCAGCCCGTAGTGCTGGAACAGCTCGGGCTCGGTGGCCGCGTCGAGCTCGCCGTCGGTCGGGATCGACGGCGCGTCCTTCACGAGCTTCTTCGCGTACGTCACCCGCAGGTGCTTCGGGGCGACCGTCGCGCCGAACAGCGGCACGAAGACGAGCTTCTGGAAGCCGACCATCCCGGTGGTCAGGGCGCCGAAGGCGGGGTCCGACGTCGCGGTGTCGTAGTAGATGCTCTCGAGCGTGCCGACCTTGTCGTCGGCCTCGTCGACGACCGGCAGGCCGATCCAGTCGCGGATGTTCGTGGCTTCGAACACGAAGGGCTCCCTCCGAGCGTCCGGCAGGTCCGGGTGCTCGCGCTCGACGCTACCGCCCGCCACCCTGAGCGCTCACCGCGAGCTCGTCGACGGCGGCCAGCACGTCGTCGGCGGAGACGGCCAGGATCGCCGGGTCCGGGTCCTCGGCGAAGACGTCCCCGCGCCGGACCGAGGCATCGGTGAGCACGATGTGCGGACCGGTCGCGGGCGGCCCCCACGCCTCGGGCGGTGCCGGGCCGAACAGCACGACGGAGGGCACGCCGTAGGCGGTCGCCAGGTGTGCCGCACCGGTGTCGACCGTCACCACGAGCCGCGCCGCGGCGATGACCGCGGCGAACGCCTGCAGGTCCAGGGTGCCGGCGAGGACCGCCTCCGGCGCCAGGCCGGTAGCGTCGGCGACCGCACGTGCGCGCACGACGTCGTCCGCGCCTCCCGTCAGGACGACGTCGAGACCGCGCTCGCGCAGGCCGCGCACCACGTCGGCGAAGCGGTCGGTCGGCCAGTGCCGGGCGCCGTGGAAGGCGCCGACGTGCACGACGGCCGCGCCGTCGACGACGGGCGGGGCGACCGGACGGTCGATCGCGACCTCGGTCGCGTCGGCGTCGATGCCGTGCCAGGTGAGCAGGTCGGCCCACCGGTCGCGCTCGTGCACGTCGTGCGGCCACTCGGGACCCTCGTACCCGTGGGTGGGGTCGGCGTGTCCGATGACCCGGCGCGGGCGGAGGGCGGCCACGAGGTCGGACGACTCGGGGCCGGCACCGTGCAGGTTGACCGCGACGTCGACCGAACCGGCCGGCACGCCGATCGGGTGGTCCAGACCGTGCTGCGCGAGGTGGACGTCCACCGCGGGGACCAGCTCGACGACGGGGGCGAGCCACGCGGTCGTGGCCAGGGTGATCCGGTGGTCGGGGAACGCGCGACGCAGCGCGTGCAGGGCGGGGACGGCGACGAGCAGGTCACCGAGCTTGATGGCGCGGAGGACGACCAGTTCCGGGCGTCCGTCCGACGGGGGCATGCTCTCGAGGGCGGTCACGCGCCGACCGTAGACCCGACACGCTGGTGGGCGGCACGGAGAACGCGTTCCGCGGACGGTGCGCGGGCACGCCGTGCCGCGCACCGGTAGGCATGGACGCATGGCCCTCGCTCCGGACCGCGTCATCCGCGGCCTGCTCCTCGACCGCGACGACACCATCGTGGTCGACGTCCCCTACAACGCCGACCCGCACCTCGTGGTGCCCGTCCCCGGGGCCGCCCGCGCCGTGGAGCGGGCACGGGCCGCCGGACTCCGGCTCGGTGTCGTGACGAACCAGTCGGTGATCGCGAAGGGCATGGCGACCCGCGAGCAGGTCGACGCCACCAACGCCCGGGTCGACGAACTCGTCGGACCGTTCGACGTCTGGTGCGTCTGCCCCCACGACGCCGGTGACGACTGCGCCTGCCGCAAGCCGCGGCCGGGGATGGTGCTCGAGGCCGCCGAGCGGCTCGGCATCCCGCCGGAGTCGGTCGTGGTGGTCGGCGACATCGGCGCAGACGTGCAGGCCGCACGGAACGCCGGCGCGCAGGGCATCCTCGTCCCGACGCAGCGGACCCGCGTCGAGGAGGTCGACGCCGCCGAGACCGTCGCGACGGACCTCGCCGAGGCCGTCGACCTCGTCCTGCAGCGGACCGGCGCACCGGCTGACCGCGCGTGACCGGCCCCCGCGTCCTCGTCGCCCGCCTCGACTCGTTCGGCGACGTCCTGGTCGCCGGGCCGGCGGTCCGAGCCGTCGCCGCCGGCGCGTCGCACGTCACCATGCTGTGCGGACCGCAGGGCGCCCCCGCGGCCGACCTGCTGCCCGGCGTCGACCGCGTGCGCGTCTGGGCGGCACCGTGGGTCACCGAGACGGCACGTCCGCTCGACGACGCCGTGCTCGAGGAGTTCCGGGCCCTGGTCGCCGAGGAACGCCCGGACGAGGCGGTCGTGCTGACCTCGTTCCACCAGTCGCCGCTCCCCCTGGCGCTCCTGCTCCGCCTGGCCGGCGTCCCCCGGGTCTCCGGCGCGTCCGTCGACCACCCCGGCTCGCTGCTCGACGTGCGCCTGCGGCCCGGCGAGGACCTGCCCGAGGACCTCCCCGAACCGGAACGCGCGCTGCGCATCGCCGAGGCGGCCGGGTTCCGGCTGCCGGCCGGGGACGACGGGAGGCTCGTGGTGCGGCACGACGACGACCTGCCACCGTCCGTGGCCGCGCTCGACCGCTACGTGGTCGTGCACCCGGGTGCCAGCGTCCCCGCACGGTCCTGGCCGGAGTCCCACCACCGCGCCCTCGTCGCGGCGTACGCCGAGCGCGGGGTGCCCGTCGTCGTCACCGGCTCTCCCGGGGAACGCGCGCTGACCGCGTCGGTGGCCGGGGACACCGGCATCGACCTCGGTGGCCGCACCAGCCCGGCCGGCCTCGCCGCCGTGCTCGCCCGCGCCGAGGTGGTGGTCGTCGGCAACACCGGCCCGGCCCACCTCGCCGCCGCCGTCGGCGCGCCGATCGTCAGCCTGTTCTCGCCCGTCGTCCCCGCGGTGAAGTGGGCGCCGTACGCCCCGCTCGTCGAACTGCTCGGCGACCAGTCGGCACCGTGCCGACTGAGCCGCGCCCGCGAGTGCCCCGTGGCCGGGCACCCCTGCCTGTCCGGTGTGGGCGTCGAGGACGTCCTGCAGGCCCACGACCGCCTGCTGCACCGCGCTGAGCGGATGATCGGGGGAAGTCTGCGCGACTCCCCAGAAGGCCGTGCGTAGCGTGCGCCACTGCTTCTCCTCCTGCTCCTCCTCCTGCACCTCGGAGCACCCCGAACCGACCCCGACCGGAAGGCCCTGCATGCGGATCCTCGTGTGGCACGTGCACGGCGGCTGGATGGACGCCTTCGTCCGCGGCCCCCACGAGTACCTCATCCCGACCACCCCGGCGCGCGACGCCTGGGGACTCGGTCGCGGCGGGCGCGCCTGGCCGGAGAACGCCGTCGAGATCGACCCGGCGGACGTCGCCGAGGCCGAGGTCGACGTCGTCGTCCTGCAGCGCACCGAGGAACTCGAGGAGGCCCGCCGACTGCTCGGTGGTCGCGAGGTCCCGATGGTGTTCGTCGAGCACAACGCCCCCCGGGTCGACGTGCCGAACAGCCTGCACCCGATGCGCGACCGCGACGACCTGACCATCGCGCACGTGACGCACTGGAACGCCCTCATGTGGGACTGCGGCAGCGCCCGGACCACCGTCGTCGAGCACGGCGTCGTCGACCCCGGCCCCCTGTACACCGGCACGCTCGACCGCCTGGGCGTCGTGATCAACGAGCCCGTCCGTCGCAACCGTGTCGTCGGCACCGACCTGCTCCCCCGCTTCGCCGAGGTCGCACCGGTCGACGTCTGGGGCATCGGCACCGAACGGCTGCCGGAGCTCGGCTTCGGCGACCGCGTCGTCGCGCAGGGCGACGTGCAGTCGGACCCGATGCACGCGGCGCTCGCCGAACGGCGTGCCTACGTGCACCCGAACCGCTGGACCTCGCTCGGACTGTCGCTCATCGAGTCGATGCACATGGCGATGCCGGTGCTCGTGCTCGCCACGACCGACGCCGCGCGCACCGTGCCCGCCGAGGCCGGCGCGATCGCGACGGACGTCGAGGAGCTGGTGCGGGCCTCCAGGCTGTTGCTCGAGGACCCCGACGAGGCGCGCCGACGGGGCGCGGTGGCACGGGAGGCCGTCCTCGCGCGGCACGCGCTCGGCCGCTTCCTGGCGGACTGGGACGACCTGCTCGACGACGCCGTCACGCGCGGTGCGCGACGGGACCGGGCGGCGGGAGCCGCGTTCGAAGGGAGCCTGCGATGAGGATCGCGATGGTGTCCGAGCACGCGAGCCCGCTCGCGGTGCTCGGTGGAGTCGACGCCGGAGGACAGAACGTCCACGTGGCCGAGCTGTCCGGCGCCCTGGCCGACCGCGGCCACCACGTCACCGTGTACACGCGCCGCGACGACGCCGCGCAGCCGGTCCGCGTGCCCCTGCGACCGGGTGTCGACGTCGTGCACGTCGACGCGGGCCCGGCGCGCTCGGTGCCGAAGGACGACCTGTTCCCGTACATGGGCACGTTCGCCGCGGTGCTCGCCGCCGAGTGGTTCATCGAGCGCCCCGACGTCGTGCACGCGCACTTCTGGATGTCCGGCCACGCAGCACTCGAGGCCGTGGCGCAGGTGCAGGCCCGCACCGGTGGCGTCCGGATCCCCGTCGTGCAGACCTTCCACGCCCTCGGCGTCGTGAAGCGTCGCCACCAGGGCTCCGCGGACACGAGCCCCGCCGAGCGCGAGTGGATCGAGCCGGCGGTCGGCCGCAGCGTCGACCAGGTCGTCGCCACCTGCTCCGACGAGGCCTTCGAGCTCAAGGCCCTCGGCGTCCCGCTGCACGCCATCTCGGTGGTGCCGTGCGGCGTCGACGTCTCGCTCTTCCGTCCGGACGGCCCCGTCGAGGAGCGGGACCGACCGCTCCGGGTGCTCACCGCGTCGCGACTCGTGCAGCGCAAGGGCGTGGGGACGACCATCGCCGCACTCGCCGCGCTCGTCGAGCAGGGCCGCGACGTCGAACTCGTCGTCGTCGGGGGTGCCGGTGTGGCCGGTGCCGACCTGGTCGACGACCCCGAGTACCAGCGGCTCGACGCACTCGCACGCTCGCTCGGCGTCCGCGACCACGTGTCGTTCCGCGGGCAGCTCGGGCAGCACGACATGCCCGCCGTCTACCGCAGCGCCGACGTCGTCGTGTGCGCCCCCTGGTACGAGCCCTTCGGCATCGTGCCGCTCGAGGCGATGGCCTGCGGTCGCCCCGTGGTCGCCTCGAGCGTCGGCGGCCTCATCGACACGGTGGTCGAGGACGCGACCGGCCTGCACGTGCCGCCGCGCGACGAGGCCGCGGTCGCCGCCGCCGTCGGTGCCCTGCTCGACGACCCCGACCGCCGCGAGGCCTACGGTCGCGCCGGACGGGAGCGCGCCGAGTCGCGCTACACGTGGCAGAAGGTCGCCGCGGACAGCGAGCGGGTCTACGAACGCCTGCTCGCCGGCGCGTCGTCCACCGCGGCCAGCGCACCGGCCGCCGGCCGCTCGCGCCCCACCAACGCCGGTCGCGTCGCCCGCGCCGCACACCCGACGGAGAGGACCGCACGATGACCATCGACCAGCAGACCGGACTCGAGGAGCGCGCCTCCACGGAGAGCGCCCGCGTCGTCGTCGACCACGTCGCCGCGTCGGTCCCCGTGATCGCCTCGCTCGTCGACCACAAGGACCACATCGCCGAGTGGGCCGACGACATCGCCGCACGCCTGGTGGCCGGGCGCCGGCTGCTCGCCGCGGGCAACGGCGGTTCGGCGGCCGAGGCGCAGCACCTGACGTCCGAGCTGACGGGACGCTTCGACGGCGACCGGCCCGCGTACTCGGCCATCTCGCTGCACGCGGAGTCCTCGGCGGTCACGGCCATCGGCAACGACTACGGGTACGACCAGGTCTTCGCCCGGCAGGTGTCGGCGCACGCCCGCGCCGGTGACGTCGTCGTGCTGCTGTCGACCAGCGGCAAGAGCCCGAACCTGCTCCGCGCGGCGGAGGCTGCCCGCGCGGTCGGCGCCCGCTCCATCGCGATGACCGGTCCCCGGCCGAACCCCCTCGCCGAGGCCGTCGACGACGCGATCTGCATCGACGGCCCCTCCGCCAACGTGCAGGAAGCGCAGCTCGTCCTGGTGCACGCGCTGTGCAAGGCCATGGAACCGACGCTCCGACGCGGGGTCCGCCGGTGAGCGCGTCCACCGGTGCCGGCCGCGCCGCCTCGCCGCGCTTCCGCATCGCCGTCGTCGGCGACACCCTGCTCGACGTGGACGTCTCCGGCACGAGTGAACGCCTGAGCCCCGACGCCCCGGTGCCCGTGGTCGACGTCGACACCGACGACCGCCGCGCCGGCGGCGCCGGACTCGTGGCGACCATGCTCACCCGCGACGGCCACGACGTCACCCTGGTCACCGTGCTGAGCGACGACGGACGAGCGCAGGAGATCCGCGACCTGCTGCCCGACGTCACCGTCGTCGCCGGGCCCTCCGGTGCGCCGACCCCGGTGAAGACCCGCGTACGCGTCGTCGACCACGCCCTCGTCCGCATCGACGAGGGCTGCGCGACCCCGCCCGTCCCCGAGGCCACCGACGCCATGCTCGCCGCGCTCGACGACGTCGACGCGGTCGTCGTCGCAGACTACGGCCGGGGCGTCGCCGCGTCACCCGCGCTGCGGGACGCCCTGACCCGGGTCGCCGAGCGCGTCCCGGTGGTCTGGGACCCGCACCCCAAGGGCGCCGCCCCGGTGGCGGGGATCGCGGTCGCGACCCCCAACGCCGCCGAGGCGCGACGCTTCACCGACGTGGCGGGGCACGGTGTGCCCTTCGCCACCGAGGCCGCCGCACGGCTCGTCGAGCAATGGCAGGCCGGTGCCGTCGCCGTCACCATGGGCGACCGCGGCGCGCTGCTCGCCGACACGCAGGGCGACAGCCGCTTCGTGCCGGCGCCGTCCGTCAGCGCCGGGGACCCCTGCGGTGCCGGTGACCGGCTCGCCGCCGGTGTCGCCGTCGCCCTGGCAGCCGGAGCGGACGTCCCCGACGCCGTGTCGGCCGGGGTGGTCGCGGCGTCCGAGTACCTGGCGGCCGGGGGCGTCACCGCGCTCTTCGCCGACGACGGGCCCGCCCCGCTGGCGGTCCCGGGCTCGGACCGCGACGCGATGCGCCTGGTGCACGACGTCCGGAGCGCCGGCGGCACCGTCGTCGCCACCGGCGGGTGCTTCGACCTGCTGCACGCCGGGCACGCCCGCACCCTGTCCGCCGCCCGCGCGCTCGGCGACTGCCTGGTCGTGTGCCTCAACTCGGACTCGTCGGTGCGCGGCCTGAAGGGCCCCGACCGGCCGATCATGACCCAGGACGACCGGGTCGAGCTGCTCCTCGCACTCGACTGCGTCGACGCCGTGGTCGTGTTCGACGAGTCGACCCCCGACGAGGCCCTGCGCCGCTTCCGCCCGGACGTCTGGGCGAAGGGCGGCGACTACACCGCGAGCGAGCTGCCGGAGACGGCGACCCTGGCGGAGTGGGGCGGTCGCGTCGTGACCGTGCCGTTCCACCCGGGACGCTCCACCACCCGCCTCGCCGCGGCCCTCGAACAGGTCGGCTGACCCGGCGACGCCCGTCGTCCCGACGACGGACGTCCCGGTCGTCCGACACCCCGCCGGTCCGCCGGCAGCACCACGCCCACCCGGAAGGAACTCCATGCCCGTCCCCACCACCCCCATCGGCCGCGTCCTCGTCACCGGCGGCGCGTCCGGACTCGGCGCCGCCGTCGTCGCGGCCGTCACCGAGGCCGGCGGCACGCCCATCGTCCTGGACCTGCGGATCGACGCCGTGCCCGATGGTGTCGACGCCGTCGCGGTCGACGTCTCGGACACCGAGGCCGTCGAGCAGGCCGTGCGCGAGGCCGTCGAGCGCCACGGCGGCCTGGACGCCGTCGTCACCGCCGCGGGCATCGACACCCCCGCGCCGATCGACGCCATCTCGTCGGGCAAGTGGGAGCAGATCGTCGGCGTGAACCTGATCGGCACCGCGTCGACCGTGCGCGCCGCGCTGCCCGCCCTCGAGGCCACGCACGGCCGCGTCGTGACGATCTCGTCGTCGCTCGCCCTGCGCGGGGTCGGCCACGGCACCGCCTACTCGGCGTCGAAGTTCGGCGTCCGCGGGTTCTCGCAGGCCCTCGCCGCGGAGACCGCCGGCCGCATCGGTGTCACCAACGTGATCCCGGCCGGCATGCGCACGAACTTCTTCGCGGACCGCACCGAGCAGTACAAGCCGGGTCCGGACGCACAGCTCATCGAGCCGGAGTACGTCGCGAACTCGATCATCTTCGCGCTGTCGCAGCCAGCCGGTTGCGAGATCCGCGAGCTGTCGATCATGCCCGCCACGGAGCCGAGCTGGCCGTAGGCCCCTCGCGCGAGCGACAGGACCCCGCGGACGCCCGCGGGGTCCTGTCGCGTTCCGGGCGCGTGGCGTGGGCCCCGGACGCAGCACGCGCGTCCCGATCGCGACCGGCGGTCGGACGGGAGGCGCGGTGGCGGAGTGCGCCGTGCCTCCCGTCCGGTGGGTGGCGCGACCACCCCGCGGAAGCGACAGACGCGCACGCACGGTCCGCGGCGCCCTCTCGCTCCCGCGAGGGCGAACGACCGACCGCGCAGCCCGCCGTCAGGCGTGGCGCAGCAGGTCCTCGACGTCGGTGAGCACCAGGTCCGGCTCGACCTCGTCGACGTAGGACGGGTCGTGCTCGCAGCGCTCCGCGGTCCACCCCACCTGGGTGACGTCGATGCCGCACACCGGGCACCGCGTGACGTACGACAGGTGCACCCGGTGCCGCCCGCGGTCGAACGGACCCGCGTTGACGACGTTCCCGAACCAGAACACGCCGACCGTCGGGGTGCCGACGGCGACCGCCAGGTGGCGCGGACCGGAGTCGTCGCCGACCATGACGTCGGCGGCGGCGAGGACGGCGGGCAGCTCGGGCAGCGGCAGCGACCCGGTCAGGTCGTGCAGTCCGGCACGGAGTTCCGACGGGACCGCGGCGACGATGGCGTCCGACGCCGGGACGTCGGTGGCGTCGCCCACGAGCACGACGGCGTCGCCGGCCTCCAGGCGGGCGCGCACGACCGCGGCGAACCTATCGGGGCTCCAGCGCCGACGAGGATCCGTCGCGCCGGGGTGCACGGCGACGAGGCGTCCGGCGACACCGAGGCGCTCGCGCACGGCCGCTCGTTCGGACGCGGTGACGCGGACCCGCGGGTCGAGGGTCACCGGCTCCGCCCCGGCGAGGGATGCGACCTCGAGGGCACGGACGACCTCGTGCTGGTAGTAGACGTACCGGACCCAGCGTTCCAGGACCTCGGCGTCCTCGGTGGCGGTGCCGACGGTGTGCCGGGCGCCGAGGCGGAGCAGGAACGGGTTCGAGTTCCGCCCGCCGCCGTGCACCTGGACCGCGAGGTCGAAGCGTCCGTGCAGCCGCTCGAAGAAGTCCTGCTCGGACGGGGCGCCGTCGCCGGACTCGCGGACGCCGGGCGCGACGGGGAGCTCCTCGAAGGCGTGCACCGCGTCGGTCCGCCCCTGCAGCACGGCGTGCCCGGCCGGGGTGCCGAGGAGCGTCACCCGCGCGTCCGGGTAGGCGGCCGCGAGTGCCTCGATCGCCGGCAGCGCGAACATCAGGTCGCCGAGTCCCCCACCGCGGAGCACCGCGATCTCCCTGACGCCGTCGAACCGTTCTCCGCCCACACCGATCTGTTGCACAGTCAACATCTACCGGTCGGCCCCGGTCGGACGTTCAGCACCGGTGCCCGATGGACGAGAAGCGCGACGCCGTGACCGCACCCAGCGATGTTCGGGCAACGTGTGAGGCCCGCCCGTCCCCGGAAGGACCCCATGACGATCGCACCCACCGCCACCGACGACCTCGTCGTGACCGACCCGGTCGACGGGTCCACCGCGTCGAGCGTCCCCCGCTCGACCGAGGAGGACGTCCGGGACGCGGTCGCACGCGCACGCGCAGCCGCGGGCGCCTGGGCCAGGACGGCGCCGGCGGAGCGCGGGGCACTGCTGCACGCGGCGGCGGAGCACCTCCGCGCACACGCGCAGGAGCTGGCAGACCTCAACACCCGCGAGACCGGCAAGGTCCCCGGTGACGCCCTGGGCGGCGTCGAGGCCGGCATCGGCACGCTCGTGCAGTACGCCGAGCTCGGACCGGTGCACCGCGGCGAGGCCCTGCGCGGCCAGTTCGGTGCCGCCGACTGGTCGGTGCCGCACGCCCGTGGTGTCGTCCTCGCGCTGACGCCGTGGAACGACCCGGTCGCGGTGGCCTGCGGGATCCTCGGCGCCGCGATCGTCACCGGCAACACCGTCGTGCACAAGGGCAGCGAGCGGTGCCCCGCCACGTTCGCGCGGCTGAACGCCCTGCTCGCCGAGGTGCTGCCGGACGGCGTGCTCGTCGGTGTCGACGGTGACGCGACCACCGGCGAGCAGCTCCTCGCCCAGGACGGCATCGACGTGTACGCGCACGTCGGCTCGACCGCCACGGGCGACCGCCTGAGCGAGGTCGCCGCCACCACCCGTGCCCACGTCATCCGCGAGAACGGCGGCAACGACGCCGTCGTGGTGGACACCGACGTCGACCCGGAGTGGGCCGCCGCGCAGGTCGCACTGGGGGCCTTCGCGAACACCGGACAGATCTGCACGAGCGTCGAGCGGGTCTACGTGCACCAGGACGTCGCCGACGCGTTCGTCACCGCGCTCGTCGCCGAGGCCGAGCGCCGCACGGCGTCGGCCGCCGCCGACTTCGGTCCGCTCGTCGACGACCGCCTGCGTCGCACCGTGCAGGCGCACGTCGACGAGGCCGTCTCGCGCGGCGCGGTCGTCCGCACCGGCGGCGTCACGCCGGACGGGCCGGGCTCGTTCTACCCGGCGACCGTCCTGACCGAGTGCACCGACGACATGCTCGTGCTGACCGAGGAGACCTTCGGTCCGATCGCGCCCGTCCGTGTGGTGTCGGACTTCGACGAGGGGATCCGGCTCGCCGCGGCCGACCGCTACGGCCTGGCCGCGACCGTGCTGACGAACGACACCGGGCACGCCCTGCGCGCCGCGGCCGAGCTGCCCGTCGGCACCGTCAAGGTGAACGCGGTGTTCGGCGGCGCCCCCGGCGGCAGCGCCCAGCCGCGTGGTGCCTCGGGCGCCGGGTTCGGGTACGGCCCGCACCTGCTCGACGAGATGACGACGACGACCGTCGTGCACCTCGAGGCCGCACCGCCCCGCCGCGGCACGCAGCCCGCCAGCGCGGCCGGCAGCAGCGACCCCGCAGCCGCCGCCGGCGCCACCGCCGGCAGCGCCGACACCGTGGGAGGCACCCGATGACCGCCGACGTCCGCCTGGTCCGCGACCTCGTCGCCACCGTCGACGACCGCGAGCCCCTCGTCGTCGTGATCGGCGACTGCATCCTCGACCGGTGGACCGTCGGCGAGGCCGAGCGGGTCTCCCGCGAAGCGCCCGCCCCCGTCGTCCGCGTCACCGAGACGATCGCCGTGCCCGGCGGCGCCGCGAACACCGCCGTGAACGCCCGCGCGCTCGGTGCCCGCGTCCGGATGGTCGGTCTGATCGGCGACGACGAGGCCGGCGCCGTCCTGCGCCAGCGACTCGAGGCCGCCGGGGTCGACACGTCGTACCTGGTGGAGATCCCCGGCGCACGGACCACCACGAAGTCCCGTGTCGTCGGCGGTGACCGCATGGTCGTCCGCGTCGACGAACTCGCCGCCACACCAACCCCGGAGCACGGCGAACAGCTCGCCCGCTCCGTCGCCCGCGCCGTCCGGTGCGCCGACGCCGCGGTGGTCTGCGACTACGGCCTGGGCGTCCAGCCCGACGACGTCGTCCCGATGCTCGACCGCGACCGCCCGGGTGCCGTCGTCGTCGACGCGCACGACCTGACCCGCTGGGCCGCGCTGCACCCCGACCTCGTCACACCGAACGCCGGCGAGACCGCCGCACTGCTCGGCACCGAGCTCGGTACCGGCGCAGACCGTGCCGCGACCGTGCTGGCCGCCCGCGACGACGTCCTCGCCCGCAGCGGTGCGCGCGCCGCGGTCGTCACCCTCGACCGCGACGGCACGGTGCTGCTCGAGCCCGGCTCCGACCGCGGCTTCCGCACCAGGGCGATCCCGGCGTCGGAGCAGCAGGCGTCGGGCGCCGGCGACACGTTCTGCGCCGCCGCGACCGTCGCCCTCGCCGTGCAGGCCCCCCTGCGCGACGCGGTGTCGGTCGCCCAGGCCGCCGCCGACGTCGTGGTCCGCGAGGCCGGTACCTCGGTCTGCACCGCCGCCGCGCTCCTCGACTCCGTCACCGCGCCCGCAGCGACCGTCGTCGACCACGACGAACTCGCCACCGCGGTCGAGGCAGCCCGCCGTGCCGGCCGCCGCGTGGTCTTCACGAACGGGTGCTTCGACGTCGTCCACCGCGGCCACACGACGTACCTGCGGCAGGCACGCGACCTGGGCGACCTGCTCGTCGTCGCGCTCAACGACGACGACTCGGTCCGCCGGCTGAAGGGCCCGGAGCGGCCGATCAACCCCGCCGAGGACCGCGCCGGCGTGCTCGCCGCGCTGGCCTGCGTCGACCTGGTCACCGTCTTCGCGACGGACACCCCGATCCCGCTCATCGAACGGCTCCGGCCCGAGGTCTACGTCAAGGGCGGCGACTACTCCCCCGAGATGCTCAGCGAGACCGCGGTCGTGCGCGGCTACGGGGGCGAGGTCGTGATGGTCGACTACGTGCCCGAGCACTCCACGACGGCCGTGGTGCGCCGCATCCGCGAGGCCGCCGCACGCCCCGAACCGGACCCGGCACCGTGACCGCCCGCTGGTCCGGGTCCTGGGCGAAGGCCCCCGATCCAGCGGACACCGGGCACGTCGACGTGGACGTGCTCATCCCCACGGTCGGCCGTCCGGCCGAGCTCGCGGCGACGCTCGCCGGCCTGGCCGCGCAGACCGACGTCGACCTGCGCGTGGTGCTCAGCGACCAGTCGGCGGGCTCGGACGCCGCCAGCGAACCAGCGGTCGCGGCGATGCTCCGCGTCCTGGAGGCCCAGGGCCGGCCCGTCACGCGTCTCACGCACCCGGAACGGCGTGGCCTGGCCGAGCACCGGCAGTTCCTGCTCGACCACGCCTCGGCACCCGCGGTGCTGTTCCTCGACGACGACGTCTGGCTCGAACCGGGCTCGATCGCCCGGATGCTCGACGCCCTGCGCACGCTCGGCTGCGGCTTCGTCGGCAGCGCGGTGCAGGGGTTGTCCTACCTGCAGGACCGTCGCCCGCACGAGACCGCCGTGTTCGAGCGGTGGGACGGCCCCGTCGTGCCCGAGGTGGTGCGGCGCGGGACGCCCGGGTTCGACCGCTGGTCGCTGCACAACGCCGCAAACCCGACGCACGTCGCCGCCGACCTCGACGTCGAACCGGGCGGGTGGGTGCCGTACCGCGTCGCCTGGGTGGGAGCCTGCACGCTCTACGACCGCGCCGCGCTGCTCGACGTCGGCGGCTTCGCCTTCTGGGACACCCTGCCGCCCGAGCACGCCGGCGAGGACGTCGTGGCGCAGTGGCGGGTGATGGAACGCTCCGGCGGTGTCGGCATCCTGCCGTCGGGCGCCGTCCACCTCGAGGCCCCGACCACCGTGGTCGACCGGCGGGTGGACGCCCCCGACGTCGTGTTCGCCGAGGGGAACGTCATCCCGCAGTAGGAGGCCGCTCCGACCCCCGCCGGATGGCAGCCGTCGCCGGATTCCGTAGCGTCGGGACGGTCGGCGAGGTCCGTCGGCGGAGGGAGTCGCCGTGCTGGACCAGATCACCCCGTTCGTCGTCGACCTGGCCGCGAGTCCCCTCGTCTACGTCGTGCTCCTCGCCCTCTGCCTGGTCGACGGGTTCTTCCCGCCGGTCCCGAGCGAGGCCGCCCTCGTGGCGGTCGCCGCCGTCGCCGCCACGTCCGGCCAGCCGGTCCTGGTCGGTGTCCTCGGCGCCGCCGCCGTTGGCGCGATCGCCGGGGACTCGATCGCGTACGGGATCGGTCGGCGCATCGGGCTCACCCGGCTCGGACGGTCGCGGCGACCCCGGATCGTCGCGGCGTTCGCCTTCGCCGAGCGGCAGATGCAGCGCCGGTCGGCCAGCCTGATCCTGGTCGGACGGTACATCCCGGTCGGTCGCGTCGCGGTGAACACGACGGCGGGAGCGACGCGGCTGCCCTACCGGCGGTTCCTGGCGATCAGTTCGATCGCGGGCGTCGCCTGGGCGTCGACCTCGGTGGGCATCGCGCTCGCGGCCGCGCAGGTGCTGCACGAGCCGGTCGTCGCGGCGCTGGTGTCGATGGTCGTGGCCGCCGGGCTCGGCATCGCGGTCGACCGGGTCATCGCCGTCCTGGCGAGGCGGCGGGATGCGCGCGCGGCCCGCGTGCCCGACTCGTCCGAGGTGCCGGAGCCGGTCGCGATCGGACGCTGAGCGCGGCAGGCACGGACGCGGGACGACAGCGTCGACGTCGCACGACGACGACATCGTCGCGGGTGCCGGACGCGACCGCGGACGGACGGGAGGCCCGGTGCCAGCTGGCACCGGGCCTCCCGTCCGTCTGCTGCCGCGGCTCAGGCCGCGAGGTGCGCCTGCAGGAACCAGCGGTCCTTCGTCAGCCCGCGCTCGATCTCGATGGCGACGTCCTGGCTGTTCAGGTCGACCTCGTCGAGGCCCTCGACCGCGCGCCGGACCTGCAGGAGCGCCGCGTCGACCTGGGCGATCACCTCGGTGATGGTGACGTCGGAGTCCTGGAAGCCCTGCGACAGCGGCGGCAGGGTCGTGTTCGCGGCGACGGTGGCGACCCGTGCGTCGACCGGCAGGCCGAGCGCGACGATCCGCTCGGCGGCGGTGTCGGCGTACGCCTGCGCGTGCTCGACGACGTCGTCGAGCAGCTCGTGGACCCCGACGAAGTTGCGGCCACGGACGTGCCAGTGGGCCTGCTTGCCGTTGACGACGAGGGCCTCGAGGTCGATGACGACGGGCGACAGGAACTGGGCGACGCCGGCTGCGAGCTCGGGCGTGGTCGAGAACGGGGACGTGGTGCCCGTGGTGGTCGGCGTGGTGGCGGTCGTGTGCGTGGTCATGTCGGTTCCTCCTTCGTCGTGGCGGTGGCACCGGGTCGTTGCCCTGGTGTGTCCGATCCGGTGCGTCCGATGGGGTCAACCATGCCCGCCTGTCTTGCATGCCGCAAGGAAGAGCAGGCTCCCCTTACCCGCCCGACTCGACCTGGACCTGCTGGCCGGCATCGGTGAGCTCGAGCTGCACCACGGACCGTGCACGCTCGACCCACGGGCTGTCGACGCAGCCGATCCACACCGCCGTGCGGGGCTCGCAGTCGGTGACGCACCACTCGGCGGCCCACCCGGTCAGGGCGTGCGCCAGGGCCTCGCCGTGGTCGGCGAAGACCAGCGGTGCGACGGCCGAACCGCGCGCGCTCCGGACGAGCCACGTCACCGTCACGCGCGGCGGGGCGGGCAGGATGCGCACCTGCTCGTCGAGGGCGACCTCGACGAAGACCTGCCCGTAGGCGTTCTCCGGCAGGTCCTCGAGCATGCGGTGGATCTCGCCGAGGTCCTCGGCACCGCCCGCGATGAGGATGCGGTCGCTGGGCTGTCGCCGGGTCCGTGCCATGCGCCAACGGTAAGGCAAGCCTTACCTCATCACAAGGGGGACCGATCGGTCCCGGCGATCCGTCCGGCCGGCACGCCGAGCTCGTGCGACAGGAAGCGCCACATCCAGGACAACGCGACCGAGCTGGTGAGCCCCGGGACACCCTGGGCGATCTGTGTCGCGACGCCGTCGCTGTAGGCGGCGAGCTGCAGGGCGACGGTGTCCGGGTCGACGCGGTCGGCCCCGTCCGGCCCCGTGCTGCCGGCCGCGGCGCCGCCGGGACGGCCGAAGACGCCCGTGTCGACGCCGCGGCGGACCACGCGCGCCAGGCAGGCCTCCCACACGCGGATCCGTTCGGCGTACTCGGCGGCGACCTCGGGCCGGCGGACCACCGCGGTCCAGTAGTCCGACCAGATGCGCCAGTGCTGCCGGACCTGTTCGGTGTCGCCGAACAGCGGGGCCACGAGCATCCGCAGGGCCGCCACCACGTCGGGTTCGGCGTCGACGGCCTCCACGATCGCACCGTAGAAGCGCTCGGTCTCGAGCACGACGACCTCGTTGAGGATCTCCGCGACGCTGCCGAAGTGGTACGTCACGGTGCCGACGGACACGTCGGCCTCGGCCGCGATGTCCCGCAGGCCGGTGGCGCCGACACCCTTGCGGACGATGACCGCGCGGGCCGCCTGGACGATCATGGCCCGACGGACCTCGGGGCGCTGTCGCGCCCGGCCGGTCGGGCTCACGCCGAGGTCCTCGGTACGTCGTCGACGAACGTCTGCTCGGCGACGAGCACCTCGTGCGCGTCCGGTCCACCGTCGCGCGCCCACGCCCGCACGGTGTTGACGACGTGGAAGGCGCGGGCGTCGGCGGTGACCTCCGAGGTCGTCTCGAGCCGCGCGGACCACTCCGGCTTCGCCAGGCCGATCGCCCACCGGGACGTCGCGCGGGCGCTCGTCGGGTCGTCGGAGCGGATGCGGTAGGTCTCGCGGGCGTCCTCGGTGAACACCAGGCCGTCCGGGTACACCCGGCCGCCGCCGTACCCGGGGTCGACGTCGAGCGTCCACTCCCCCGTCTCGACGTCGTGCGTCACGGTACGCTGCGGCAGCGGGTCGGCCGGCGTGACCCGCTCGATGACGAGCGGCTCGGACCGTTCGGGCTCGGCGAAGGACACGCCGTCGTCGGTGGTCCGGGTCCACGCGGGCAGGGTGACGCTCGAGGCCGTCGGGTCGACGGTCACGGCGGCCTCGGTGCCGTGCGGCCACACCCACGGCCAGTACGACGACGAGACCGCGATGCGCAGGCGGTGTCCCTCGGCGAAGCGGTGCCCGGTCGACACCAGGCGCACGGGCAGGTCCGCCGGCGTGCCCGGCACGAGCGCGTCGTCGCGGTGCATGCCCTGTCGCTTCGCCGCGTTGAGCACACCCCGGGTGACGAGTGTCGACGACCCGTCGGGCGCGACGTCGCAGAGCCGCACGGTCAGGGTGGCGCGGGGTTGGTCGCTCGTGACGGACAATCGCACGAGCACCGTACCGAGCAGGTCGAAGGCCTTGCCGACGGGCAGGTCGAAGCAGACCGAACGGCCGTCCTCGGCGCGCTGGTCCGTCGGCAGGTCGGTGGCGTTGCCGAACGGGAAGAACCGGCCGGCGTCCACCCCGGTGTGCTGCGGCGACCGCACGACCACCGGGCCGAGGTCGCCACCGCGCAGGGCGGCGAGGGGCAGGACGCGCTCGTGGGTCGCGGCGGAGGGCCACGCCTCGGCGCCGACCCACCGCCCACGGCGGGCCGCGTAGTGCGCGGCGGGCGGTTCGCCCTCGTTGATCCAGGCCCGCAGTGCCGGCTCCTGCTCCACCCCGGTGTCGACGCCCCGCAGCCAGCGGTCCCACCACCGCAGGGTCTCCTGCAGGAACCCGATCGACGGTCCCGGTGCGAGTCCCCGGTCCGGGTACTGGTGCGACCACGGGCCGATGATGCCCTTCACGGGGGCACCGACGTGCTCGACGAGCCGCAGCACCGCGTCCCGGTACGGGTCCGCCCAGCCGCCGACGGCGAGCACCGCCGCCTGGATGCCGTCGTAGTCCTCGGCGGCGCTGCCGTGCCGCCAGTAGTCGTCCCGCTCCTGGTGCGCCAGCCACACGGGCGTCATCGGACGGTTCGCCTCGAGCCGCTCGCGCCAGCGGTCGACCCACTCCGGCCCGACGACCTCCGGCCGCGGTGGACGCGAGTTGAACGCGAACATGGTCGCGCCCCACGCCGCCATGTCGATGCCGAGCACCGCACCGCCGACGTAGTGCACGTCGTTGTCGTACCGGTCGTCCGTCGAGCAGACCGTGACGATGGCCTTCAGCGCGGCCGGAGCGCGCGCGGCCAGCTGCAGGGCGTTGAACCCGCCCCACGAGATCCCGAACATGCCGACGGCACCGGTCGACCACTCCTGCTCGGCGAGCCACGCGATCACGGCCTCGCCGTCGCGGAGCTCCTGTTCGCTGTACTCGTCGTCGAACAGGCCGTCCGACGACCCGGTGCCGCGGATGTCCACCCGCACGGACGCGTAGCCGTGCCGGGCGTACCAGGGGTGCCGCTCGGAGTCGCGCGGAGCGGTCCAGTCGTCGAGCCGGTACGGCAGGTACTCGAGCAGCACCGGGACCGGCCCGTCCGGGGCGACCGGCGACCAGATGCGGGCGTGCAACCGCACACCGTCCGGCATCGGCACCCACTCGTCACGCACCGTCACGCCAGCGGGCAGCGAACCGGGGTCGCCGATGGCGGTGAGGCTGGTGGCGGCGGTGCCGTCGTGCGTGCTCATGCGTCCTCCCAGTTGCGGACGCGGTGTCCGTCGCCGTGGTCCGTCCAGCCGTCGGTGTGCCGCCAGCGGGCGACGCCGTCGCCGACGTCGGGCAGCGTCGTGCGGCCCGGCTCGAGCGTCGCCGCGAGCAACGTCGAGGTGTAGGGGTGGTTCGGACCGGTGAACACGTGTTCGGTCGGGCCGATCTCGACGATGCGTCCGCCGGTCATCACGGCGACGCGGTCCGCGACGCCGCGCACGACCGCGAGGTCGTGGCTGATGAACAGGCAGGCCAGCCCGCGCTCGCGCTGCAGGTCGGCGAGCAGTGCGAGGATCCCCGCCTGCACCTGCACGTCGAGCGCCGTGGTGATCTCGTCGGCGATGACGAGCGCGGGGTCGGCGGCCAGCGCCCGGGCGATGCCGACGCGCTGCCGCTGCCCGCCGGACAGCTGCGCGGGCAGGCGGTCCGCGAACTCCGGACCGAGCCCGACCTGGGTGAGCAGCGCACCGACCCGCTCCCGCGACGACGACCCGGTGAAGAGCCGCAGCGGCCGTGCGATCGCCGCGCCCACGGTGCGCCGCGGGTTGAGCGAGGTGTCGGCGTTCTGGAACACCAGCTGCACCGCGCGTCGCAGCGCAGCGGGCCTGCCCGCGATCGGCACGCGCAGGTCCCCGCGCGTGGTGCCGTCGTCGTACGAGAACGTCCCCGACTCGGCGGGCACCAGGCCCGCCAGCGCGGTCGCGAGCGTCGACTTGCCGCTGCCGGACTCACCGACGACGGCGAGCGTCTCGTGGGCGGCGACCGTGAACGAGACGCCGTCGACGGCCGCGGGCAGGCCGCGGCCGTACCGCACCACCAGGTCGTCCGCGGTCACCACGGGGCGGTCGGTGCGGACGGGAGGCGCGGTGCGGGTCGCCGTGGCGGCGACCGTCCCGGGGACGGTGGCGTCCTCGGACACGTGGTCCGGCCCGCTCCCCATCGGCACGGCCGACTCGCCGCTGGCGCGTCGATCCGGGACCGGCGACGTGTGCCCTGGCCGTCGCCCGTCCGGCGCCGCGGCCAGCAGGGCGCGCGTGTACGCGTGCTGCGGGTCTGCGAAGAGCGCGGCGGTGGCGGCGTGTTCGACCACCGCTCCGGCGCGCATCACGGCGATCTCGTCCGCCATCGCGGAGACGACGCCGAGGTCGTGGCTGACGAGCAGGACGGCCATGCCGAGCTGGCGGCCGAGGTCGGCGACCAGGTCGAGGACGGCCGCCTGCGTGACGACGTCGAGCGCCGTCGTGGGTTCGTCGAGCACCAGGACCCGGGGTCGGGCGGCGACGGCCATCGCGATGGCGACGCGCTGCTGCTGACCGCCGGACAGCTGGTGCGGCCAGCGCCGCACGATCGCGTCGGGGTCCGGCAGGCGCACGAGCCGGACGAGCTCGGCGACGCGTTCCGGGCCGTCCGGCTCGCCGTGGGCGCGGAGGGCCTCGCGGATCTGGTCGCCGACGCGCATCGACGGGGTCAGTGCCTGGCCGGCGTTCTGCGCGACGACCGACGCGGTGCCACCGCGCAGCGCACGACGACCGGCCGGCGACAGCGCGAACACGTCGGCGCCGTCCACCCGGACCGTGCCCGCGTCGATCGACGAGCCCGCGCGCAGGTGGGCGAGGAGGGTGCGTGCGACGGTGGACTTGCCGCTGCCGGACTCACCGACCAGGCCGAGCGTGCGGCCGGCGGCGATCGTGAAGGACACGCCCTGCACGACGGGCACGGACCGTCTGCCCGCGGCGTACGAGATCGACAGGTCGTCCACGCGGACGATCGGCTCGGCCGCGGTCGTGGTCGTCGCGGGCCCGGGGTGGACGTCGGGACGGGTCATGCGCTGACTCCCTGCTTGGCGCGGTCGACACCGAGCGACTTGCTCAGACCATCGGCGGCGAGGTTGAGCCCGATCACCAGCGTGGCCAGGGCCACGATCGGTGCGAGCGTGCCGAGCGGCACCACCGTGAGCGCGGTGCGGTTCTCCTGCACCATGAGGCCCCAGTCCGGCGTGGGCGGGTTCGCGCCGAAGCCCAGGAAGGACAGCGACGCGACGAGCAGCACGATCCACGAGGCCCGCATCGCGTACTCGACGAGGACCACGTCGAGCACGTTGGGCAGGATCTCGCGGAACACGATCGACAGGGCGCGTTCGCCGCGTGCCCGGGCGGCGGTGACGTAGTCCTGCGTGATGACGGTCCGCGCGGCGCCGCGCACCACCCGGGTCACGGCGGGCGCGTAGACGACGGTCACGGCCAGGACGATCACCCACAGGCCCGCGTCGAAGACGGTGACGACGACGAGCAGGGCGAGGATCGACGGCACGCTGAGCAGCGCGTCGACGACCCGCATGACGACCTCGTCGAACCAGTTGTCGGCGTACGCGGTGACGCAGCCGAGCACGGTGCCGATCGCCACCGCGATCGTCGTGGCGAGGAACGTCACGAGCAGGGCGTAGCGGCCGCCGTTCAGCGTGCGCGAGAGGACGTCGCGCCCGTACTGGTCCGTGCCGAGCCAGTGCGTCCACGACGGCCCACCGAGCACGGAACCGGCGTTCGTCGCCACGGGGTCGTGTCCGGCGATGAGGGGCGCGAGCACGGCGAGCACGACGTGCAGGGCGATGAGCCCGAGGCCGACAGCGAGCGCGGTGGACCCGCGCAGTGGCGCGACGGCACCGGCGAGGACGACGCCGGCGCGGCGGCGGGGTGCGGTGGCGGTCATGCGGCGGCCTTCCTGGTGCGGCGCGGGGCGACGGCGGCACGGGTGCGCGTCCGACTGCGCCGCTGTCGCGTCCGCAGCTTCGGGTCGAGCGCGAGGGCGACCAGGTCGGCGGCGAGGTTGCACACGACGTAGATCAGGGCGCTCAGCAGGGCGATCGCCTCGATCGTCGGCAGGTCCCGGTTGAACACCGACTCGAGCATGAGCTTGCCCATGCCGGGGTAGTTGAAGACGTTCTCGACGACGACCACACCGCCGAGCAGCCACGCGACGTTGAGCGCCACGACGTTCAGCGTCGGCAGCAGTGCGCTCGGCACCGCGTGCTTCCAGACCACCCGGCGCACGGTCAGCCCCTTGAGCTCGGCGGTCGTGACGAACTCCGACGCCATGACGTCGATGGTCGACGACCGTGCGGTGCGCACGATGTAGGCGGCCATCGCCAGGGTGAGGACGATGATCGGCAGCCAGATGGTCGGCAGCAGCTCGGCGACGGTGGCGTCGCTCCCCCGCAGCACGACGGCGGGGAACACCGGCAGGCCGATGGCGAAGAGCAGCACCAGGACCGTCGCGACCATGAACTCCGGCACGCTCATCACCACCAGGCTGACGATCGAGATCACCCGGTCGGTGGGACGGCCACGGCGGACGCCTGCGACCACGCCGAGGGTGAGCGACAGCGTGACGCCGACGAGCATCGCGGGCACCGCGATGAGCATGCTGTTCCGGAAGGCCGTGAACAGCGTCGGCGCGACGGGCTCGCCGCCGACGAGCGAGGTGCCGAAGTCGCCGTGCACGGCGCCGCCGAGCCACTGCAGGTAGCGCAGCCAGACGTTCTGGTCGAGGCCGAGCGAGCCCCGCAGCTGCTCGACCGCCTCAGGCGTGGCGTTCTGGCCGAGCAGCTGCTGGGCGACGTCGCCCGGCAGGGCCTGCACCGCGAGGAACACGAAGAGCGAGGCGAGCACGACCGTGAGCACGGCGATGCCGACCCGGCGCAGGACGGTGGTGAGGATGGTCATCGGCGCAGTCCGATCCGGAGGTAGTCGAACTCGAAGCCGAACTCCGAGTAGTTCACGACGTCACGGGACAACCCGACCAGCCGGTCGCCGAACATCGGCGTCATGTCGGCGCCGTCCTCGACCACGAGTCGCTGGGCGTCCTGGTAGAGCGTCAGCCGTTTCGCGTCGTCCATCTCGGCGCGGGCGTCGTCGAGCAGCGCGTCGAAGGTCTCGTTCGACCAGGCGCTCTCGTTGTAGGACGACCCGGTCCGGAAGATCTGGTTGAGCAGCTGGTCGATCGGTCGCCCGGTGAACCAGTAGCTCACCATGAGCGGCTCCTGCATCCAGATCTGCGTGTAGTACGAGTCCGCGCTGGCGTTGCGGACGGTCAGCCGGATGCCCGCGTCGGCGACGGCGTCCCGGTAGGCGACGGCCAACGGGGTGAACACCGACTCGTAGCTCGACGTGTGGATCGCGGTGCGGAAGCCCTCGCGCCCCGCCCGCTTCAGCAGCGCCCGTGCCTTGTCCGGGTCGTACTCGCGGTGGTCGTCGACGAAGGCGGCGAGCTGCGGCGGCACGGGGTTGTCCCAGCCCGGTGACCCGGTGCCCTGCAGTGCGGTGTCCACGATCGTCTGCGGGTCGTAGGCGAGCTTCATCGCCTGGCGGACCAGCGGGTCGCGGAACTCGTCGCTCGTCGCGAGCATCGGGATCGTGTACCACTGCGCGTTCTTCGAGCGGGCGACGGTGGCACGGTCGGACGCCGAGACCACCCGGGCGGTCGCGAAGTCCAGGTTCGTCTGCGAGATCAGGTCGATCTGCCCGGCGAGCAGGGCGTTCACCCGCGCCGTCGTGTCCTGGATCGAGAAGAAGTCGATGCCGTCGAGCGCCGGGCGGCCGGCGAAGTGGTCCTCGAACGCCTCGACGCTGCCCGCGCCGGCCGGCGTGAACGACGACAGGCGGAACGGGCCGGTGCCGATGCCGGTGCGGCCGATGTCGGCGATCGCACCAGCGGGCACGATGTAGCACTGGTACGCGGTGAGCAGCGACGGGAACTCGGCGTTCGGCTTGGTCAGCGAGAACCGCAGGGTGTGCGGGTCGAGGGCACGCATCGAGTCGGCGTCCATCACCTCGCCGAGCACGCCGGCCTGCGGGCTGCCGGTCGCCTCGTCGAGGATGTGCCGGATGCTCGCGACGGCGTCGTCGGCGGTGAACGGCGAGCCGTCGTGGAACGTCACACCGCGGCGGAGCGCGAAGGTCCACTCGGTGCCGTCGGCGTTCGCGGACCACTCCTCGGCGAGGTCGGGCACCGTGGTGCCCTGCTCGTCGAGCTTCACGAGCCGGTTGTAGAGCGCGCCGAGGTACTCGTACGCCGACAGCGAGCTGGCGGAGTCGAGGGTCTCGGCGGCCGACGCCGCAGGTCGCGCGATGCGCAGGCGTCCCCCGCGGCGCGCGACGCCGGTGGCGGCGGCCTCGGGGATGGTGGGCGTGCCGGCGGTCGCACCGGAGCTGCACCCGGTGAGCGTGAGCAGGCCGAGGCCGGCCAGGCCGGCCGCGCCGGTGAGGACCGCGCGACGGCTCGGGCCGTGCGCGTTCCGTGGTTCGGTGACGATGGGCTGCATCGGGGTGACCCCTCCAGTAATCGTTCCGGTGAACGATAGGGGGCCGGGGCCGATCCCCCAAGCCCGCGACCGGGCGCGGGCCGGTGCTCGGCAGCAGCGGATCCGCGTGCGGGCGCGGATCGACGGCGTTCGGCCCGGCCGGAACTTCACCAAGCCGTTACACGCGCCGCCGGGTACGGTTCCTGTGGTTGTCCGCAGGTTCTCGTTCCGGACCCACCCGTTCGGGGGGCGGCTCCGGATCACTCCTCGGTGCTTGCGACGGGCCACCCACCTGCCGCGCACCGATGGGCAGCGTCGCCCGCGCGAACGGTGGGCGCGGGTACCCGAAGACCTGCGCCCGCCGGACGCAGACCGCCGGCACGGACGCCGCACCCCGGTGCGAGCGTCGTGGCAGACAGAAGGACCCCCGATGCTGCGCGCTGAGCGCTGCACCGGGGGTCCTGATCGAGCGGATGACGAGATTCGAACTCGCGACCCTCACCTTGGCAAGGTGATGCGCTACCACTGCGCCACATCCGCGTTCGCACGCCCTGTCGGCCGTGCGGAGACGACTCTACCCGATGGCGACCCCGGCGGCTGGTTCCGCCGCCGTTCCGGGCGTGTCCGGCGCGCCGCGGGGGTGTCCACCAGGTGCACGGAGTTCGATCAGAGCATGAGCTACGTGCACGACAACCCCGGCGGAACCGAGGCCCACGGGGTCGACCTGGTGGACGGTGACGCCCCGGCGGTCCGGATCCTGGTGCACGGCGACCTGCCCACCAGCATCGAGCACGAGGGGCGGACGTGGCTCGCCACCGGTGACGCCCACGACGGTGGCGACGACGGGACGCCGCCGATCGCCATCTACCGCCCGGTCTGAGCGCGCCGGGGGCTCAGTGCCCCCGGACGTCGCCCGTCAGGATCGCGTGCTCCACCCCGGCCGACAGTTCGTCGTGCAGCGCGTCCGCGAAGAACTCACCGGCGCCCAGGCTCACCAGGTGCGCGACCGCAGCCTCCGGCTCGGCGAACCCGGGCTCCCACTCGTCGTGCAGGAACGCCCGGACGTGCCCGGACTCGTGCACCACGACGACGCCGATGTGCTCGTGCCGCGAGCCGTCCTCGAGCACCGCGTCGAAGACCACCGGTTCCGTGTCCTCGCCGAGCGCCTCGAGCACGACCGTCCCGGTCCCCGGCCACTCCGTCTGGTACGGCGGCAGGTCCGGCGCGTGCAGGTGCCCGGCGAGCTCGTCCGTCGCCGACTCGATGCGACCGGTCGCCAGGTACTCGTCGACGACCTCGTGGATGCGGGCGTGCAGGTCGGGCTCGTACTGCCACCAGCGCTGGTGCACGGCTCGCAGCCAGTCCTGCGTCGCGGCGTCTGCCGACGCCGACGTGCCGACGAGCTGCGGCGCCGTCCCGGGTGAGCCGACGACCTCGAGCTGCTCGTCGTGGGTCTCGACCGTGATCGACCCGGTGGCCTCGTCGGGGTGCACGCCGTGCACGTCCTCCGGCGCGGCGGCCCAGGTGCTCGCGGGCAGCTTCGGCGGCAGGTCGAACGGTACGGCGATCGCGGGCAGCGTCATCGCGTGCTCGATGGCGTCGCCGAGGTGGACCTCGTCCGCACGTGCGCCGACCGCGATGCCACCGGTCGGTGGGACGAGCGACAGTCGCTCCAGGTCGTCCGGAGCGGCGTTCATCGACGTCAGCACGCCGCTGTCCGCCCAGGGCACGAAGTCCCCGGCGGCGCGGTCCTCGTCGCTGAAGGGGACGTCCCAGACGGACGGGTCGACGAGCACCCACGAGGCGGTGCGTCCCGCGGGTCCGTGCCGCACGGCGTCGACGATCGCCGGCAGGAGTCCGGGCAGCGTCCGGTACGACGGCCGGACCGTCAGCCGGTCGATCGCGAGCAGGTCGGGCGCGCCGAGCATCTCGGTCGCGCTCGTCTGCAGGGCGAAGAACGTCTCCCCCGTGGCGTGGGGCGTCGCGACCGCGGTGGCGAAGGCGCCGACGACGTCCGACACCTGGTAGCCGAGCACGAGGTCCTCGAGCGATCCGGGCGCACGGCTGGTGAACGCGGTGACCTCGGCGACCGAGACCGCCTGCGCGTCGTCGTCGGTGATCGGGACCCGGACGTCGATCACCCAGCGGTCGACGTCCTGGCCCGGCCAGGCGTCACCGTCCTCGTCCGTGATCGTGATGTGGACGAGCCGCAGCGAGCCGTCCCATGCGTCGTGGACGTGCTGGGCGATGGCGGCATCGGGGTCGTCGGTCACGGACGCAACGGTACCGGTGCCACCCGCACCCCGACGCCCGTCGAGGGCGCACACCGCGGCGGACGCGCCGGTACGCTGCCACGCGGGGAACGGACGGAGGACAGCGGTGCCAGCACTCGGAGACGGTCGAGCCGACGGTGTGTGGTGCACCCTGGGCGAGCCGCGCACCACGGCGCAGATCGCCCGCTCCGGCTTCGCCTGGGTCGGGCTCGACGCGCAGCACGGCGCCTTCGACGATGCGACCCTGACGGCGACGATGGCGACCCTCGCCGTCGCCGCTCCCGCCGTGCCGGTCGCGGTCCGGGTCGCCGAGCTGTCGGACGCGGCGATCGGGCGGGCGCTCGACCTCGGGGCCGACGCGGTCGTCGTGCCGATGGTCGAGACCGTCGAGCAGGCCGAACGCGCCGTCCGGGCCGCGCACTACCCGCCCCGGGGGCGACGCAGCTGGGGGCCGATGTCGGGACTCTGGGGCGGCACCGCCCCGGCCGTGACCGCGGCCGAGCCCGAGGTCTGGGTGATGCTCGAGACCCCGGACGGCGTCCGTGCCGCGGAACAGGTGCTGGCGGTGCCGGGCGTCTCGGCGGTGTTCGTCGGCCCCTTCGACCTGTCGATCGGACTCGGCACGGAGCTCGACGCCCTGCTCGCCGCCGACGACGCCGCCGATGCGCTCCCCGCGATCGTCGCCGCCGCACGCCGCGCCGGCAAGCAGACCGGTGCCTTCGCCGGCGACCTCGCCCGCGCCGACCGCCTGCGCGCACTCGGCTTCGACCGCGTCGCCGTCGTCACCGACGCGACCCTGCTCGCCCACGGTGCGGCGGCGGTGCTCGGTGCCGGGGCGACCGGACGGACCTCGTACTGACCCGGGCCTCCTGACCCGGGCCTCCTGACCCGCGCCGCTGCCGGGTCGGCGTCCTCCGTGGCCGCTGGGAAGCCACCTCGCGCCCCGGTCCAGACTCGGACGGGAACCCGAGCACACCGCGACCGAGAGAGGACGAGACATGACCGACGTCTCCAGCCAACCGCCCGCCGAAGGTGACGACCGCCGGGTCCTGACGAACCGCCAGGGCCACCCCGTCTACGACAACCAGAACCAGCGCACCGTCGGAGCACGCGGCCCGGCGACGCTCGAGAACTACCAGTTCCTCGAGAAGATCAGCCACTTCGACCGCGAGCGGATCCCGGAGCGGGTCGTGCACGCGCGCGGGGCCGTGGCCTTCGGGTACTTCGAGGCGACCGGTACCTGGGGCGACGAGCCCATCGCGCAGTACACCCGCGCGAAGCTCTTCCAACAGGCCGGCAAGCGCACCGACCTCGCGATCCGCTTCTCGACCGTGATCGGCGGTCGCGATTCCTCCGAGGCCGCCCGTGACCCCCGCGGCTTCGCCGTGAAGTTCTACACCGAGGACGGCAACTGAGACCTCGTCGGCAACAACCTCGGCGTCTTCTTCATCCGCGACGCCATCAAGTTCCCCGACGTCATCCACTCGCTCAAGCCCGACCCCGTGACCTTCCGCCAGGAGCCGGCGCGCATCTTCGACTTCATGTCGCAGACCCCCGAGTCGATGCACATGCTCGTGAACCTGTTCAGCCCGCGCGGCATCCCGGCGAACTACCGGACGCAGCAGGGGTTCGGCGTGAACACGTACAAGTGGGTGAACGCGGACGGCGACACCAAGCTCGTCAAGTACCACTGGATCCCGTCGGTGGGCGTCAGCTCGATGACCGAGGCCGACGCCGCCGTGGTGCAGGGCGGCGACCTCGGCCACGCGTCGAAGGACCTGTACGAGGCGATCGAGCGCGGCGAGTACCCGGAGTGGGAGCTCCGTGTGCAGCTCATGGACGACCACGACCACCCGGAGCTCGACTTCGATCCGCTCGACGACACGAAGGTGTGGCCGGAGAACGAGTTCCCGCCGAAGGTCGTCGGCAAGATGGTGCTCAACCGGAACGTCACGAACCACTTCGCCGAGAACGAGCAGCTCTCGTTCGGCACCGGCGTGCTCGTCGACGGCCTGGACTTCTCCGACGACAAGATGCTCGTCGGCAGGACGTTCTCGTACTCGGACACGCAGCGGTACCGCGTCGGCCCGAACTACCTGCAGCTCCCGGTGAACGCGCCGAAGAACGGGAACGTCGCCACGAACCAGCGTGACGGGCAGATGGCGTACCACCAGGACCACGGTGGCGAGAACCCGCACGTCAACTACGAGCCCTCGATCACCGGCGGCCTGCGCGAGGCCGAGTACCCGACCCACGACGACCAGGGCCCCGAGATCGTCGGTCGGCTCACCCGCAAGCGCATCCCGCGCACGAACGACTACACGCAGGCCGGCCAGCGGTACCTGCTCCTCGAGGACTGGGAGCGCGACGACCTGGTCGCGAACTTCGTCGACCTCATCTCGCAGGCCGCCCGGCCCGTGCAGGAGCGCATGCTCTGGCACTTCTACATGGTCGAGGACGACCTCGGCCGCCGCGTCGGCGAGGGGCTCGGCATCACCCTCGACGAGGTGCAGGACCTGCCGCCGCTGCAGTCCCAGACGCTCAGCGACGACGAGCTCGCGCGCCTGGCGAACCTCGGCCACAACGGCCCGCGCGACGTCGAGGGCCTCGTGATGACGCACTGCGTGCCGGACGAGCGCGCCGTGCGCGTCTGAGACGCGACCGCGTGACGGACGGGAGGCCCGGTGCCAGCTGGCACCGGGCCTCCCGTCCGTCGGTGGCGGAGACCGAAGCGTCCGCTCGCGAGCCGGGTCAGGCCGGTTCCGGCACGTCGAGGGCGCGCAGGTCGAGCACGTCCGCTACGTCACCGGGGCGCTGCGGCCGTCCGCCTGATCCGGCGCGATCGCGGTGGCGTCGATCGCGACGGCGAGGGCCACGACCTCGTCGGCGACGGCGTCGGGGACCTGCCACGCCGTGAAGTGGCCGCCGCGGTCCAGGTCGTGCCAGCTCCGGACGTCGCGGTAGGTGCGTGCTCCGTACGAACGGGGCAGCCCCCGTTCGCCGGTCTGCACCGCCACCGCGACCGGCACCTCGACGACGGGGAGCTCCGGCTGCCGGGGATGGTCGAGGTACGGACGGAACGACGACCCGATGCTCCGGGTGAACCAGTACAGCGAGACCGTCCGGAGCAGCTCGTCGTCGGTCCACCACGTCCCGTCCCCGGCCCAGGCGAGCAGCTTCTCGACCATCCAGGCCGCCAAGCCGAGCGGCGAGTCGGTCAGGCCCGCCGCGAGCACCTCGGGGCGGGTCGCCTGCACCTTCGCGTACCCGAGTCCGTCCGCCCACTCCGCGTCGTGGCGTCGGACCCAGTCGCGCTCGTCGTCCGTCAGGTCGTGCGCCCGGGACGCCGGTGGGAACGCAGCGTGGGTCGCGACGAGTCCCAGGACCGACTCCGGGTGCAGCGCGGCGAGCCAGTCGCTCGTCGTCGACCCGACGTCCTCGCCGTAGGTCAGGTACCGGTCGTAGCCGAGCACCTCGGTCATCAGCCCGTGCATCAGTTCGGCGACCACGGGCCCGGTGAACGGACGGTCGGTCAGCGCCGCGGAGGGCCCGAAGCCCGGCAGCGAGGGCACGACGACGTCGAACCCGGCCGTCCGACCGTCGGCGAGCTCGACCGTCCGAGCGGACAGCCGGCGGGCGAACGGGAGCATCTCGACGAACGAGTACGGCCACCCGTGGAACGCGACGACGGGGATGCGCACCGCGGGGTCGCCGGCGGCGGTCAACCGGGCGACGTGCAGACGCTGGCCGTCGACCTCGGCCTGGAACTGCGGTACGGCGGCCAGCTCGTGCTCCACACGGCGCCAGTCGAACGCGGTCCGCCAGTGCTCGAGCAGGCCGCGCAGGCGCTCCGTGGAGAGTGCGCTCCGCTCCGCCGCGTCACCGACGGGCTCCGGGACCCGCGCCCGCAGCAGACGAGCGAGCAGGTCGTCGAGGTCGTCGTCGGACACCTGGAGTCGGATCGAGCGCATGGGACGGACGCTAGCGGCGTCGACCGACACTGCGCGGAGCGTCAGTGCGGTGCCGGTACTGCCCGCCGGTCGCTGTCGCCCTATGCTGGCGGCGACCCGAACCGCTTCCCGAACGGACGACCGACGTGACCGACGTGACCGACACCGCACCATCCGCTCCCGCCGACGCACCGGCCGTCGCCACGACGATCCCGCCCCTGAGCCTGCTCGCGGTCGTGGCGATCGTCCTCGCGTTCGTCGCGCCGATCGGCGGCGTGATCGTCGGCGTCATCGCGCGTCGCGACGTGCGCCTGACGGGTGACCGCGGCGACGGCATCGCGTTCGCGGCGATCCTGATCGGTGCGACCCTGACGCTGTTCACCGTCATCGTGCCGCTGTTCCTCGGTGGGGCCGGTCTGCTCGACCTGGACCTGCAGCTCTGACCCGCGGCGCTGAGCGGGTGCTCTGACCAGCTGCTCTGACCAGTGGCCGCTGCGCGCGGAGCGTGGGGTCAGTTGCCGACCGGTGCGGAGATGTCCCAGACGGTCGTCTCCTCGTACTGCTCGGACCATCCGCGCCGCATCCGTGCCGCGGCCCGGTCGAACGCTTCGACGACGTCGGTGTCCGGGGTGAGGAGCGCCTGCAGGCGGATCCCGTCGTAGAGCGCGAGGAGCTGCTGCGCACCGCGGATCGGGTCCATCGTCGCGGGCTCGCGTCCGGCGCGGACGTCCTCCTGCAGCGCCGTGCGCACGGTCTCACGGAACTGCATGTACGCGGACCGGTAGTAGTCGGCGCCGTCGGTGGACGGGTCGGCCGAGATCGCGAGCGTCGCGGCGACCAGGCGCATGAGCGCCGGGTCCTCGGCGTGCGCCGCGAGCAGGGCGTGCAGGAACGCCACCGTGCCCTTCTCGCCGGCGAGCGGCAGCAGCGGTGCCGAGACGGCGCGGGTCCACCGCATGACCGCCGACGCCAGCAGCGCCTTCTCGGACGGGAAGAGCTCGAGGAGTTCGGCCGGCCGCATCCCGGACCGGGACGCGACGCCCTCGAGCGAGAACCGCGACAGTCCGCTGTCGTGCAGCACCGCGATCGCCCCGTTGATCGCACGGGTGCGCGGGACCTCCTCGTCCGCGGCGTTCTGGTTGGTGAGCGGGGCCAACGGGTGCTTCCGGAACCACTCCAGCAGCGCTCGGGCACGCGACGCCCCGAACGCCGGGTCGTTCGGTCGACCGGCGACGAACAGGTCACTGAAGCCGGGTACCTCGTGCATCAGCGGGTCGAGCGACTGGAACGCCATCGACCAGTCCGGGAACGACCGCTGCGTGATCGGTTCGTCGAGCAGCACCCGCACGTTCGTGTGGCGGGGGTCCGTCCGGACCTGGCCGAAGCGCTCCCGGACGACGTCGTCCTCGCCCTCGATGATGCCGATGCAGTTGTCGTCACGGTGCGCGAGCATGCCCGTGATCCCGAGCCGGGTGTTCTTGTCGCGTCCGACCGCCAGGATCTGCGCCAGCTCGGAGTCCGTGATCGGACGGGTCTGGGTGCTGGTGTAGACGAGCGATCGCATCGGGGCTGCTTCCTGGTCGTGCGGTCAGGCGATTGGAGGGAGGCACCGCCGTGTCGAACCCGAATCGACACGCCGGCACCTCGCGGTCACCGTAACCAGCGGCGGCCGCCTTCACTGCGACCGGAGACGGCCCGTGGTTCCGCGGCACCCGGAGGATGCCGACCCCTGAATGGAACCACCTCGCCGTTCCGGCCGGTACCCCCACTACAGGGGAACGATCGTTCTCGGGCGAGGAGTCGGGCGGGTGTCACCTCGTGGGCGCGTCCGGAGCGGGCTGCTCGACGATGCGTTCACCCGTCGTCGGGTCCCACCCGATGGTCCGGGGTTCCGCTGCTCGAGCGCGCCGTTCCCCACGCGGGAAGAACGGTCGAGTGCTGGGCAGGTAGCTGAGCACCGTCGCGGCGACGATGCACATCCCGTCGACGAGCCCCCAGTCCGGCCCGTCGGTCGTGATGGTGAGCAGCGTGCCACAGGCGGTCAGTCCTCCGACGATCGCGAGCCACAGTCGAGCCGTCCCGGACCCCCGAGCCATCCGCGCTGCCAGCCAGACGAACAGCGCAGACCAGGCGCTGATGACGACCAGCCCGGCAACCAGCCCGACGACCGCGCCTCCGGCATCCCGGCCGACCTCGGTGACGCCGACGACCGCGACGACGAGGTGGACGGCGATGGCCACCCACCACAGCGCCACGGCGATCGTGACCGCCGTCGGTCGTGTCCGTGCTCCCGCACGCTTCTCCATCGGGTCCTCCCCCACTGTGCTGCCGGACGCTGCTCGACGATCCGGCCGTCGACACCCTAGTCCGGCTGCCGGGCCCCGGAGTCCGCCGGCAGCCGCGACGCCACGAGCGTGCCGACCAGCGCGACGACCGCGAACGCGGCGAACCCGAACGGCAGGGCGAGCGCGCTGCCGACACCGCCGACCACCAGGGGTCCGACGGCGTCCCCGGTCTCGCGCCCGAGCTCGGCGGAGCCCATCGTCCGCCCCAGCCGTTCGGGCGGGGTCGTCCCGGCGAGGTGGGCGAACGCGGCCGGGGTGAGCGTCGCCACCCCGACACCCGCCAGCAGGGCGGCGAGGAACATCGAGACAGCCGAGGGAGCGGACGCCAGCGCCAGGAAGGCGAGCGCCACCGCTGCCGTCCCGACCATGCCGGCGAGACCGGTGGTCAGCCGACCGGCGTCGTGCAGGCGACCCGCCACCGGCTGCACGAGCGACGACACGACCGCCAGCACCGCGACGGCGAGCGTCGACACGAGCAGGGGGACGCCGACCTCGCTGCCGAGGGCCGGCAGCATGCCGGTCAGGGCGCCGATCGCCGCACTGCCCACCGCGAGGACCGTCACCGGGACCACGAACTGCCGATCGGTGGCGGCCCGGACCATCGCCGCGAGGGTGGCACGCTGGCGGGGCAGCGGTGTGATCGGCTCGACGGCGACGAGCACGGCCGCCGCGGTCACCAGGGCCAGCACGACGAGGAGCGCGAACAGCCACGGCGTCCCACCGACCTGCACGACGACGGCACCGATCACCGGCCCGCCCGCGTACCCCAGGCCCTTCCAGGACCCGTAGCGACCGAAGTACGTACCCCGGCGGTGTGCCGGTACGAGCCGTGCGACCGCGGCGGACGAGGCCGGCGAGAACGCCGAGGCACCGGCACCCTGCAGCAGTCGGGCGAGTCCGAGCCAGAACGGCCCGGCGCCGAACACGCCGATGAGCGAGGCGGCGGCGAAGACGAGCAGTCCCCCGACGATCACCGGCCGCGGTCCGATGCGGTCGGACAGTGCGCCGAAGACCGGCTTGAGGACGAGTTCGGCGACGTCGTAGAGCGCCAAGAACACCCCGAGCGACGCGAGCGTCAGGCCGAGCTCCCGGTGCGCTCCGCCGACGGCGGCCGCGATGCCGTTCGCTCCGAAGGCCGTGACGAACCCGGCGGCGTACAACGGCGCGAGCCGAGGGAGTGGGGTCGTCGTCTGCACGGGCACGTGACCACCCTGGCCGAACGCAGCGCGGACCGCCAACGCCGTCGACGCGGGATGACGAAAGCCCCCGACCGGACCTGGTGGTCCTGCCGGGGGCTTCGTGGTGGTGGGCGATACTGGGATCGAACCAGTGACCTCTTCCGTGTCAGGGAAGCGCGCTACCGCTGCGCCAATCGCCCAGAGGAGTGTGGAACTGGAGGTGGGGACGGGATTCGAACCCGCGTGGACGGCTTTGCAGGCCGCTGCCTAGCCTCTCGGCCACCCCACCATCGAGGTTCACGTCTCCGTGAGTACCCGAACGGTGGGATACCCTCTGGTGAGTCGCGGCCGTCCGAAGACGGCCACACTCGAGCGGATGACGAGATTCGAACTCGCGACCCTCACCTTGGCAAGGTGATGCGCTACCACTGCGCCACATCCGCATTTGTCGTTCCGCTGTCGCGGCGACGACATAAACTCTATACGCACCGGGGCACTTCCACCAAAATCCTTCCCGTTCACCGGGCGTGTCCCCCGAGTTCATGCGGATCGGGGCCTCCTGTCACCCCCGCCGGGCAGCGCGCCACACCCGGGCGGCGCGATGTGTTCGGAGCACCGCTGGACTTCCGCTACTATCGACTCGCACGAACAGTGCAGGGGGCGATTGGCGCAGTTGGTAGCGCGCTTCGTTCACACCGAAGAGGTCATCAGTTCGAGTCTGGTATCGCCCACCCTTGACACAAGAGCCCGACGCAGCAGCGTCGGGCTCTTGTCATCTCACCGGTCCGCCGCTCGCGGGCCGGACCACCAGCACGATCGGACGAAGGGGCGCATGACCGACGTCGACCTCGAGTTCGCACGGGTCCGAGCGGTCCTCGACCGTCCCACCCTGCGGCTCATGTCCCGGCCGACCAGCGCCACCGTCCTCGCCGTCTTCCGTACGGTGTTCGACCGCGACGTGCAGTACGTCCCGGCCGACCGCATGCACCTGCAGGTCGAGGAGCACGTCGCGCGTCTGCAGGCCGCGGGCGCGCGGGTCCCCGCGAGCGAGCAGAACGAGGGCGACGAGGGGGCCCGGCCGAACGGTCGCGCGCTCTGCCGCGAGTGGGTCGCTGCGCAGTGGCTGGTCCGCTCGAACTCCCCCGACGGCGACGAGCAGTACTCGCTGACGAGCCACGCGCTCGAGGCACTCTCCCTGGTCGACGCCCTGTCGGCCGACCGTGCCCTGATCAGCGAGAGCCGGCTGGCGATGATCGTCGACGCCGTGCACCGGTGGGCGGCCCGCGCCGAGCCCGACCCCGACGTGCAGATCCGCCGGATCGACGCCCAGATCGCCGAGCTGCAGGCCGAACGGGAACGCCTGGAGCACGGGGACGACGTCGTGGCCGTCGAGGACGACCGGATGCGTGACGGCTACACCAACATCTCCGACCTCATCCGCCAGCTGCCGAGTGACTTCAAGCGCGTCGAAGAGGCGGTCGCGGCCATGCACCGCTCGATCGTCGAGGACTTCCGGCAGGAGGTCCGCCCGATCGGCGAGATCCTCGACGACTACCTGGCGCGCACGGACAACCTCATGGAGGCCACCCCCGAGGGCCGTGCGTTCGAGGGCGCGTTCGAACTCCTCCGCGACGACGCCCTGCTCCTGCGGCTGCGCGACGACATCGGGACGATCCTGTCCCATCCCTTCGCGCGGGAGCTCGGTGCCGGCGAACGCCGCGCCTTCCGGAACACCGTCACGATCCTGCGCCAGGGCATCGAGGACGTCCTCGCCCAGCGCCGCCAGCTCACCGCCACGCTCCGCGACCAGATCGTCGCCCACGACGTCGTGCGCGACCGCGAGCTCGACGCCGTGCTCCGCTCGATCAACCGCGGCCTCGCGACGCTGATGGACCAGGGCGGTGCGCGCGACCGCATCCCGCTGCCGCTCCTGCCCGCCGCGGCCGAGGTCGGCACGCTGCGCGAGCGCTTCTACGACCCGGACGCGGAGTCCGTGCCGCCGCCCATCGAGGAACCCGACGACGACGTCTTCGAGGACCTCGACGTCGAGATGCTCCGCAAGCACGGTGGGCCGCTCCTGACCGAGCTGCGCGCGGCACTCCGCTTCGCCGAGGCCGACTCCAGCGTCGACGCGTTCCACGGGCTGCCGCCCGAGCAACGCCGACCGGTCGAACTGTTCGGCCTGGCGCACCTGCTCACGGGACACGAGGACTTCGAGGCGGCCACGCACGTCGCCGAGCACCGCACCGTCCGTCCCGACGGCACCGCGATCACCTTCCACATGCCCACCGCCGCACTCACCGATGAGTCCGCGGCGGTCGGCGACGCACACGACGACGACACACAGAACGCACAGGAGGCACGGTGAGCGACACGACACCGGCACCGGTCGACGACACGGTCCCCGACGACACCGCATCGGTGATGCAGGACGACGAGCGTGACGAGTCCAGCTTCGCCCTCTTCGAGGGCGACGAGGGTCGGCTCGACGAGCACCAGCGACGCGCCCTGGTGGCACTGCTGCGGCACTCGTACGTCAGCTCCCGCACCCACCCCGACGAGTGGCGTGCCGTGCTCGACGCCGAGTACCAGCTGCGCTCCCGCCTGAACGACCTGTTCCTCGAGCTGCACGTCGACCGTGACCGCGAGGTCGCCTGGAAGCGCCAGGCCCGCTCGGAGAGCCAGCGCCGCGCGTTCCCGACCCTGCTCCGCGACCTGCCGTACACCCGCGAGGAGACGATCGTCCTCGTGTACCTGCGGATGCGCCTGCGCGCCGACGCCCGACCGGGTCCCGACCAGGTGGTCGTCGACCGGTCCGAGATCCTCGGGCACGTGGCGGGCTTCCGTCCGGCGACCGCGACCGACCGCACCCGCGACGAGGGCCGTGTCGCGAAGGCCGTCGAGCGCCTGGTGACGGCGCGCATCCTCATCCGCACCTCCGACCCGGACCGCTTCCGGGTGGCGAGCGTCGTCGAGGTGCTGCTCCCCCTGGAGCGCCTGCTCGAACTCGACGCGTGGTTGCGGACCACCACCGCGCAGGCGGACGCGACCACCACGGGCGGCGAGCCGACCGACGGGGACGACCCGGGCCTCCCGACCGACACCGACACCGACGACGAAGGCGAGACGGAAGCGTGACCGACACGTTCGAGATCCCGGCGCTCTTCGACACGGTCGCGCAGTGGCGCGCCGAGTCGATGCAGGTCGTCAACTGGGGCGGGTTCCACGGCCACCGGCAGGTCGAGCTGTCCGGCACGGCGACGCTCATCTCCGGCGCCTCGGGCACCGGCAAGTCGACGCTGATGGACGCCTACCTGGCCGTGATGATGCCGTCCGACGTGCCGTTCAACGGTGCCTCGAACGACGCCACGACCGGGCGTGCCCGCAGCGCGGACCAGCGCAACCTGCTCACCTACCTGCGCGGCAAGGTCGACACCCGGCGCGACCCCGAGTCCGGCGCCCTGCGCGACGTCAACCTGCGCGGCGACGACCAGACCACGTGGGGTGCGGCGGCGGTGACGTTCCGGAACGACGACGAGCGTCGCTTCACGGTGCTGCGCGCGTACATCGTGCCGAAGCGGGCCCGCGGCGTCGGCGACATCCAGATGACCATGGCGACGGTCGACGACACCTTCGACCTGCGCCGGCTCGAGGAGTTCGTGCCGTCGCGGTTCCACCACCTCGAGCTGACCGGTCGCGTGCCGGGGCTCGTCATCCGCGACACCTACCAGGAGCTCGCGTACACGCTGCAGACCCGGCTCGGCATCGGCGACTCCGGGGGTGGCAACCGGGCGATGCGCCTGCTCGCGCGCATCCAGGCCGGGCAGCACCTGCCGACCGTCGACGCGCTGTACAAGTCGCTCGTGCTCGAGACCCCCGGCACGTACGAGGCGGCCGACCGGGCCCTCGCCCACTTCTCCGCCCTCGACGAGGCGTACGAGGCGATGGACACCGAGGAGCGGAAGGTCCGGATCCTCTCCCCCATCACCGAGCTGCACGACGAGATCTCCCGGTCCCGCGCGGCCGCGGACGCGCTCGACGGGATCGCCACGGGCGCCGAGGTCTCCCCGTTCGCGCACTGGACGGCGTCGCGCAAGCGGGACCTGCTCGACGCCGAGGTGTCGCGCAACGCCCGCGAGCGGACCGCTTCGCGCGCCGAGGTGGCCGCGGCCGAGGCCCGGCACGCCGCCGTCGAGATCGAGTTGCGCGACGCCGAAGCCCGGTTGCGCGACCAGGGTGGCAACGCCCTCGCACAGCTCGAGGACCGCATCGAGCGCCTGACCCGTGAGCGCGACGCGGTGCTGCGAACCCGCGCGACGTTCGACGAGCGCACCGCGGTCCTCGGGTCGTCCGTGTCCACCGAGCAGGACTTCACCGCCGCGCAGCGGGGGTCGCACGACTTCCTCGGCACGTACGCCGCGTCGCGCACCTCGCTCGATGAGCGCCGCGACGCCCTGACGCGCGAGGAGTACCCGCTGCTCGACCGCGAGCGGTCCCTGCGCCAGGAGCGCCAGTCACTCGAGCACCGGCAGGGCGCGATGCCGCTGCCGATGCACGAGGCCCGACTCGCGATGGCCCGTGCGGCCGGGATCGACCCGTCGGAGCTGCCGTTCGTGGCGGAACTGCTCGACGTGCTGCCCGGCGAGGAGCGCTGGCGCACGGCGATCGAGTCCGTCCTGGCGCCCGTCGCCCGCACGCTGCTCGTCGACCAGGACCGCCTGGCCGACTTCAGCGAGGCGATCGACGCCCTGCGCCTGCCGGTCCGCGTGCAGTTCGAGGGTGTGCCCACCGGCCCGCACCTCGACCTCGACGGCGACCCCGCGATGGTCTCCGGCAAGCTCGCGATCAAGCCGTCGCCGTTCAGCACCTGGGTGCGCGAGCGGATCGAGTCCGACCGCACCGACGCCCGCTGTGTCGCATCGGCGTCGGACCTGGGCGGCGGCGGCCGTCGGGTCACCGAGTCCGGTCAGCTGCGCGACGGCCGTCGTGGTGCGCACGGCGACCGCCGCCAGTCGAACGTCATCGGCTTCACGAACGAGGCCCGCGTCGCCGCGGTCGAGCAGGAACTCGCGTCGATCGCCCAGGACCTCGCCACGCTCGAGGCCCGTCGGACCGACGTCGCGCAGGACCGCACCGCGCTCGACGTGCTCCGCGCCGCGCACCAGCACGTCGTCGACGTGACGTGGGCCGCGATCGACGTCGTCGGTCTGGAGGACTCGCTCGCACGCCTCGACCAGGAACGCCAGGCGCTCCTCGCCGCCGACGACGGTCTCCGGACCCTGCGCGAGTCCGTCGCACGGCTGCGTGCGGCCCTCGACGAGGCAGCGGACCGACGTGCCGCCGCTCGGCAGTCGGTGGCCCGGCTCGAGGAACGGCACGCGGTGCTCGTCGACGGGCAGGACGCCGCGGCCGAGATCCTCGAGCGCTTCGCGGACGCCCCCGAGTCGCTGCCCGACGCCGAACAGTCCCGGCTGCTGTCGGAGACCTTCGAGGAGATCGGCGCGCCGGAGGGCGTGGACGGTTTCGACGACGCCACCCGTCGGCTCCGGCGGCGGCTCGAGGAGCGACTGTCGCAGGCGCTCGACGGCGCCGCGGCGGCCTCGACCTCGCTCACGCTGACGTTCCAGCGGTACCAGGACGCCTGGCCCGACCCGAACCTCGGCACCGGGGTCGCGTCGTACCCGGACTACCACGCGATCCTCGACCAGATCGTGGCGACCGGCCTGCACGCCCGTCGCAGCGAGTGGCGTCGGCGGCTGTCGCAGTGGAGCGGTGAGGACCTCGTCCCACTCGCCGGCGCCTTCGACCGCGCCGTCGTCGAGATCGAGGAGCGCCTGGAGCCCGTCAACGAGATCCTGCGCGAGCTGCCGTTCGGCGCGAACCGGGACCGCCTGAAGATCCAGATCCGCCGGGTCACGCGCGAGGACGTCACCGCCTTCCGCCGCGAGCTCCGCGCCCTGTCGGCGTCGGTCGACACCGAGCTCACCGACGACGTGCTCGAGACGCGGTTCCGACGGCTCCGGCGCTTCATGGCGGTCATCCGGCCCGATCCGTCCGTTCCGCGTGGCGGCCGGACCACGCAGCGCGACGCGGTGCTCGACGTCCGCCGGCACATGGAGATCACGGCCGTGCGGTACGACACCGACGGCAACGACCTCGGGGTGTACTCGTCGCTCGGCGACAAGTCCGGTGGTGAGACGCAGGAGCTCGTCGCGTTCATCGTCGGCGCGGCCCTGCGCTACCAGCTCGGCGACGAGACGCGGCCCCGGCCCCGGTTCGCGCCGGTGTTCCTCGACGAGGCGTTCATCAAGGCGGACTCGGAGTTCGCGGGCCGTGCGGTCACGGCGTGGCTCCGACTCGGGTTCCAGCTGGTCGTGAGTGCGCCGCTCGACAAGGTCACGGCGCTCGAGCCCTCGATGGAGCGGCTGCTCTCGATGCGCAAGCACCCCGAGACGGGCCACTCGTCCATCACCGAGATCGCCCGGGTGGAGCCGGCCGCCGTCTGACGGCCGCCGGCGGCCCGGGCCGGCGCCGAGGTCGCACTTCGCCCCGCTCCCGGCACCGCCGGCCGGGCCGGAGTGCGACCTCGGTACCGCGGGAGGCCACGGCACAGAGTCAGGCCGCACCGGTACGGTGTTGGCGTGTTCGGACGCCGCCGCTCCCCCAGTCCCCGCCCCGACGACCGCCCCGCCCTGGGG
>NZ_JAIXIG010000008.1 GCF_020297365.1 Curtobacterium oceanosedimentum
CTGGGAACGCCCGAACGCCGACACCGGGCTGCACTTCAGCTACTTCATCCAGTGGTTCCTGTTCGCCGCCGGTGGCTTCGGGTTCCTGGCGTACGTGATGGTGCAGGAGTACCGGAACCTCAACCAGGACGACCCCGACGAACGCGAACGCGCCCAGGAGCGGCAGCGCCGCAAGGACGCCAAGCCGAAGACCGACGACGAGATCGAGGACGAACTCATCGCGTCCCGCCGCTGACACGGCCGTGCTCCGGGGCAGGAAGACGCCGTCGTCTCCGTATGACGCCTCCGGATCCGGCGGCGTCTCGACGACAGCGCGGCGTCCCCGCATGACGCCGTCGTCTCCGCGTGCCGGCACGCGACCACGCGACGGAGAGGAGGCCCGTGGCGGCGCCGCCACGGGCCTCCCGTCCATCAGTGGGTCACGTCGGGAGGCGTGCCGCCCCGGCGCCGCCCCGCCTAGGCGAGCTCGATGAGCTCCGCGTAGTCCTTGTTCCAGTGGTCCTCGGTGCCGTCCGGCAGCAGCAGCACGCGCTCCGGGTTGAGCGCCTCGACCGCACCGGCATCGTGCGACACCAGGACGACGGCGCCCTCGAAGCCGGCCAGCGCGCCGAGGATCTCCTCGCGCGATGCCGGGTCCAGGTTGTTCGTCGGCTCGTCGAGCAGCAGCACGTTCGCACCCGAGACCACGATCATCGCGAGCGACAGTCGGGTCTTCTCACCGCCGGAGAGCACGCCGGCCTTCTTGTAGCCGTCGTCACCGGTGAACAGGAAGGACCCGAGGACACGACGGGCCTCGGTCTCGTTGAGCTCCGACGACGCCGACACCATGTTCTCGATGACGGTGCGGTTGACGTCGATGTTCTCGTGCTCCTGCGCGTAGTACCCGATGCGCAGACCGTGGCCGGGCAGGATCTCGCCGGTGTCGGGCTGGTCGGTGCCCGCGAGGATCCGCAGCAGCGTCGTCTTGCCGGCACCGTTGAAGCCGAGGATGACCACGCGCGAGCCGCGGTCGATCGCCAGGTCGACCCCGGCGAAGATCTCGAGCGACCCGTAGGACTTCGACAGGCCCTCGGCCATCAGCGGGGTGCGCCCGCACGGCACCGGGGTCGGGAACCGGAGCTTGGCGACGCGGTCGGCGACGCGCTCGTCCTCGAGGCCGGCGAGCAGCTTGTCGGCGCGCGCGACCATCTGGTGCGCCGCGGCGGCCTTCGACGCCTTCGCACCGAAGCGTGCGGCCTGGTCCTTGAGCGTCGCGGCCTTCTTCTCGGCGTTCGCGCGCTCCTTGCGGCGGCGCTCCTCGTCGGCGGCGCGCTGCCGCTGGTAGAGCTTCCACCCCATGTTGTAGACGTCGATCGACTGGCGATTGGCGTCGAGGTAGAAGACGCGGTTGACGACCTCGTCGACCAGCTCCACGTCGTGGGAGATGATGATGACGCCGCCGGCGTAGGTCTTCAGGTGCTCACGGAGCCACACGACCGAGTCGGCGTCCAGGTGGTTGGTCGGCTCGTCGAGGATCATCGTCTCGGCGTCCGAGAACAGGATCCGGGCGAGCTCGATGCGGCGGCGCTGACCACCCGAGAGCGTCTTGAGCTGCTGGTCGAGGATGCGGTCCGGCAGCTTGAGGTTCGAGGCGATCGACGCGGCCTCGGCCTCGGCCGCGTAGCCACCGAGCGCGTTGAACTGGTCGTCGAGCCGGCTGTACCGACGCATCGCCTTCTCGGCGACGGCGGGGTCGTCGCTCGCCATGTCGAGCGTCGCCAGCCGGATGCCCTCCACGAGCTCACCGAGCCCGCGGGCGTCGAGGATGCGCTTGCGCGCGGTCTCCTCCGGGTCGCCCGAGCGCGGGTCCTGCGGCAGGTACCCGATCTCGCCGCCGCGGTCGATGGTGCCGCCCGTCGGCTGGGTCTCCCCCGCCAGGGCCTTGGTCATCGTCGTCTTCCCCGCGCCGTTGCGGCCGACGAGTCCGATCTTGTCGCCCTTCTCGACACGGAAGGACACACCCTCCATGAGGAGACGAGCTCCGACGCGGATCTCGAGTTCGTGCACGGCAAGCACAGTGGACGTCCAATCAGTTGGTGGGTTTGCACAACGACGTGTGCGTGAGGTGCACCGCTACGCTGACGGGACCGATGGTTCCAGAACGGGACCAGCAGTCCATTCTAGGAGAATCCATGACGAACGCCACCGGGTTCGCTCCCCGCGCAGTCCTCGCCGACCGTCTGCGGACGCACGGGCTGGCCACCGACGCCGCCCTGGTCGCGGGTGGAGCCCTGTTCACCGCCGCGATGGCGCAGCTCGAGGTGCCGATGTGGCCGGTCCCGGTCACGGGGCAGACCCTGGCCGTGGTGCTCGTCGGTGCGACCCTCGGCGCGCGTCGCGGCATGCTCTCCCTGCTCGTCTACGCGGTCGCCGGACTCGCCGGCGCTCCGTTCTTCGCCGGCTTCTCGGGCGGGTTCGCCGCCCTGGCGTCGCCGAGCTTCGGCTACGTCCTCGGGTTCATCCCGGCCGCCGGCCTCGTCGGCTGGCTCGCGCGCCGCAACTGGGACCGCCACGTCGGTCGCGCGGCCGTGGCGATGCTCCTCGCGAGCGCGATCCCGTTCGTCACGGGTCTGCCCTACCTGGCCCTCGCGCTCGGCCAGCTCGGCGCGCCGAACGACCTGCAGTCCGTCCTCGCAGCCGGCCTGTACCCGTTCATCGTCGGCGGCGTCGCCAAGGCCCTCATCGCGGCGGGCGTCCTGCCCCTCGCGTGGAAGGCCCTCGGCCGCCGCTGACGCCTCGCACGATGACGGCCCCGCACCGATCGGTGCGGGGCCGTTCTGCGTCCGGTGCGGTGCGGTGCGCCGAAGGAGACACGCCGCGTGTGCGGCCCGTCGGACGGTCACGACTCCCCGTTACCCGGACCCCCGGTGGTCACGTCCGGTCGCCTGGCGCGCCGGCAGCCGACAGGGCGCGACCACTCGGCGAACGTGAGCGGGTGGTCACGACCGCTCGGCGGCGCGCCCCGCGCGTGGCGTGCGCACAGACGGACGGGAGGCGCCGTGCCAGCTGGCACCGCGCCTCCCGTCCGTCAAGGGGTCGCGACTAGATCGCGAACCCGAGGGCGCGCATCATCTCGCGCCCGTCGTCGGTGATCCGCTCCGGACCCCACGGCGGCATCCAGACCCAGTTGATGCGGAAGGCGTCCACGATGCCGTCGAGGGCGTTGGCGGTGTCGCCCTCGATGACGTCGGTCAGCGGGCAGCCGGCGCTGGTCAGCGTCATGCTGATGACCAGGGCGTTCGCCTCGTCGTCCCAGGCGAGGTCGTAGATCAGGCCGAGGTCGACGATGTTGACGCCGAGCTCCGGGTCCTGGACCTCCTTGAGGCCCTCGACGACCTCGTCGAACTTCTCGGGTGCGAGTGCCGCGATCATCAGGCCTGCGCCTCGGCGGCTGCGGCCTGCACGTAGCGGTCGTAGCCCTCGTTCTCCAGGCGATCGGCGAGCTCCGGGCCACCCTGCTCGGCGACCTTGCCCGCGACGAACACGTGCACGAAGTCGGGCTTGATGTAGCGGAGGATGCGCGTGTAGTGCGTGATGAGCAGCACGCCGAGGCCGGTGGCGGCCTTCGCGCGGTTGACGCCCTCGGACACGATCTTCAGCGCGTCGACGTCGAGGCCGGAGTCGGTCTCGTCGAGCACGGCGAACTTCGGCTTGAGGAGCTCGAGCTGCATGATCTCGTGGCGCTTCTTCTCGCCACCGGAGAAGCCCTCGTTGACGTTGCGCTCGGCGAACGACGCGTCCATCTTCAGGTCCGTCATCGACTGGCGGAGCTCCTTGATCCACCCGCGCAGGGCCGGGGCCTCGCCGTCGATCGCGGTCTTGGCGGTGCGCAGGAAGTTCGAGACCGTGACGCCGGGGATCTCGACCGGGTACTGCATCGCGAGGAACATGCCGGCACGGGCGCGCTCGTCGACGCTCATCGCCAGGACGTCCTCGCCGTCGAGGGTGATCGAGCCGCCGACCACGTTGTACCGCGGGTGCCCGGCGATCGTGTACGCCAGGGTCGACTTGCCGGAGCCGTTCGGCCCCATGATCGCGTGGATCTCGCCCTCGTTGATGGTGAGGTCGACACCCTTCAGGATCTCCTTGGTGCCCTGATCGGTGTCGATCGAGACCTTGAGATCACGGATTTCCAGAGTGGACATTGCGTTCCTTCGGTTGCAGCTGTGGTGCGGCGTCAGCCGCGGGAAGTGTGGGGACGACCGATGCCGGCCGCCGTCCGGTCAGTCGACCGGGACGACGTCCTGCACGTCGACGTAGACGTCGCCGTCACGGACCTCGACCCGGAACACCGGGACGGGCTCGTAGGCCGGGAAGTTCTGCGGCTTGCCGGTGGTCAGCGAGAAGCGCGACCCGTGGGCCCAGCACTCGAGCGCGTCACCCTCGACGAAGCCCTCGGCGAGCGAGATGTCGCCGTGGGTGCACGTGTCGCCGATGGCGTGGACGGTGCCCGCCGAGTCCTTGACGATCGCGACGGCGGTGCCGCCGACGACCACCCGCATCGGGCTGTCCACCGCGATGTCGGCTTCGGCGCAGACCTTCTCGGCCATCAGGCGTCGGCCCCCGTCGGAGCGGCCGTGGCCGGTGCCGGTGCTGCGACGGCCGTGCGGCCCTCGGCGAGTTCCTGCTCGACGGCCGCGATGAGGCGTTCCTCGAGCTCCGGTGCACCGATCTTCTGGATGATCTCGACCAGGAAGCCGAGCACGACCAGACGCCGGGCCTCTTCTTCCGGGATGCCACGGGCCTGCAGGTAGAACAGCTGCTCGTCGTCGAAGCGTCCGGTCGCACTCGCGTGCCCGGCGCCCTCGATGTTGCCCGTCTCGATCTCGAGGTTCGGGATGCTGTCGGCACGGGTGCCGTCCGTCAGCACGAGGTTGCGGTTCTGCTCGTACGAGTCCGTGCCGTCGCCGGCCCGGCCGATCAGCACGTCGCCGATCCACACCGTGTGCGCGCCCTCGCCCTGCAGCGCGCCCTTGTAGTTGACGCGGCCACGGGTGTTCGGTGCGTCGTGGTTCACGTACACCTGCTGCTCGATGTACTGACCGGCGTCGGCGAAGTACACGCCGTACATCTCGGTGTCGGCGCCCTGCGCACCCAGGTGCGTCGAGGGGTTCACCCGGACGACGTCGCCGCCGAGCGAGACAACGACGTGCTTGAGGAAGGCGTCACGGCCGACCTCGGCGAAGTGCGTGGAGACGTGCACGGCGTCGTCGTCCCAGTCCTGCAGGCTGACGACCGTGAGGCGCGCGCCCTCGTGGACGACGATCTCGACGTTCTCGCTCAGCAGCGCACTGCCGCGGTTGTCGAGCACGACGACGCCCTGCGCGTGCGCCTCGGCCGTGATGACCGTGTGCGCCGCACGGGGCTGGGGACCGAAGTCCGAACGGGTCAGCGTGATGAACTCGTTCGCCTCGGTCGCGGTGATCGTCACGGCGAGCACCGCGTCGCGGGAGGTCCAGGCCGCGGCCGCAGCGCGGTCCTCGGGCAGGCCAGCCGTACCGACGCGCGGGTCGTCGCTGCGACCCCACTCGACGTCGGCGCCCTCGGACTGACGCGCGAGGTACGGGTAGGCGGATCCGTCGAGCCCGCCGTCCAGCAGCGGCTGGAGCTTCGTCAGGGGCGCGAACTTCCAGTTGACCTCTCGGCCGGTGACCGTCGGGAACGCGTCGACGTCGCCGGACTGGAACCGCTCGGAGCGGGTCTGGACCGGGACCTTGGAGTCAGGGGCGTCCCAGCCGCCGTCGGAGTGGGCTCCGGCGCCGTGCTGGGTGCCACCCTGTGCGGAGGCAGCGGGCTCGATCGGCTGGTCGATGTGGGGAGGGGTGGTGCTGGACATCTAGCCGACGGATCCTTCCATGCTCATCTCGATGAGCTTGTTGAGTTCGAGTGCGTACTCCATCGGGAGCTCACGGGCGATCGGCTCGATGAACCCGCGGACGATCATCGCCATCGCCTCGTCCTCCGCCATCCCGCGGGACATCAGGTAGAACAGCTGCTCCTCGCTGACGCGGGAGACGGTTGCCTCGTGCCCGAGCTGGACGTCGTCGACGCGGATGTCGATCGCCGGGTAGGTGTCGCTGCGGCTGATCGTGTCGACGAGCAGCGCGTCGCACCGGACCGTGTTGGCGGCGTGGTGCGCGGCCGGGTCGACCCGGACCTCACCGCGGTAGCCCGCACGACCGCCACCGCGTGCGATCGACTTCGAGACGATCGACGACGTCGTGTACGGCGCCATGTGGACCATCTTCGCGCCGGCGTCCTGGTGCTGGCCGGGGCCGGCGAAGGCGACGGACAGGGTCTCGCCCTTGGCGTGCTCACCGGCGAGGTAGATCGACGGGTACTTCATCGTCACCTTGGAGCCGATGTTGCCGTCGATCCACTCCATCGTGGCGCCCTCGTGCGCGATCGCACGCTTGGTCACCAGGTTGTAGACGTTGTTCGACCAGTTCTGGATCGTCGTGTAGCGCACGCGGGCGTTCTTCTTCACGATGATCTCGACGACGGCCGAGTGCAGCGAGTCCGACTTGTAGATCGGGGCGGTGCAGCCCTCGATGTAGTGGACGTACGAGTCCTCGTCCGCGATGATCAGCGTCCGCTCGAACTGGCCCATGTTCTCGGTGTTGATCCGGAAGTAGGCCTGCAGCGGGATCTCGACGTGCACGCCCTTCGGCACGTAGACGAAGGACCCACCGGACCAGACGGCCGTGTTCAGCGCGGCGAACTTGTTGTCGCCGGCCGGGATCACGGTGCCGAAGTACTCCTCGAACAGCTCCGGGTGCTCGCGCAGCGCCGTGTCGGTGTCCATGAAGATGACGCCCTGCTCCTCCAGGTCCTCGCGGATCTGGTGGTAGACGACCTCGGACTCGTACTGGGCGGCGACGCCTGCGACCAGGCGCTGGCGCTCGGCCTCCGGGATGCCGAGCTTCTCGTACGTCTCGCGGATGTCCTCGGGGAGGTCCTCCCACGACTGCGCCTGCTTCTCGGTGGAGCGCACGAAGTACTTGATGTTGTCGAAGTCGATGCCCGTCAGGTCGGCACCCCACGTCGGCATCGGCTTGCGGCCGAAGAGCTGCAGCCCCTTGAGGCGGTTCTTCCGCATCCACTCGGGCTCGTCCTTGAGGGCGGAGATGTCGGTGACGACCTCTTCCGAGATCCCACGACGGGCGGAGGCCCCGGCCGAGTCGGAGTCGGACCAGCCGAACTCGTATTGGCCGAGCCCTTCGAGCTCTGGACGGTCGATGAGCACGTCGGACATGGTCTCCTCGTTTCCTTCTCGCGGACAGCGTTCTCAGGTGTGAACCCGTGGCGTCTGGACGCCATTCCACCGCAGACCGCCGACAGGCGGACACGGTGCTGCTCCCTCGCAACGACAATGGTTCCACGCAGTCCGTGGAGTGATCGGCGATCACGGCCCATTCGGAGCCGGCGCCTGCCTAGACTTGACTGCTGCTGAACCCTCGAATCCTACAGGTTCACTGCACGGAACAACAGGAAGGCACCACCCTCGTGACACGCGTCGGATCCCCCGTCGAGCAGGACGTCCGGACCGGACGGTGGTGGTCGCTCCCCCGCGTCGTCGACCGCCGGGTGGTCGCGCTGGCCTGGGCGTCGTTGGTCGTCGAGGTCGTGCTCATCGGCACCGGCGGCCTCGTGCGCCTCACCGCGTCGGGCCTCGGGTGCCCGACCTGGCCCAAGTGCACGGCCGACTCGCTGGTCTCGACGCCCGAGATGGGCGTCCACGGGGTCATCGAGTTCGGCAACCGACTGCTGACGTTCGTGCTCGTGATCGTGGCCGTCGCGATGTTCCTGTCGGTGGTGCGGATGCTCCGGACGCGTCCCGAACTCTTCTGGCTGGCGTTCGCCCAGGGCGTCGCGATCCCGGTGCAGGCCGTCATCGGCGGCATGAGCGTCTGGACGAACCTGAACCCGTTCGTGGTCGGTCTGCACTTCGTCGTCTCGGCGGCGCTCACCTCGGTCACCGCCGCCCTGGTCTACCGCACCTCGAACGGTCCGCGCACCGACGAGCGCCTGGTGCCCGGTTGGTACACCGGCGTCCTGCGCGGCACGATCGCCGCCGTCGTCGTCACCGTCCTCGTCGGCATCCTCACCACCGGCAGCGGACCGCACGCCGGTGCGGACGCCGCCGTCGACGGTGGTCGACTGCACCGCACCGGGTTCGACCCCGCGGTGATGGAGCACCTGCACGCCTGGCCCGCCTACGCCCTCTTCGCACTGACCCTCGTGCTCGTGGTCGGTGCCGTGCGGCTCGGTCGCCCGAGCAGGTGGCCGCTGCTGCTGCTCGTCGTCGAGTTCCTGCAGATCGCGGTCGGCCTGACCCAGGCGCGGACCGGGCTGCCCGTCGGGCTCGTCGGGACGCACATGGTGCTCGCCGGGCTGCTCGTCGGCGCCGTCACGGTCGTGGCACTCTCGACGCGTGGTTCGGCCGGCCGCTCGGCTGTCCGGGAGTCCGTCCGGGAGTCCGTCGCCGCCTGACGCCCGGGCGCGTCGCGCGCTCGACACCCGTTCTCCGACACCCCACGAGTCGATCGTCTCGTGGGGTGTCGTGCATCCGGACGGCGCCGGGCGGGTGGGTGCCGACGTGGGACGACAGTGTCGTCGTCGCACGACATCGGTTCTGTCGCGGTCCCGTGTGCGCGGGTCCGGTGCCGCGCTCGGACGACACTGTCGTCGTCGCACGACATCGGCGTCGTCGCACTGCGTCCGCCCCGCGGCCGACGGTCGCGGCGCCGGCCTGGAGGCCCGTGGCGGGCCCGCACCGCGCCTCCAGGCCGACGCGTGCACAGCGCGAGACGCCGGCGTCACGGCGGGTGGGTGCCGGGTGTGCGGCCCGGACGCCGGCGTCATGGCTCGGCGCCGTGGGTGTGCGGCGGTGGACGCCGGCGTCCCGGCGGGCGCCGCCGAACGTGCGAGACGCCGCCGGAAACGGCGGCGTCTCGGCGGCAGGGCGGCGCGTCGGGACGACGCCGGCGTGTCAGCACGGTGCCGGCGTCTCAGCACGACGCCGGCGTCGAGCCACCGGCCCGCGCCCGCGCCCCTAGAAGCTGAAGACCTGCGGCAGCAGCGGGTCGATGCCCACCGCGATGAACAGCAGCGTCAGGTACGTGATCGAGCTGTGGAAGACCCGCATCGGCTGCACGTGCTCGACGTGCTGGATCGCCCGCGAGTACAGGCGGTGCGACTCGACGACGAACCAGATGCCGCCGGCCAGCGCGACCACGGTGTAGAGCGGGCCCATGTCCGCCACCGGGATGAGCAGCAGCGAGCAGACCAGGGTCGCCCAGGCGTACAGCACGACCTGCAGGCCGACGACCGTGCGGCCGCGCACGACCGCGAGCATCGGCACGTCGGCGGCGTCGTAGTCGTCGCGGTACTTCATCGACAGCGGCCAGTAGTGCGGCGGCGTCCACAGGAAGATGACCATGAACAGGATGATCGGGGTCCAGGTCAGCGAACCGGTCACGCCCGCCCAGCCGATGAGCACCGGCATGCAGCCGGCCGAGCCGCCCCAGACGATGTTCTGCGGCGTGCGGCGCTTGAGCCACAGCGTGTAGACGAACACGTAGATCAGGATCGCGACGACGCTCAGCGCGGCGGCGAGCCAGTTGACCAGGAAGCCGAGCACCGCGGTCGACAGGATGCCGAGCACCCACGAGAACACCAGGGCCTCGCGGTCGGAGAGCTCCCCCGTGACGAGCGGGCGCGTGCTCGTGCGCTTCATGAGCCGGTCGATGTCGCGGTCGATGTAGCAGTTGAAGGCCGACGCCGACCCCGCCGACATCGCGCCGCCGAGCATCGTCCAGAAGACCAGCCACAGGTCGGGCACGCCGCGCTCGGCCAGGAACATCGTCGGCGCCGTGGTGACGAGCAGCAGCTCCATCACGCGCGGCTTCGTCAACGAGACGTACGCACGGACCTTGCGGGACAGCCGCGACCGGGGTCGGTCGGTGTCGGGCCGGGTCACGGTGGCAGTCGGCAAGAGAACCTCAGTCTGTTCGCATCAGCTCGCACACTCGGTGGACGACTGCGGCGGCGTCCGGGCATGCGCTGACCCGGAATGACCACGGGTCCCGAGCAGTTTACGGGATGGAAGCGCCGCGATGGTGCCCCGCTTCGCCGTCCGGACCGGATCCGGACGACGCCGACACGCCCGAGCCGCTGTCCCAGCTCGGTCCGGACGCGCACATCGGGGGTCACCTGAACCCCTTCTGAGTGCCGGGTCACTATGCTGGAGAGGCCCTCCCGCAGTGCGCGCCCCGATGACGTCGGCCGCGATGAGCCGGTCGGCCGCCGCTCGACGGCGACACGACTCGGCCCCGGGATGGCCACATGTCCGTGCGATGGCACGAGCCCTCGCACATGTCGCATCAAGAAGGGTCAACATCCAAGTGGCTGAATTCACCTGGGACGCCATCGACCGGAAGGCCGTCGACACGGCCCGCGTTCTCGCCGCCGACTCGGTCGAGGCCGCCGGCAACGGTCACCCCGGCACCGCGATGAGCCTCGCTCCGCTCGCACACCTGCTCTTCCAGAAGGTGATGCGGCGCGACCCGAGCGACTCCACCTGGATCGGCCGCGACCGCTTCATCCTCTCCGCCGGTCACGCCTCGATCCTCCAGTACGTGCAGTTCTACCTGCACGGCTACGGTCTCGAGCTCGAGGACCTGCAGCACCTGCGCAAGTGGGGCTCGAAGACCCCGGGTCACCCGGAGTACGGCCACACCGACGGCGTCGAGATCACCACCGGCCCGCTCGGCCAGGGCCTCGCCTCCGCCGTGGGCTTCGGCTACGCGCAGCGCTTCGAGCGCGGCCTGTTCGACCCGGAGACCGCCGACGGCGAGTCGCCGTTCGACCACTACACCTACGTGATCGCCGGTGACGGCGACATGCAGGAGGGCGTCACGAACGAGGCCGCCAGCCTCGCCGGCCGCCAGCAGCTCGGTCGCCTGGTCGTCTTCTACGACTCGAACCAGATCTCGATCGAGGACGACACCGACATCTCCTTCTCGGAGAGCGTCCCGGACCGCTACGAGGCGCTCGGCTGGCACGTCCAGACCGTCGACTGGAAGCAGACCGGCGAGTACTCCGAGGACGCCGAGGCGCTCTTCGCCGCCGTCGAGGCCGCCAAGGCCGTCTCCGACAAGCCGTCGCTCATCGTCCTCAAGACGATCATCGGCTGGCCGTCGCCGACCAAGCAGAACTCCGGCAAGATCCACGGCTCCGCGCTCGGCGCCGACGAGCTGAAGGGCCTCAAGGAGGTCCTCGGCTTCGACCCCGAGAAGACCTTCGACGTCGACCCCGAGGTGCTCGAGTACACCCGCGGCGCGATCGCCAAGGGCCAGGAGCAGCACGCCGAGTGGCAGAAGAGCTTCGACGCGTGGGCCTCGGCCAACCCGGAGAAGAAGGCGATGCTCGACCGCATCAACGCGGGCGAGCTCCCCGAGGGCCTCGAGGAGGCGCTCCCCGTCTTCCCGACCGACAAGGCCGTGTCGACCCGCGCCGCCTCCGGCAAGGTCATCAACGCCATCGCGCCGCTCATGCCCGAGTTCTGGGGCGGTTCGGCGGACCTCGCCGAGTCGAACCTCACCACGATCGAGGACGCCAAGTCCTTCGGTCCGGCCGAGGCCTCGACGAAGACCTGGAGCACCGACCCGTACGGCCGCGTGCTGCACTTCGGCATCCGCGAGCACGCGATGGGCTCGATCCTGTCGGGCATCGTCCTGCACGGGAACACCCGCCCCTTCGGTGGCACGTTCCTCATCTTCAGCGACTACATGCGCCCGGCCGTCCGTCTCGCCGCGCTCATGCAGGCGCCGGCGATCTACGTCTGGACGCACGACTCGGTCGCCCTCGGCGAGGACGGCCCGACGCACCAGCCGATCGAGCAGATCTCGTCGCTCCGCGCGATCCCCGGTCTCGACGTGGTCCGCCCCGCCGACGCCAACGAGGTCGCGTACGCCTGGTTCGAGATGCTCAAGCACACCGACCGCCCGGCCGGCATCGCGCTGAGCCGCCAGAACCTGCCCGTGTTCGAGCGTGGTGACGGCGACGCCTCCGGCGAGGTCTTCGCCTCGGCGAAGAACGTCGGCAAGGGCGCGTACGTCCTGGCCGAGGCGCCGAACGGCACCCCGGACGTGATCCTCATCGCGACCGGTTCCGAGGTCCAGATCGCCGTCGAGGCGCGCGAGCAGCTCAAGGGCGAGGGCGTCAACGCCCGCGTCGTGAGCGCCCCGTCGCTCGAGTGGTTCTTCGAGCAGCCCGAGTCCTACCGCGAGCAGGTCCTGCCGAAGGCCGTCACCGCACGCGTCTCGGTCGAGGCCGGCATCGCCATGAGCTGGCGCGACATCGTCGGCGACAAGGGCCGCAGCGTCTCGATCGAGCACTTCGGTGCCTCGGCCGACTACCAGACGCTCTTCAAGGAGTTCGGCTTCACGACGGAGCACGTCGTGGCCGCCGCGAAGGAATCGATCGCGGCTTCCTGATCCCTCGAGGGCCGGGTCCGGTTCACCGGATCCGGCCCTTCGTCCGGGAGGCCCGGCGCGGTTCCGCCCCGGGCCTCCCGTCCCAAGACCCCGACACCACGGCCCGTCCGGGCCGGTCGACGAAAGAAGAAGAGAAACACATGGCTGACACCACCCCCACCGCCGCCCTCTCCGCGGTCGGCGTGAGCATCTGGCTCGACGACCTCTCCCGTGAGCTCCTCGAGACCGGCAAGCTCACCGAGCTCATCGAGCAGAAGAACGTCGTCGGTGTGACGACGAACCCCACCATCTTCGCCTCGGCCCTGGCCAAGGGCGAGCGCTACGACTCGCAGGTCAAGGAGCTGGCCGCCGCCGGCACCGACGTCACCTCGGCGATCTTCGAGATCACCACGCAGGACGTCGCGAACGCGTCCGACGTGTTCAAGCCGATCTACGACGAGACCAAGGGCTTCGACGGCCGCGTGTCGATCGAGGTCGAGCCGGGCCTGGCGCACGAGACCGCCAAGACCATCGAGCAGGCGAAGTTCCTGTTCGAGAAGGTCGGTCGCGAGAACGTCCTCATCAAGATCCCGGCGACGCTCGAGGGCCTCGAGGCCATCACCGAGGTCATCGGTGCCGGCATCTCCGTCAACGTCACCCTCATCTTCTCGCTCGAGCGCTACCGCGCCGTCATCGACGCCTACCTCGGCGGGCTCGAGAAGGCCAAGGCCGCCGGCCACGACCTGTCGAAGATCCACTCGGTCGCCTCGTTCTTCGTGTCGCGCGTCGACTCCGAGATCGACAAGCGCCTCGACGCCGTCGGTACCGACGAGGCCACGGCCCTCAAGTCGAAGGCCGGCATCGCCAACGCGCAGCTCGCCTACCAGGTCTGGACCGAGGCGTTCGCCTCCGAGCGCGCCCTCGGCCTGCTCGAGTCCGGTGCGAACACGCAGCGCCCGCTGTGGGCCTCCACCGGTGTGAAGGACCCGTCGCTCCCCGACACGCTCTACGTGACCGAGCTCGCGGCGCCGAACACCGTCAACACCATGCCGGGTAAGACGCTCGACGCGACCTTCGACCACGGCGAGATCCACGGCGACGCGATCGCGGGCTCGTTCGACGACGCGCAGCAGGTCCTCGACCAGATCGCCGCGCAGGGCGTGGACTACGACGAGGTCGTGGCGCTGCTCGAGAAGGAGGGCGTGGACAAGTTCAACGTCTCCTGGGGCGAGCTCGTCGACACCGTGAAGACCGCGCTCGAGGGCGCCAAGTAGTGACGGTTTCCATCGCAGCCAGCGGCGACGCCGCGCGGGCCATCGACCAGGTGGTCCCGCGGCTCGTCGCTGACCTGGTGGCCTCGGGCATCACCGCCCAGGACGCCGACCTGTGGGGATCCGACGCCGAGGCCGAGGCGTCGAAGCGCCTCGGCTGGGTGGAGGCCGTCTCGGTCTCCCGCCCGCTCGTCGCCGAGGTGACCGCGCTGCGCGAGTCGCTGCATGCCGACGGGGTCGACCACGTCGTCCTCGCCGGCATGGGCGGCTCGTCCCTGGCGCCCGAGGTCATCGCCCGCACCGCCGGCGTGCCCCTGACGGTCCTCGACTCGACGGATCCCGCCCAGGTGCGCGCCGCCGTCTCGACCGACCTCGAGCGCACCGTGCTCGTGGTGTCGTCGAAGTCCGGCTCCACGCTCGAGACCGACTCGCAGCGTCGCGTCTACGAGCAGGCGTTCCGCGACGCCGGCATCGACCCGGCCCGTCGCATCGTGGTCGTCACTGACCCGGGTTCCGCGCTCGAGGCCACCGCGGTCGACGCCGGCTACCGCGTCTTCACCGCCGACCCCACCGTCGGCGGCCGCTACTCGGCACTCACGGCGTTCGGTCTCGTGCCGTCCGGCCTCGCCGGAGCGGACATCGCGGCGCTCCTCGACGAAGCCGACGCCATCTCGGCGCTGCTCTCCGTCGACCTCGACGAGAACCCCGGGCTCGTGCTCGGCGCGGTCCTCGCCGGCACCGCGCCCCTGCGCGACAAGATCGCCATCGTGCCCGACGGCACCCACATCGTCGGGTTCGGCGACTGGGTCGAGCAGCTGATCGCCGAGTCGACCGGCAAGGACGGCCGCGGACTGCTGCCCGTCGTGCTGCACCCCGACTCCCCCGAGGTCACCGCCGGCCTGCCGGACGTCCAGGTCATCCGCCTGGTCGGCTCGCGCGAGGACGAGCGCCACGTCGCCGAGGGCGAGGTCGAGATCACCGGCACGCTCGGTGGCCAGATCCTGGTCTGGGAGTACGCGGTCGCGATCGCCGGCCGACTGCTCGGCATCAACCCGTTCGACCAGCCGGACGTCGAGGCCGCCAAGGTCGCGAGCCGCGCGCTGCTCGACGACCGCCCCGAGCCGGCGGAGCCGGCGTTCACCGAGGACGGCGTCGCCGTCCGTGCGACGCCCGGACTCGCGGTCGGGACGACGCTCGCAGAAGCCGTGTCGGGCCTCCTGTCCGCACTCGACCCCACCGGCTACGTGTCGGTGCAGGCGTACGTCGACCGCACCGCGAACGGCGACCTCGAGTCGCTGCGCGACGCGATCGCGGAGCGCACGGCGCGCCCCGTCACCTTCGGGTACGGCCCGCGCTTCCTGCACTCGACCGGCCAGTACCACAAGGGCGGCCCCGCCACGGGAGTGTTCCTCCAGATCGTGGCCGACGAAGCGGAGGACCTGGCCATCCCGGGTCGACCGTTCACGTTCGGGCAGCTGCTCCGGGCCCAGGCCGCCGGCGACGCGAGTGTCCTCGCCGAGCACGGCCGGCCGGTCCTCACCCTCACGACGTCGGACGTCGGTGCCGCCACAGCGGCGATCGCGTCCGCCGTCTCCCACTGACCCGTAAGGAGTTCACCGACTCATGTCACCGGTGGCAATCACCCCGGAGCACAACCCGCTCCGGTTGCCGACGGATCGCCGACTGAACCGGATCGCGGGACCGAGCACGCTCATCATCTTCGGCGTGACAGGAGACCTGTCCCGCAAGAAGCTGATGCCCGCGGTCTACGACCTGGCCAACCGGGGGCTGCTGCCCCCGGGGTTCGCGCTCGTCGGTTTCGCCCGTCGCGACTGGGAGGACCAAGACTTCTCGCAGCTCGTGCACGACGCTGTCAAGGAGCACTCCCGGACCCCGTTCGACGAGGACGTCTGGCGTCAGCTCGAACAGGGCATCCGCTTCGTGCAGGGCTCGTTCGACGACCCCGAGGCCTTCCGTGAGCTGAAGCGCACGGTCGATGACCTCGACGCCGAACGCGGCACGCTCGGGAACCACGCGTTCTACCTGTCGATCCCGCCCAAGATGTTCCCGGTCGTCACCGAGCAGCTCAAGCTGTCCGGCCTGACCGAGAAGCGCGAGGGCTCCTGGAGCCGCGTGGTCGTCGAGAAGCCGTTCGGCTCCGACCTCCGCACCGCCCGCGAGCTCAACGCGATCGTCGAGAGCGTGTTCGCGCCCGACGACGTGTTCCGCATCGACCACTACCTCGGCAAGGAGACCGTCCAGAACCTGCTGACGCTCCGGTTCGCGAACCAGATGTACGAACCCATCTGGAACTCGAACTACGTCGACCACGTGCAGATCACGATGGCCGAGGACATCGGCGTCGCCGGACGTGCCGCCTACTACGACGGCATCGGTGCGGCGCGCGACGTCATCCAGAACCACCTGCTGCAGCTCCTCGCGCTCACCGCGATGGAGGAACCCGTCTCGTTCAAGGCCGCCGACCTGCGCGCCGAGAAGGAGAAGGTGCTCTCCGCCGTGCGCCTGCCCGAGGACCTGTCGACGGCCACCGCCCGCGGGCAGTACGCCGGCGGCTGGCAGGGCGGCGAGAAGGTGCTCGGCTTCCTCGACGAGGCCGGCATGGACCCGGAGTCCGGCACCGAGACGTACGCGGCGATCAAGCTCGACATCGCCACGCGACGCTGGCAGGGCGTGCCGTTCTACCTGCGCGCCGGCAAGCGCCTCGGCCGTCGTGTGACCGAGATCGCGATCGTGTTCAAGCGCGTCCCCGAGGACGTCTACGGCAACACGCAGTCGCCGCTCGGTCAGAACGCACTCGTGATCCGCGTGCAGCCGGACGAGGGCGTCACGCTCCGCTTCGGTTCGAAGGTCCCCGGCGTCGGCACCCAGGTGCGCGACGTGACGATGGACTTCGGCTACGGCCACGCGTTCACCGAGGCATCCCCCGAGGCGTACGAGCGACTCATCCTCGACGTGCTCCTCGGTGACCCGCCGCTGTTCCCGCGGCACCAGGAGGTCGAGCTCTCGTGGAAGATCCTCGACCCCATCGAGGAGTTCTGGGCCACGCAGGGCCAGCCCGAGCAGTACCGTCCCGGCACGTGGGGCCCGGCATCCGCCGACGCCCTGCTCGCCCGTGACGGTCGGACCTGGAGGCGTCCGTGAAGATCGACATGCCGGACACCACGGTGTCCAAGATCCAGAAGAAGCTCGTCCACATCCGCGAAGAGGGCGGCGCCGTCGCCCTCGGCCGTGTGCTGACCCTCATCATCTCGACGGCCCTGGGCCACGAGGAAGACGCGATCGAGGCCGCGAACGAGGCGTCCCGCGAGCACCCGATGCGCGTCATCATCGTGTCGAAGAACGACGGGGACACGAAGTCGCCCGGTCGTCTCGACGCGCAGATCCGCGTGGGCAGCGACGCGGGCGCCAGCGAGGTCATCGTGCTGCGCGCCTACGGGGAGACCGCGACCGACGAGGAGAGCCTGGTCACGGGCCTCCTGCTGCCGGACGCGCCCGTCGTCGCCTGGTGGCCGCAGAACGCTCCGGCGCAGCCGGCGGCCTCGGCCCTCGGCCGGATCGCCCAGCGCCGGATCACCGACGCCGCAGCGCAGAAGGACCCCGCGACGGCGATCGAGGCCCTCGGGGCGTCGTACGTGCCGGGTGACACCGACTTCGCGTGGACCCGGTTGACGCTCTGGCGGAACCAGCTCGCCGCGGCGCTCGACCAGCCGCCGTACGAGCCGATCACCGCGGTCGAGGTCTCGGGCGCGTCCGACAGCCCGTCGACGTTCCTGCTCGCCGCCTGGCTGCAGCTGCAGCTCGAGGTCCCGGTGTCGGTCGTCACGTCGCCCCGTGCGACGGGGTCGAGCGGCATCCACGGCGTCACGCTGACCCGCGAGTCCGGCACCATCGAGCTCGAGCGGTCCCTGGTGGACGTCGCGACGCTCTCGATGCCCGGGCAGCCGACGCACGACCTGTCGCTGCCACGCCGCAACCTGCGCGACTGCCTGGCCGAGGAACTCCGTAGACTCGACCCGGACGTCCTCTTCGGAGACGTCGTCAAGCACGGGGTGGCCCAGCTGCGCGAGACCATCGCCGGCTGAGCCCCACCCCACACGGTCGGGCCGCCTGTCTGGTGCAGGCGGTCCGACCGGACCGGAGCTGGTCGGATGACCGGTCGGCCGCCACGAACACGGGAGTCACGTGACCAACGAACGGCGGGTGCTCGTGCACCCGGACAAGCAGGCCCTCGGCGCGTCGGTCGCCGCACGCTTCATCACGAAGATCATCGACGTGCTCGACGAGCAGGAGCGCGCCGACGTCGCCATCAGCGGCGGCTCGGTCTCGTCGCTCGTGCTCGCCGCGATCGCGCAGTCGCCGGCGCACGAGAGCGTCGACTGGTCGAAGGTGCACGTCTGGTGGGTCGACGAGCGCTGGGTGCCCGCGGGTGACGCGGACCGGAACACCACCGGCACGCAGACCGACTTCTTCGACCACGTCGACATCCCGGCCGAGAACATCCACCCGATGCCCGCCTCCGACGCCGGGATCGACATCGAGACCGCCGCCACGCAGTACGAGCAGGAGCTGCAGCAGGCCGCGCCCGAGGGTGCGGTCGCGCCCCGCTTCGACATCACGCTGCTGGGTGTCGGGCCCGACGGCCACACGGCATCGCTCTTCCCGGAGTTCCCGCAGCTCACCGTCACCGACCGCGCCGTCGTGTCGGTCGACGACTCCCCCAAGCCGCCGCCGCAGCGCCTGACGGTGACCTTCCCCGTCATCAACGCGTCGCAGCGGGTCTGGGTCATCCTGTCCGGTGCCAAGAAGGCATCCGTCCTGGGCCTGGCCCTCGCAGGCGCGTCCGTCGACGACGTCCCGGTGGGTGGCGTGCAGGGCCGCAAGCGTACGGTCTTCTTCGTGGACCAGGACGCCGCGCGCGACGTGCCCGAGAACCTCATCGCGTCGACGTACTAGACGCGCGACCTGCCTGACGGGAGGCCCGGTGCCAGCTGGCACCGGGCCTCCCGTCCGTCTGTGGTCGCGTGGGGGCGGGGTCATCGCGGGGTCGAGTGGTCGCGACGCCCCGCTCGTGTTCGCCGAGGTGTCACGAACCGTCGTCTCACGCCGCGCCACCCGACACAACGTGCGACGTCGGCGCATCGCGCGCGGCACGTCGTGACCGCTCGGCGCGCCCCGGCGCGGCGTTCGCGCCGCCTATCGCCCGGTCGCGACACGCCGCCCGCACGACGCCGAGGTCGCACGAACGGTCGTTCCGCGCCGCCGCAAGCGACACGAAGTGCGACCTCAGCGCCAGGCAGGCGGCATGTCGTGACCGCTCGGCGATACAGCCCGGGCGCGCCGCACCCCACCGGCCACCGGACGCACGAAGGCCCCCGGACCGGATCGGTACGGGGGCCTTCGCTGCGTTCGGGGGCGCTACGCCTTCTTCGCCGCGGTGCCGCGACGCTCGCGGAGCTGCTGGAGCGCGTCCTCGAGGAGCTGCGCTGCCTCTTCCTCGGTACGCCGTTCCTTCACGTACGCCAGGTGGGTCTTGTAGGGCTCCGTCTTGGAGACCACCGGCGGGTTCTCCTTGTCGCGCCCTGCGGGGAGACCGCTGGACGGCGAGTCCACCGTCTCGGGGATCTCCTCTTCCGGCAGGTTCGCCGCGAAGTACCGCACGACCTCGTTGCCGAGGGCGTCCCAGTACGAGATCGCCACGCGCTCAGCCTGGACCCCGCGGTCCTGCTCGCCCATGGGGCCTGCGCCGACGCGCGACCCTCGGATTGCACTGCCTCCGGTTGCCATGGTCAGCTCCCCGCCGTGAACTTGTTGATGAGACCGAGCACGATGATCGACACGATCCAGACCAGACCGAGGATCACCGTGATGCGGTTGAGGTTGCGCTCGGCGACGCCGGACGCCCCGAGGTTGCTCGTCACACCGCCGCCGAACATGTCGGACAGGCCGCCACCGCGGCCCTTGTGCAGCAGGATGAGGAGCGTGAGCAGGAGGCTCGTGATTGCGAGCAGGACCTGCAGCACGACGGAGAGTATCGCCACGACGTACCTTTCGTGTCAGTCAGCCGTACCAGTGTACCGGCCGCGCAGCGCACGGCCGGTACCCGGACGGGAGTGGTGCGGAACTACAGCCCGACGTGCTGGCGGAACCGGGCGATCGCCGCGAACTCCTGCACGTCGAGGGACGCGCCGCCCACCAGGGCGCCGTCGACGTCCGGCTCGCGGAGGAACCCGGCGATGTTGCCGGACTTGACCGAGCCGCCGTACAGCACGCGGGTGTCCGCTGCCGCCTGGTCGCCCCAGGCAGCCGCGATGCCGCGACGGATCGCAGCGCACTCGTCCTGCGCCTGCTCGGCGCTGGCGGCCTGACCGGAACCGATCGCCCAGACCGGCTCGTACGCGACGACGATCTCGGACGGCTGCACCGCGTCGAGCACGACGCGGAGCTGCTCGACCGGCACGACACCGGCGCCGCGCTCCTCGCGCTGCGCACCGGTCTCGCCGACGCACACGATCGGCACGAGGCCGTGCTTGACGGCAGCAGCCGTCTTCGCCGCGACGACCTCGTCGGTCTCACCGTGCAGCGTGCGCCGCTCGGAGTGGCCGACGATGACGTACTGCGCGTCGAGCGCGGACAGGAAGGCGCCGGAGACGTCACCGGTGTAGGCACCGGAGTCGTACTGCGACAGGTCCTGCGCGCCGAAGCGGATCGGCAGCTTGTCGGCCGAGATGAGCGTCTGCACACTGCGGAGGTCGGTGAACGGCGGGAACACCGCGACCTCGACGTCGTCGAAGTCGTGCCGGGCGTCCTTCAGGGACCACGCGAGCTTCTGCACGGTGGCGATGGCCTGGAGGTGGTCCAGGTTCATCTTCCAGTTGCCCGCGATCAACGGCGTCCGGGTCATGCTGTCCACCCCAGTGCTTCGAGACCGGGCAGCGACTTGCCCTCGAGGAACTCGAGGCTCGCACCGCCACCGGTCGAGATGTGCCCGAACCGGTCGTCCGAGAAGCCCAGCGAGCGCACCGCGGCAGCGGAGTCGCCACCGCCGACGACACCGAGGCCGTCGACCTCGGTCAGCGCCTGCGCGACGGTCTTCGTGCCGGCGGCGAAGGCCGGGAACTCGAACACGCCCATCGGGCCGTTCCAGAACACCGTCTTCGAGCCGGACACCGCCGACGCGAAGCGCGACGCCGTCTCCGGACCGATGTCGAGGCCGATGCCGTCCGCCCCGAAGGAGGACGACTCGATCGCGTCGGCGGCGACCGTCTCGTGCGAGGCGTCGGCCGAGAAGCCCGACGCCACGACGACGTCGGTCGGCAGGTCGATCGTCACGCCGAGCTCCTGCGCCCGCGACAGGTACTCGCGGACGACGTCGAGCTGGTCCTGCTCGAGCAGCGACTTCGCGACCCCGTGGCCCTGGGCTGCGAGGAAGGTGAAGAGCATGCCGCCACCGATGCAGAGCGTGTCGACCTTCGGCAGGATGTGGTCGATCACCCCGAGCTTGTCGCTGACCTTCGAACCGCCGAGCACCACCGTGTAGGGGCGCTCCGGGTCCTTCGTCAGGCGCTCGAGCACGCGGAGCTCGGTCTCGATGAGCGAGCCGGCCGCACTGGGCAGCGCGGCCGCGAGCTCGTAGACCGAGGCCTGCTTGCGGTGCACGACGCCGAAGCCGTCGGAGACGAAGGCGTCCCCGAGGGCGGCGATCCGCTCCGCGAACGCACGGCGCTCGTCGGCGTCCTTGGAGGTCTCCTCCGGGTTGAAGCGGAGGTTCTCGAGCAGCAGGACGTCGCCGTCCCCGAGGGCCTCGGCGGCCGCGGTCGCTTCGTCACCGACGGTCTCGCCGACGAACGTGACCTCCTTGCCGAGCAGCTCGGAGAGCCGCTGCGCCACGGGGGCGAGCGAGTACTCCGGGGCGGGCGAACCGTCCGGGCGCCCGAGGTGCGAGACCACGATGACGCGGGCCCCGGTGTTCACCAGCGTGTTCAGGGTGCCGAGCGACGCCCGCACGCGGCCGTCGTCCGTGATCGTGCCGTCCTTGAGCGGGACGTTCAGGTCACAACGGACGACGACGCGCTTGCCGGCGAGGTCGCCGAGGTCCTCGAGGGTGCGGAGAGCCATGCGCTTAGAGACGCTCGCCCACGTACTCGGTCAGGTCGACGAGACGGTTCGAGTAGCCCCACTCGTTGTCGTACCACGAGGTGATCTTCACGAGGCCGCCGATGACCTTGGTCAGGCCGGAGTCGTAGATCGAGGAGTGCGGGTCCGTGGTGATGTCGGTCGACACCAGCGGGTCCTCGCTGTAGAGCAGGATGCCCTTGAGCGGGCCCTCGGCGGCCTCCTTGTAGGCGGCGTTGATCTCGTCGACGGTGACCTCGGACTTGGTCTCGAGGGTCAGGTCGGTGATCGAGCCGGTGGGGACCGGCACGCGCAGCGCGAAGCCGTCGAGCTTGCCGGCGAGCTCCGGGAGCACGAGGCCGATGGCCTTCGCGGCACCGGTCGAGGTCGGCACGATGTTCAGGGCCGCGGCGCGGGCACGACGGGGGTCCTTGTGCGGGCCGTCCTGCAGGTTCTGGTCGGCGGTGTAAGCGTGCACCGTCGTCATGAGGCCACGCTCGATGCCGAACTTGTCGTGGAACACCTTGGCGAGCGGCGCGAGGCTGTTCGTGGTGCAGGACGCGTTCGAGATGATGTGGTGGTTCGCCGGGTCGTACTCGCCCTCGTTCACGCCGAGCACGATGGTGACGTCGTCACCCGAGGCCGGCGCGGAGATGATGACCTTCTTGGCACCGGCGTCGATGTGCTTCTGCGCGTCCTCGGCCTTGGTGAAGAAGCCGGTCGACTCGATGACGATGTCGACGCCCAGCTCGCCCCAGGGGAGGTTGGCGGGGTCGCGCTCGGCGAGGACCTTGATGGCCTTGCCGTCGACGACGATGTTGTCACCGTCGAGCTCGACCGTGGCGGGCAGCTTGCCCGTGATGGAGTCGTACTTGAGCAGGTTGGCGAGCGACGCGTTGTCGGTGAGGTCGTTCACCGCCACGATCTCGAGGTCGGAGCCCTTCGCGAGGGCGGCCCGGAAGAAGTTACGGCCGATACGGCCGAAGCCGTTGATACCGATCTTGACGGTCAATGGATCTCCTGATGGGTGTGGAGCGCCCGGGGGGCGCTGCTTTCGGAGTCGCGCACCCTGGCGGGCCCGCGTGTGGTGGACGATACGCCCCGTAACGTCGCCGTAACGACCCTAGCAGTCGGACACTGCGCGACCGCGCTGGATGACGGTCCGTCCGGACGGTCGCGACCGGCGCCCTGGACGCACCGGGGAACGGACGGGAGGCGCGGTGCCAGCTGGCACCGCGCCTCCCGTCCGCAGGGTCGACCGACCCGACTCAGGCCCCTTCGAGCTCCTCCGGGACGCTCGCCTCGGTGCCCGGGATGCCGAGGTCCGACGCCTTCTTGTCGGCCATCGCGAGCAGGCGACGGATGCGCCCGGCGATGGCGTCCTTCGTCATGGGCGGCTCCGCGTGCTGACCGAGCTCGTCGAGCGAGGCGTCGCGGTGCTGCAGGCGCAGCGAGCCTGCGTACTGCAGGTGGTCCGGGACCTCGTCGCCGAGGATCTCGAGCGCACGCTCGACGCGGGCGCAGGCGGCGACGGCGGCCTGGGCGGAGCGACGGAGGTTCGCGTCGTCGAAGTTGACCAGGCGGTTCGCGGTCGCACGGACCTCGCGGCGCTGGCGCATCTCCTCCCAGTCGGCGGTGGTGCGGGCGGCGCCCATGACCGTGAGCATCTGGCCGATCGCCTCGCCGTCGCGGATGACGACGCGGTGCACCCCGCGGACCTCGCGGCCCTTCGCGGCCACGCCGAGACGCGACGCGGCGCCGACGAGCGCCATCGCGGCCTCGTTGCCGGGGCAGGTGACCTCGAGCGCGGCGGCCCGACCCGGGTCGGTCAGGGTGCCCGAGGCGAGGAACGCGCCACGCCAGATCGCGGCGAGGTCCTCGCGGTTGCCGGTGGTGAGCCGGTTCGGCAGCCCGCGCACCGGACGACGACGGGCGTCCATCAGCCCGGTCTGGCGTGCGAGGGTCTCCCCCGCCTCGAGCACGCGGACCAGGTAGCGGGTGCCACGACGAGCGGACGCGGACGACCCCACCGACGCCTCGCTCCGGACGCCGTACAGCTCGGCGAGGTCCTTGCGCACCCGGTGCACGATGATCCGGGTGTCGAGCTCGACCTCGACCGCGATGCGGCCCGAGATGACGTGCAGACCACCCGCGAACCGGAGGATCGTGGCCAGTTCGGCGGCGCGGACCGTGTTGCGGTTCACGGCGACCCTGGCCAGTTCGTCCTTGACCTCGGCAGTCAACGGCACAGCATCATTCCTAACGTTCATCTGGTGGTTCCCGCAGATCCGGCGGCACGGGCGTGGGAGCGGCCGGAGGGACGGTCACTCCCGGCCGAGATCTCGGTTCTTCACACGCACGGCGACGCCTGGCATCCCGCGGAGGAGGTTCGCCAACTCGGCGACGATGGCGACCGAGCGGTGCTTGCCGCCGGTACAGCCGATGGCGATCGTAGCGTGTCTTTTGTTCTCGCGCTGGTACCCCTCGAAGACCGGCTCGAGCACGGAGGCGTACCGGTCGACGAACGGACGCGCTCCCGCCTGGGCGAGCACGTAGTCCGAGACGGGCTGGTCGAGCCCCGTGTGCGGGCGGAGTTCCGGCACCCAGTAGGGGTTCGGGATGAACCGGACGTCGGCCACCATGTCGGCGTCGGCGGGCAGTCCGTACTTGAACCCGAAGCTCATCAGCGTGACCTGGACACCGACGAAGTGGTCGTCGGCGAACTGCTCCGTCACGGAGTTCGCGAGTTGGTGGATGTTCAGGTCCGAGGTGTCGATCACCATGTCGGACGCCTCGCGCAGACCGGCCAAGCGGTCACGTTCGCGGGCGATCCCGTCGAGCAGGGTGTCCTCGCCCTGCAGCGGGTGCGGACGGCGCACCTGCTCGAAGCGGCGGACCAGCACCGCGTCGGTCGCCTCGAGGAACAGCACGCGGACGCGCGCCGAGGTGCTCGAACGGACCTGCTCGACCGCCTGCTCGGGGTCGGTGAAGAAGCGACCGCCCCGCACGTCCACCACGGTCGCGATCTTCGGGATCTTCTCTCCCGCACGCTCGGCGAGCTCCGTGAGCGGCGCGAGCATCTGCGTCGGCAGGTTGTCGACGACGTACCAGCCGAGGTCCTCGAGCGCCTTGCCGACGGTGGAGCGGCCGGCACCGGACATGCCGGTGACGATGAGGATGTCGTGCTGCGACGCGTGGCTGGTCGCTGGGGCGCTGTCGGTCATCTGGGAGTGGGCTCCGTCGTGGCGGCCCGGGCGCGTCGCCCGGGGAGGTCTCGGCTGCCGGACCAGGCTACCGCCCGGTCCCGGTCGGGAGGCACGGCGCCCGTCACGACGGCCGCTGCGGACCGTCGGCGGTCACCTCGGGGACCCGCACCGGGCCTCCGGGGCGGGTGGCGGTGGCGGGGTCCGCGCCGGTTGCGGGTCCGGTCTCGGTCCCGGTTCCGGTCTCGGTTCCGGTTCCGGTCTCGGTTCCGGGTCCGGTCTCGGTCCCGGGTCCGGTCTCGGTCCCGGTCTCGGCGATGGCGTCGTCGTCCGGTTCGGGGGCGCTCGACGCGCTGGTGGCCGGTGCGCTCGTCGGGGTCTGGGCGAGCTTCGCGACGACCGCGGCCGCGGTCGCCGGGCCGACGCCGTTCACCTCGGCGATCTCCTCTGCGGTGGCCTCGCGCAGCCGCGCGACCGAACCGAAGTGCTTCAGCAGCGCGTTGACCCGGGTGGGGCCGAGCCCGGGGATCTCGGACAGCCGGGAACGGACGTCGCGCTTGCGGCGGGTGCGCTGGTGCGTGATGGCGAACCGGTGTGCCTCGTCACGGATGCGCTGGATCAGGAACAGCGCCTCGGAGTTGCGCGGCAGGATGACCGGGAAGTCGTCGTCGGGCAGCCAGAGCTCCTCCAGCCGCTTGGCGATGCCGACGAGGGCGATGTCGCGCACCCCGGCCTCGTTCATAGCACGCTTCGCTGCCTGGACCTGCGGTTGACCGCCGTCCACGATGAGCAGCTGCGGGCGGTAGGCGAACCGCTTCGTGGGCTTCGACCCCTCGACGACCTCGTCCGTGGTGACGTCGGGGACGTCCGGCAGCTCGGCGTCCTCGTCCAGCCGGGCCAGCCGCCGCGTGAGCACCTGGTGCATGCTGTCGGTGTCGTCGGTCGTCTCGGCGATCGTGTAGCGGCGGTACTGGTCCTTGCGCGGCAGGCCGTCCTCGAACACGACCATCGACGCCACGACGTTCGTGCCCTGCAGGTGCGAGATGTCGTAGCACTCCATGCGGAGCGGCGCCTCGGTCATGCCGAGGGCGTCCTGGATGTCGGCCAGTGCCGCGGCACGCGTCGTGTAGTCGGCGGAGCGCTTCGTCTTGTAGAGCATGAGCGCCTGTGCCGCGTTCTGCGCCGCCGTCCGCGCCAGACCCGCGCGGTCGCCGCGCTGCGCGGTGCTGAGCTTCGTCCCGCGACCCCCGCGGCGTTCGCTGAGCCACTGCTGCAGCGCCTCGGCGTCGTCGGGCAGGGTCGGCACGACGATCTCGCGGGGAGGTTCCTCGGACACGGCCGCCGGCGTGAGCTCGGAGTCGGCGTAGACGCCCTGCACGATCTGCTCGACCAGGTCGCCGGTGGCGATGTCGAGCTCCTTGTCGACCACCCAGCCGCGCACACCGCGGATGCGGCCGCCACGCACCGAGAACAGCTGCACGGCGGCGGCGAGTTCGTCCTCGGCGATGCCGAACAGGTCGAGGTCGACCGAGTCGCGGAGCACCACGGCGGACTTCTCGAGCACGGCCTCGAGCGCCTCTACCTGGTCACGGTACTTCGCGGCCTGCTCGTACTGCATGGCGTCGGCCGACGCACCCATGCGCTGCCGGAGCTGCGTGATCACCCGGCGGTCGTACGAGCCCATGAAGCGCACGAACTCCTCGACGAGCGCGCGGTGCTCCTCGATCGTCACCTTCTGCGAGCAGGGACCGCCGCACTTGCCGATCTGACCGGGGAAGCAGGGCTTGCCCGACTGCATCGCCTTCTTGTACGACGAGTCCGAGCAGGTGCGGATCGGGAACACCTTGATCATCAGGTCGATGGTGTCGTGCACCGCCCAGATCTTCGGGTACGGACCGAAGTACTTCGCACCCTTGATCCGACGGTTGCGCGTCACCATCACCCGCGGGGCCTCGTCGCCGAGGGTGATCGCCATGTACGGGTACGACTTGTCGTCGCGGAACTTGACGTTGAACGGCGGGTCGAACTCCTTGATCCAGGTGTACTCCAGCTGGAGCGCCTCGATCTCGGAGCCCACCGTCGTCCACTCGACGCTGCGCGCCGTCAGGACCATGCGGCGGGTGCGCTCGTGCAGGGTCGGCAGCGGGGCGAAGTAGTTGCTCAGCCGGGCGCGGAGGTTCTTCGCCTTGCCGACGTACAGCACCCGGCCGGCCTCGTCACGCCAGCGGTAGACGCCCGGGTCGGTCGGGATCTCCCCCGCCTTCGGCCGCCACGGAACGGTGTCCGCCACCTACCGAGCACCCGCCTTCTGCTTGCTCTTCTGGGTCGCCTTCCGGGCACCGACGGCCTGCTGCTTGCCGACCCGGGCGTCCTGCGCGTCGAAGATCTCCCGCAGGAAGACGCCGGTGTGGCTCTCCGGGACGGTCGCGACGTGCTCGGGCGTGCCGGTCGCGAGCACGGTGCCGCCGCCGGAGCCGCCCTCGGGGCCCATGTCGATGAGCCAGTCGGCCGACTTGATCACGTCGAGGTTGTGCTCGATGGTGATGACGGTGTTGCCCTTGTCGACCAGGCTCTGCAGCACGAGGAGCAGCTTGCGGACGTCCTCGAAGTGCAGGCCCGTCGTCGGCTCGTCGAGCACGTAGACCGTGCGACCGTTCGACCGGCGCTGCAGTTCCGTGGCGAGCTTGACGCGCTGCGCCTCGCCGCCGGACAGCGTGGTCGCGCTCTGACCGAGACGGACGTACCCGAGCCCCACGTCGACCAGGGTCGCCATGTAGCGGTGGATCGCCGAGATCGGCTCGAAGAACTCCGCCGCCTCGCTGATCGGCATGTCGAGGACCTCGGAGATGTTCTTGCCCTTGTAGTGCACCTGCAGGGTCTCGCGGTTGTACCGCGCACCGCCGCAGACCTCGCACGCGACGTACACGTCGGGCAGGAAGTTCATCTCGATCTTGATCGTGCCGTCACCCGCGCAGTTCTCGCAGCGGCCGCCCTTGACGTTGAAGCTGAAGCGTCCGGGCTGGTAGCCGCGGGTCTTCGCCTCCTGCGTCTCGGCGAACAGCTGGCGGATGCGGTCGAACACGCCCGTGTAGGTCGCCGGGTTCGACCGCGGCGTGCGCCCGATCGGTGCCTGGTCGACGTGCACGACCTTGTCGAGCTGGTCGAGGCCCTTGACGCGGGTGTGCTTGCCGGCGATGTGCCGGGCGCCGTTGAGCTGGTTCGCGAGCACCTTGTACAGGATGTCGTTCACCAGCGTCGACTTGCCCGAGCCGCTGACGCCGGTGACGGCGGTGAAGACCCCGAGCGGGAAGTCGGCGTCGATCGACTTGAGGTTGTTCGCCCGCGCACCCTGCACCGTGATGGCGCGCTTCAGGTTGACCGGGCGGCGCTCGGACGGCACCTCGATCGCCCGTCGGCCGGCGAGGTAGTCACCGGTGATCGACTCGCGGTTCTCGATGATGCCCTCGTAGGACCCGGAGTGCACGACGTTGCCGCCGTTCACACCGGCGCCCGGGCCGATGTCGACGACCCAGTCGGCCGTGCGGATCGTGTCCTCGTCGTGCTCGACGACGATGAGCGTGTTGCCGAGGTCCTTCAGCTTGACCAGGGTGTCGATCAGACGACGGTTGTCGCGCTGGTGCAGGCCGATGCTCGGCTCGTCGAGGACGTAGAGCACGCCCGTCAGACCCGACCCGATCTGGGTCGCCAGGCGGATGCGCTGCGCCTCGCCACCGGACAGGCCGCCCGCCCCACGCGCCAGGGTCAGGTAGTTGAGCCCGACCTCGAGCAGGAACTCCAGGCGGGCGCGGATCTCCCGCAGGACCGCGGCCGCGATGTGCGCCTCGCGGTCGGTCAGCGTCAGCTCGTCCATGAACGCGTAGGCGTTGTCGAGCGACATGTCGGTGACGTCCGCGATGCTGCGGTCGTTCACCGTGACCGCGAGCACCTCGGGCTTGAGACGCGTGCCGTCGCACACCGGGCACGGGACCTCGCGCAGGTAGCCCTGGAACCGCTGCCGCTGCGAGTCCGACTCGGCCTCGGCGAACTTGCGCTCGATGTAGGGCATGACGCCCTCGAACCCGCTGGTGTACCGCATCTCGCGACCGAAGCGGTTGCGCCACGACACCGAGACCTGGAAGTCCTTGCCGGTGAGGATCGCCGCCTGCACCGACGGGTCGAGCTGGTTCCACGGGGTGTCGAGCGAGAAGCCGAGCTCCTTGCCGAGGCCGCCGAGCAGCTTCTCGAAGTAGGAGTACAGGCCGCTCGTGCCCGTCCACGGCAGCAGCACGCCGCCGCGCAACGACGCCTCGGGGTCGCCGAGGACCAGGTCGGGGTCGACCGACATGCGGGTGCCGAGACCGGAGCACTCCGGGCACGCACCGAACGGCGCGTTGAACGAGAAGGTGCGCGGCTCGATCTCGGTGAGCGCGAGCGGGTGGTTGTTCGGGCACGACAGGTTCTCGGAGTAGGTCCGGACGGCGCCGGGCCCCTCGTGGTCGACCAGGTCGATGCCGACCGTGCCGTCGGTCAGCCGCAGTGCTGTCTCGAGCGAGTCGGTCAGGCGGCCCAGGATGTCCTCGCTCGCCACCAGACGGTCGACGATGACCGAGATGTCGTGCTTGACCTGCTTCTTCAGCTTGGGCGGGTCGCTGAGCTGGATGCGCTCACCGTCGACGATCGCACGTGCGTACCCGGACGCCGCGAGCTCCTGGAAGAGGTCGACGAACTCGCCCTTCTTCTTCGAGACGACGGGGGCGAGCACCTGGAACCGGGTCCCGCTCTCGAACTGCATCAGCTGGTCGGCGATCTGCTGCACGCTCTGCTTGCTGATGACCTCGCCGCAGGTCGGGCAGTGCGGCACGCCGATGCGCGCCCAGAGCAGACGCATGTAGTCGTAGACCTCGGTGATCGTGCCCACCGTCGACCGCGGGTTGCGGTTCGTCGACTTCTGGTCGATCGAGACGGCGGGCGACAGTCCCTCGATGAAGTCGACGTCGGGGCGGTCGACCTGGCCGAGGAACTGGCGGGCGTACGCCGACAGCGACTCCACGTACCGGCGCTGGCCCTCGGCGAAGATCGTGTCGAACGCCAGCGAGGACTTGCCCGACCCGGAGAGTCCCGTGAACACGACGAGGGAGTCGCGCGGGATCTCGAGGTCGACGTCGCGGAGGTTGTGCACGCGGGCACCGCGGACGCTGAGCGTCGAGGTGCTGTGCGGCGCCGTCCCGCCGGGGATGTGGAGGTCAGCGGGCTCGCCGAAGGCGTTCCGGCCAGACGTCGAGGTACCGCGGTCAGAGGTGATGGTCATCACCGACGATTCTACGGAGCGGCACCGACATCCGTTCCGGATCGCGCCTCAGGCGAGTGCGTCGAGAGCGAACGCGACCCCCGAGGCGCGCTCGCTGGCGGCCCAGAGCTGCGCCGCTGCCGTGCGGTCGTGCGCCCAGGCCTCCGCGTGCACCCGGGCCGCGGGACCCCGGAGCTGCAACCGGCCGGCCGGCCCCCAGTACTCCCCCGCCCGGACGTCCGCGCCGACCGCGGCGTGCACGAGCGGCTGCGCGCCGACGTCCTTGCCCTGGGCGACCAGTCGGTGCGCCGGCCGGATCCACGCCGGGTCGGGCCGCGTCGGGGCGATGTCCGGCCGCGCGGGCGACAGGCGGTCGAGCGAGAGCCCGGGGTGCGCGACGACGCTCGTCACGGCCGACCCCGCGTCGGCGAGCCGCTGCGCGAGCTCGAAGCCGAAGAGCATCACCGCGAGCTTGCTCCGCGCGTACTGGCGGTGGTTCACGTAGTGGCCGTCCCGCAGCGGGTCGACCGGATCGAGCCGGACGAAGCGGTGGGCGATCGAGCCGAGGTGCGCGACCCGGCCGCCCCGGCGCTCGAGCAGCGGCATCGCGAGCGCCGTCCACGCGAAGTGCCCGAGGTGGTTCGTCCCGATCTGCAGCTCCGTGCCCTGCGCGGTGGTCCGGCGGATCGGGGCGCCGACCACGCCGGCGTTGTTCAGGACGGCGTCGACGCCGTCCGGCTCGAGCGCCGCGAGCTCGTCGGCGGCGGAGCGGACGGAGCCGAGGTCGGCGAGGTCCAGGTGCACGTGCACGATCGACGCGTCGTCGACGAACCGCCGGATGCTCCGTTCTGCCGCCTCCGCGCGGCCGCGATCACGAGTCGCGAGCACGACGCGGTGCCCCGCGGCCGCCAGTTGCTCCGCTGCGTGGTACCCCAGGCCGGCGCTCGCCCCGGTGACGACCACCGTGCGGCGGCCGTCAGCTGACATGCCCCGCGGACTCCATCTGCCGGAGCGCCTTCTTCAGGTCCTGCACCTCGTCGCGCAGTCGCGCGGCGAGCTCGAACTTCAGCTCTGCCGCCGCCTGCAGCATCTGGTCGTTGAGGTCGCCGATGGTGGCCTCGAGCTGGGTGGCACCCTCGCCCGCGATGCCGCCGCGGCGCAGGTTCGGCGTCGGCGAGCGTCGGCCGTCGGCGGCCGGTCGGCCCTCGAGCAGGGCCTTGGTGTCGTCGTTCTCGCGCTGCAGGACCTCGGTGATGTCGGCGATCTTCTTGCGGAGCGGCTGCGGGTCGATGCCGCGCTCCAGGTTGTAGGCGACCTGCTTCTCGCGCCGTCGATCGGTCTCCTCGATCGCGATCTTCATCGAGTCGGTCATCTTGTCGGCGTACATGAGCACCTGACCCGAGACGTTGCGGGCCGCTCGACCGATGGTCTGGATCAGCGAGGTCGACGAGCGGAGGAAGCCCTCCTTGTCGGCGTCCAGGATCGCGACCAGGGAGACCTCGGGCAGGTCGAGGCCCTCGCGCAGCAGGTTGATTCCGACGAGGACGTCGTAGACGCCCTGCCGCAGCTCGGTCAGCAGCTCGACGCGCTTCAGGGTGTCGACGTCCGAGTGCAGGTACCGCACGCGCACGCCGGCGTTGCCGAGGAAGTCCGTGAGCTCCTCGGCCATGCGCTTGGTGAGGGTCGTGACGAGCACGCGCTCGTCCTTCTCGACGCGCTGCGTGATCTCCTCGAGCAGGTCGTCGATCTGCCCGTCGCTCGGCTTGACGACGATCTCCGGGTCGATCAGGCCGGTCGGGCGGATGATCTGCTCGACGACGCTGTCCGTGACCCCGAGCTCGTACCGGCCCGGCGTTGCCGACAGGTAGACCTTCTGCCCGACGCGCTCGAGGAACTCCTCCCACTTGAGCGGGCGGTTGTCCATCGCACTCGGCAGCCGGAAGCCGTGCTCGACCAGCGTGCGCTTGCGCGACGCGTCGCCCTCGTACATGGCGCCGATCTGCGGCACCGTGACGTGCGACTCGTCGATGACGATGAGGAAGTCGTCCGGGAAGTAGTCGATGAGGCAGTGCGGGGCCTCACCCGGCCCGCGACCGTCCATGTGCCGCGAGTAGTTCTCGATGCCGGAGCAGAACCCGATCTGCTCCATCATCTCGATGTCGAACGTCGTGCGCATGCGCAGGCGCTGGGCCTCGAGCAGCTTGCCCTGCCCCTCGAGCTCGGCGAGCCGCTCGGCCAGTTCCTCCTTGATGCTGCCGATGGCACGGTGCATCACGTCGGTGTCGGCGACGTAGTGCGACGCCGGGAAGATCGACACGGCCGGCAGGTCGTCGATGACGTTGCCGGTGAGGGGGTGCAGCGACGAGAGCGCTTCGATCTCGTCACCGAACATCTCGATGCGGATCGCGTGCTCTTCGTACATCGGGATGATCTCGATGGTGTCGCCGCGCACCCGGAAGGTGCCCCGGGCGAAGTCGACGTCGTTGCGCTGGTACTGCATGGCGACGAACTTGCGGACGAGCTGGTCGCGCGAGATGGTCTGCCCGACGTGCAGCGCGACCGAGGCGTTCATGTACTGCTCTGGCGTACCGAGGCCGTAGATGCAGGACACGGTGGAGACCACCACGGTGTCGCGACGGCTGAGCAGGGAGTTCGTCGTCGAGTGCCGCAGCCGCTCGACCTCGGCGTTGACCGAGGAGTCCTTCTCGATGAAGGTGTCCGTCTGCGGCACGTACGCCTCGGGCTGGTAGTAGTCGTAGTACGAGACGAAGTACTCGACCGCGTTGTTCGGCATCAGGCCGCGGAACTCGTTCGCCAGCTGCGCCGCGAGGGTCTTGTTGTGGGCGAGCACGAGCGTCGGCCGCTGCACCTGCTCGATGAGCCACGCCGTCGTCGCCGACTTGCCGGTACCGGTCGCACCGAGCAGCACGACGTCGGTCTCACCGGCGTTGATCCGCCCGGCGAGTTCCGCGATGGCCGCGGGCTGGTCGCCACTCGGCGAGTACTCGCTGATGACCTCGAACGGACGCACCGCTCGGGTCGGTTCGATCGCAACACCCATGGTGTCAACGCTAGTCGGAGCCCCTGACACCCGGGGCCGTGCTCGCCGTCGGCGTACCGTCCGCCGCGATGCGCGACCACACCTCGTCGGCCGACCGCACCGTCTGGTCGAGGGTGCCCGTCGCGTCGACCACGTGGTCGGCGAGGGCCAGGCGCTCGGCGTCGCTCGCCTGCGCGGCCACGCGCCGTTCCGCTTCGTCGCGGGCCATGCCGCGGTGCGCCACCAACCGCTCGACGCGCTGCGCGGCCGGCGCGTCGACGACCACGACGGCGTCGAAGCGCAGGGGTCGCGCGCCACGCGCCTCCGCGAGCAGCGGGACGTCGTAGACGACCACGGCGTCCGGGTCGTCCGCCTCGGCCGCGTCGAACGCCTGCTGGGCGAGCCGCCACACCTCCGGGTGGGTGATCGCCTCGAGGTCCCTGCGCGCCGCCGGGTCGGCGAACACGATCGCACCGAGCGCCGGGCGGTCGAGCGACCCGTCCGCTGCGATCACCGACGGGCCGAAGCGCGCTGCGACCTGCTCGAGGCCGGGGCTCCCGACGGCCACCGCCTCGCGCGCCAGGCGATCCGCGTCGACCACGACCGCGCCGTGCTCCGTCCACCGCCGCGAGACCGTCGACTTGCCCGCGGCGATGCCGCCCGTGAGACCGATGATGCGCACGACGACAGGCTAGCGACCGCGGCCCGGGAACGCCGGAAGCCCGGCACCCCGTTCAGGGGTGCCGGGCTTCCGGTCGGTGCGACCCGCTCGATCAGTTGGTCGAGCTGAGCTTCTCGCGGAGCGCCGCGAGCGAGGCGTCGTCGGCCAGGGGGCTCGCGCCACCCGTCTCGCCGGCGAACGACGAGGACGACGACGACGATGCGCTGGCCGGGAGGTCGAAGCCACCCTGCGCCTCGTCGGCGATGGTCTTCGCGACCTGCGCCTTGTGGGCTTCCCAACGCGCCTGGGCGGCCGCGTACTGGCCCTCCCACTCGGTGCGCTGGGTGTCGTAGCCCTCGAGCCACTCGTTGGTCTCCGGGTCGAAGCCCTCGGGGTACTTGTAGTCACCCTTGTCGTCGTACTCGGTCGGCATGCCGTAGAGCGCCGGGTCGAACTCGTCGCTCTCCGGGTCCACGCCCTCGTTCGCCTGCTTGAGGCTGAGCGAGATGCGGCGACGGTCGAGGTCGATGTCGATGATCTTGACGAAGACCTCGTCGTTGACCGAGACGACCTGCTCGGCGAGCTCGACGTGCTTGTTCGACAGCTCCGAGATGTGCACGAGGCCCTCGATGCCGTCGGCGACGCGGACGAAGGCACCGAACGGCACGAGCTTCGTGACCTTGCCCGGTGCGATCTGGCCGATCGCGTGGGTGCGGGCGAAGACCTGCCACGGGTCCTCCTGGGTCGCCTTGAGCGAGAGCGACACGCGCTCGCGGTCCAGGTCGACCTCGAGGATCTCGACGGTGACTTCCTGACCGACCTCGACGACCTCGCTGGCGTGCTCGATGTGCTTCCAGCTGAGCTCGGAGACGTGGACGAGGCCGTCGACGCCGCCGAGGTCCACGAACGCACCGAAGTTGACGATCGAGGAGACGATGCCCTTGCGGACCTGGCCCTTGTGCAGGTTGTTGAGGAACGTGGTCCGGGACTCGGACTGCGTCTGCTCGAGGAGCGCACGGCGCGACAGGACCACGTTGTTGCGGTTCTTGTCGAGCTCGAGGATCTTCGCCTCGATCTCCTGGCCGAGGTACGGCGTGAGGTCGCGGACACGGCGGAGCTCGATGAGCGACGCGGGGAGGAAGCCGCGGAGACCGATGTCGACGATGAGACCGCCCTTGACGACCTCGATGACCGTCCCGGTCACGACGCCGTCGGACTCCTTGATCTTCTCGACGTCGCCCCACGCACGCTCGTACTGCGCGCGCTTCTTCGACAGGATGAGGCGACCTTCCTTGTCCTCCTTCTGGAGGACCAGGGCCTCGACCTCGTCGCCGACCTCGACGACCTCGTTGGGGTCGACGTCGTGCTTGATCGAGAGCTCGCGCGAGGGGATGACACCCTCGGTCTTGTACCCGACGTCGAGGAGGACCTCGTCGCGGTCGATCTTCACGACGGTGCCGGAGATGAGATCACCGTCGTTGAAGAACTTCAGGGTCTTCTCGACCTCGGCCAGGAAGTCATCAGCCGAACCGATGTCGTTGATGGCGACCTGCTTAGGAGCCTTGGTCGTAGTGGTTGTCATGTAGAGATTGCTCCGAACGGACATGAGTCGGGCCATGGCGTGCGGGGACTCGGCCCCCGTGGTGCACCGCCGTGGCGATTGATTGTGTGACGCGGTTTGCGCCGCACAAGTCTAACCGCACCGGCGGAGCCCCCACAACCGGGCGTGTCACCGGCGCGTCACCGGCACATCAGCGCAGCAGCGCGCTCCGCAGGGTGTCCAGCCCGATGCTGCCGAGCGAGAGCGCCCGGTGGTGGAACGCCTTGAGGTCGAAGGCGGCTCCCTCGCGCGCGGCGACCTCGTCGCGGATGGACTCCCACACCCGCTGGCCGACCTTGTACGACGGCGCCTGGCCCGGCCACCCGAAGTACCGGGCGACCTCGAACCGCACGAACGCGGGGTCCATGTTGACGTTCTGCCCCATGAAGTCGAGGGCGTACTCCCACGTCCACCCGCCGCCGTCCGGGTTGGTCTTCTGCAGGTGCACGCCGATGTCGAGCACCACGCGGGCGGCCCGCATCCGCTGGCCGTCGAGCATGCCGAGCCGGTCGCCGTCGTCGTCGAGGAACCCGAGCTGCTCCATCAGGCGCTCGGCGTACAGCGCCCACCCCTCGACGTGCCCGGACGAGCCGGACAGCTGCCGGCGCCACGTGTTCAGCTCACCGCGGTTGTAGACGCCCTGGCTGATCTGCAGGTGGTGTCCCGGCACACCCTCGTGGTAGACCGTGGTCTTCTCGCGCCAGGTGCCGAACTCCGTGACGCCCTCGGGCACCGACCACCACATGCGGCCGGCCCGCGAGAAGTCGTCCGAGGGGCCGCTGTAGTAGATGCCGCCCTCCTGCGTCGGGGCGATGCGGCACTCCAGCCGACGGATGGGCTCGGGGATGTCGAAGTACGTGCCGGCCATCGCGGCGATCGAGGCGTCGCTCGTCTCCTGCATCCAGCGCTGCAGGGCGTCCGTCCCGTGCAGCACGCGCGCCGGGTCGGTGTCGAGCACCTCGATCGCGCGGGCCACACTCGCGCCGGACTCGATGCGGTCGGCGATGCGCTCCTGCTCGTCCCGCATGCGGGCGAGCTCCTCGAGGCCCCACTCGTACGTCTCGTCGAGGTCCACGACCGCGCCGAGGAACCGGCGGGAGTGCAGCTCGTACGCCTCGCGACCGACCGCGTCGACCGGGGTGGCGAGCGGCAGCAGCTCGTGCTCGAGGAACTGCCCGAGGCTCCGGTACGCGGCCGCGGCGACCTCGGCACCGCGGACCAGCTCGGTGCGCAGGGTGTCGGGGACCGGCGAGCCGTCGTCGAACGCGGCGCCGTCGGCGAGCCGGCGGAAGAACCCGTCCTCGGCGCCGTTGCGGGCGGCCTGCTCGGCGACCAGCGCGACCTGGCGCTTCGCCGGGGTGACGTCCTCGCGCGTGCCCTCGAGCAGGGTCTCGCGGATCCCCTCGATCGCGTCGGGGAGCGCGTGCAGTCGGCTCGCGATGTCCTGCCAGTCGCCCTCGGTCGCGGTCGGCATCAGGTCGATGACCTCGCGCACCGACTGGGCCGGGCTCGCGATGACGTTGAGGTCACGGAGGTGCAGCCGGCGGTCGTACGACTCCTGCACCAGGTCGAGCTCGGCGCCGAGGTCGGCCTTCGTGACCTCGTCCACCGCATCGGTGGCGGCCGCGGCGTCGAGCGCGCGCTTCGCCGCACGGGCGGCGTCGGCCACGGCAGCGGCGCCGGCCGGCGACGTGTCGCCGTACTCCCCCGTGCGCCCGGGCACGCCGATCGAGGAGGCGATCGTCGGGTCGAGGTCGACGAGGGTGGTCACCCAGTCCTCGGCGACGCGGTCGACGGCGGACGGCTGGCGGTCGGGACGCTGTTCGCTCATGCACCCGAGCCTAGCCACGCGGCGGGTCGCGGTGCAGGTCGCGGGAGCCGGCGGCCGGGAGGCGCGGTGCGGGCCCGCACCGCGCCTCCCGGCCGTCACCGGTCGCGTCGCGACCGGACGGGGTCAGTGCGCCGCGCTCTCCCAGTTCGGCCCGACGCCCACCGAGACGTCGAGCGGCACGCTGAGCTCGGCCGCGCTGCCCATGCGGGTCCGCAGGATCTCCTCGACGCGCTCCTGCTCGCCGGGCGCGACCTCGAGGATGAGCTCGTCGTGCACCTGGAGCAGCAGGTGCGACCGCAGGTCGCCCGTCTGCAGGTCGTCGGCCACCCCGAGCATCGCGATCTTCATGATGTCCGCGGCCGAGCCCTGGATCGGGGCATTGAGCGCGGCCCGTTCGGCGTTCTCCCGCAGCACCCGGTTCGGGCTCTTCAGGTCGGGGAAGGGACGACGGCGGCCGAAGATGGTCTCGGTGTAGCCGTCCTCGCGCGCCTGCTCGACGACGTTGCGCAGGTAGTCGCGGACCGCACCGAAGCGGGCGAAGTACTCGGTCATCAGCGTGCGCGCCTCGGACTGCTCGATCCGCAGCTGCTTCGACAGGCCGAAGGCGCTCAGGCCGTAGGCCAGGCCGTACGACATCGCCTTCACCTTGGTGCGCATCTCGTTCGAGACGTCGGCGGGGTCGACACCGAAGACGCGTGCGCCGACGAACCGGTGCAGGTCCTCGCCCTCGTTGAAGGCCTGGATCAGTCCGGGGTCGCCGGAGAGGTGCGCCATGATGCGCATCTCGATCTGCGAGTAGTCGGCGGTGACGAGCGTCGTGTACGGCTCCGCGACGGCGAACGCCGAGCGGATGCGTCGGCCGACGGCGGTCTTCACCGGGATGTTCTGCAGGTTCGGGTCGGTGGACGAGACACGTCCGGTGCTCGTGCCGGTCTGCTCGTAGCGGGTGTGGATGCGCCCGTCGACCACGGCGGCGTCGAGCGTGTCGACGATCTGACGGAGCTTCGTGGCGTCGCGGTGCTGCAGCAGGAGCCCGAGGAACGGGTGCGGGTGCTGCTCCTGCAGGTCGGCGAGGCTCGCGGCGTCGGTCGAGAAACCGGTCTTGGTCTTGCGGGTCTTCGGCATCGCCAGCTCGGTGAACAGGACTTCCTGCAGTTGCTTCGGGGAGCCGAGGTTGACCTCGTGCCCGATCTCGGCGAAGGCCTGCTGTGCCAGTTCGGCGGCGCGCTCCCCCAGCTCCTTCGACAGGCCGGTGAGCACGGGGCGGTCGATCCCGACACCGATGGTCTCCATGCCGGCGAGCACCGAGACCAGTGGCAGCTCGATGTCGTCCAGGACCTGCAGCGAGGACTCGTCGATCCGGGCGCGCAGGGCCGTCGTCACCCGCAGCACGAACCACGCGTGCACCCCGACGTTGACCGGGTCGGTCTCGGGGACGAGCTGGTTCGGGTCGGCCGTCGGCAGTTCCTCGCCGAGCTCCTGGTAGACGAGGTCGGCGAGGGGCTGCCCCTGCTTGCCGGGGTTGGCGAGCCAGCCCATGATCCGGGCGTCACCGGCGACACCGTTCACCGTGATGCCGACCGAGCCGAGCGCCTTGATCGCGGCCTTGGCGTCGTGGAAGTGCTTCGGGGCGTCCGAGGCGAACCACGCCGTCAGCTGCTCGTAGTCCTTCGCACCGCTGCCGCCGGGCACGAGCACCGCGTCGTCGTGCGTCGCGATGCCGATCGCGCTGAGCCGACCGTCGATCACCTCGACCGCGACGCCGTAGCCGTTCGCTGCCTCGGTCGCGTTGCGGCGCTCGAGCCAGTAGCCGAGCTCCTCGTCGATCAGGGTCTTGACCGGCGGCGGGGTCGGCGCACCGCTGTCGACGGAGCCCTCGGCGGGGGCGGCGTCCGACGGATCACCGGTGCCGGCGACCTTGAACACGCGGTCGAGCAGCGTGCGGAACTGCAGCTTGGCGAACAGCTCGCGGACCGCGGTCTCGTCGAGGGGACGGAGCGCGACGTCGGCGGGGCCGACGGGCAGCTCGACGTCGGTGACGAGCCGGTTGAGCTTGCGGTTCCGGACCGCCCGGTCGCGCTGCTCGCGCAGGTTGTTGCCGACGACGCCCTTGATCTCGTCGGCGTGTTCGAGGACGCCGTCGAGCGATCCGTACTGGGTGACCCACTTCACGGCGGTCTTCTCGCCGACCTTGTCGATGCCGATCAGGTTGTCGCTCGTCTCGCCCACGAGCGCCGCGATGTCCGGGTACTGGTGGGGCTCGATGCCGTACCGCTCGTACACCTTGTCGCGGTCGTAGCGGGTGAGCTCGGAGACGCCGCGGACGGACGGGTACAGCAGGGTGACGTCGTCGTTGACGAGCTGGATCGAGTCACGGTCGCCGGAGACGACGTACACCTGGAAGCCCTGCTCCGCGCCCTGCTTCGAGAGGGTCGCGAGGATGTCGTCGGCCTCGTAGTCCTCCTTCGTGACGGTGGTGATGCCCATCGCCTCGAGCGCCTGCTGCAGCAGCGGGATCTGCCCCTTGAACTCGGCGGGGGTCTCGGAGCGCGTGCCCTTGTAGGCCTCGTACTCGCGGGTGCGGAACGAGAACCGCGAGATGTCGAAGGCCACCGCCAGGTGGGTCGGCTTCTCGCGCTGGAGCAGCATGAGCAGCATCGAGATGAAGCCGTGGATGGCGTTCGTGTGCTGCCCGTCGCGGTTCACGAAGCTGTCGACCGGCAGCGCGTAGAACGCCCGGAAGGCGAGCGAGTGGCCGTCGATGACCATGAGGGTAGGCTTTGCGGAGTCCGACACCCGGACAGCCTACCGACGCCATCCGACACGGGAGTCCTGCGCGCGTGACCGACGAAGCGACCACCACGACCGCGGTCGACGACCGCCTGGCCGAGCGCGGCATGGGCGAGCTCGCCGAGAAGATGGGCATGGTGATCACCGAGCTCACCGCCGAGCGCGCGGTGGGCACGATCCCGGTCGAGGGCAACCGCCAGCCGGTCGGCCTGCTGCACGGGGGCGCCTACGTCGTGCTGGCGGAGAGCCTCGGCTCGATGGCCGCGAACGTGCACGCCGGTCCGGGTCGTTACGCCGTCGGCATCGAGCTGAGCGCCTCGCACTCGCGCAGCGCCACGAGCGGGACCGTCACCGGCACCTGCACCGCCATCCACCTGGGCGGCACGCTCACCACGCACGAGATCGTCCTCACCGACGACCAGGGCCGGCGCTGCTCGACCGTGCGGATCACGAACATGATCCGCGAGCGGCGCTGACCCGTCAGTCCTCCGGCGGGCGCTGCAGCAGCAGGCGCGCGTCGCCGAACCCGAGGCGCCGGTAGAGCCGCTCGCCGTCCACGCTCGAGTGCACCGACGTCCGCTCGACGCCCAGCTCGTCGGCGACGTCGAGCAGCGCCGTGACGAGCCGGCCGGCGACGCCGGACCCGCGCAGGTCCGGGTGCACGTACACCGTCTGCAACTCCGCGGTGGATCGATCCCCGGGGACGTGCGGCGCCGGCGGCCGGGGGTGCACCGCGAGCCATCCCATGCCGAGCACCACGCCGTCCCGCTCGGCGACCACGCACCGGTGCGAGTCGCGGTGGCGGGACGCGAAGTCCGTCATCGCCCTGCGGTACTCATCGGGCGTGCGGACCGGCTCGCGGCCGTCCTCGTCGACGCTCCACCGCCACCGCAGGTCGGCCACCGCTGCCATGTCCTCCGGCCGGGAGGCGCGGATCACCACGTCGTCCATCGCTCCACCCTGCCAGGTGGTCGACGCCCACGCCACGTCGCCGCTCCGGACGCAGGAACGCCGCCGGACCGGAGGGTCCAGCGGCGTTCCGTGAGCGACGGGGGCGCTACTTCTTGGCGCTGAGCTGCTCGATGATCGCCTTGGCGACGTCGTGCATGGTCAGGCGGCGGTCCATCGAGGCCTTCTGGATCCAGCGGAACGCCTCGGGCTCGGTCAGGCCCATCTTCTCGTTCAGCAGGCCCTTGGCACGGTCGACGAGCTTGCGGGTCTCGAAGCGCTCGACGAGGTCGGCGACCTCGGCTTCGAGCGTGATGATCTGCTGGTACCGCGAGAGGGCGATCTCGATCGCGGGGAGCAGGTCGTTCGGGGTGAAGGGCTTGACGACGTAGGCCAGGGCGCCGGCCTCGGTCGCGCGCTCGACGAGGTCCTTCTGGCTGAACGCCGTGAGCAGGACCACGGGGGCGATGTGGTTCTTCGACAGCTTCTCGGCCGCCGAGATGCCGTCGAGCTGGGGCATCTTGACGTCCATCACGACCAGGTCGGGACGGAGGTCCGTGGCGAGCTGCACGGCGGTCTCGCCGTCGCCGGCCTCACCGACCACGTCGAACCCGTTGTCGCGGAGGATCTCGACGATGTCGAGGCGGATGAGCGACTCGTCCTCGGCGACGACGACGCGACGGGGTGCTGGTGCGGTTGCTTCTGAGTCACTCACGACGAGCAGCCTACTAGACACCGGAAGTCCCGGACCCCAGACCACGCGGGCCGGATCGTCCCACACCGCTCCGGACCAGGAGTGGGCCGTGCACAGTACGAGTGGCGGGACTTGAACCCGCACGCCGTGAGGCAGAGCATTTTGAGTGCCCCGTGTCTGCCGATTCCACCACACTCGCGAGGGCACCAACACTACCAGCCCGGCCGTCGTCCCCGGCCCTGGGAGCCCGGCATGCACGGGCGCCCGACCGACGGGTAGCGTGCTGGGGGCCTGCAGTCCGATCAGGGAGGAGTGCTCGTGGATTCCCGTGCCGTCCGCACGTTCCGGGTGTTCGTGGTCGTCACCGCCGTCGTCGCCGTGGCCCTCGGGGTCGTCGCCGTGGCTTGGCCGCGCCCGACGCTCGTGCTCGTCGCCCTGGTGTTCGGCGTCCACCTCGTCGTCGCCGGTGCGCTCCGCGTGTTCGCGGCGGTGCGCGGGCGCGACACCCCCGCGGTCTGGCGGTGGACCTCCGGCGTGGTGGGTGGCCTCGTCGCCGCGGCCGGGCTCGTCACGCTGGTGGACCCGGCGATCCCCCTGGTGGTCTACGCGGTGCTCGCCGGTGTCGGCTTCGTCGCGGAGGGCATCGCGGCGCTGGTCGGCGGGGTCGTCGGACACCCGGGCTCGTCACGCGTGCCGACGGTGGTCAGCGCCCTGCTGTCGGTCGCGGCGGGGATCGCCGTGCTCGCCGCTCCCGGCCTGGCGCTGACCGTTTTCGTGGTCGTCGCGGGCGTCGCGCTGGTCACCGTGGGCGCCGCGACCCTGCTGCTCCTGCCGCCGCGTGCCGCCGTCCGCCGCTAGGCCGGACCGGTCCCGAAGAGCAGCCCGAGCCCGTACGTCACGGCCGCCGCGCCGAACCCGATGGCGAGCTGCCGGAACGCCCGCCTGCCCGGGGACGCCCCGCTGAGCACCCCGACGACGGCACCGGTGCCGAGCAGGGCGACGCCCACCAACCCGCCCGCGACGGCGATCGCCGGCAGCCCCTGCATGCCGAGCAGGAACGGCAGCACCGGGATGACCGCGCCGGACGCGAAGAAGCAGAAGCTCGACACCGCGGCGCTGAGTCCGGTACCCACGGCCTCGTGGTCGTCGCCGACCGGTGTCGACCCGGTCGCGGGACGCCGTTCACCGATGCCGGACAACACCTCGGCGGCGTGGGCGGTCGCCTCGTCCTCGCTCATCCCGCGCGCCCGGTAGACGAGCGCGAGCTCGTTCGCGTCGACGTCCAGGTCCGACACGGCGTCCCGTGCCTCGGGGTGCGGCGCCGACGCCTCGAGCAGTTCGCGCTGCGACCGCACGGACACGTACTCCCCCGCACCCATCGAGAGCGCTCCCGCGAGCAGGCCGGCCACGCCGCTCAGCAGGACGACGTGTCGGTCCGCCCCGGACGCACTGATGCCGATGATGAGCGCCAGGTTCGACACCAATCCGTCGTTCGCCCCGAAGACCGCCGCGCGGAAGGTGCCGGACAGCCGCATGCGCCCGCGGTTCGCGAGCCCCCGGACGACCTCGCCGTGGATGCGTTCGTCGGCCGCCATCCGGGCGGTGGCATCGGCGTCGTCGGCGTAGGGCGAGCGGTCCTCGGCACGCTGCATGAGCGCGAGGACGAAGACCGACCCGAACCGCTTCGCCAGGGCGGCGAGCACCCGCGTCCGCAGGCTCCCCCGCTGCGGCCGTCCGACCTCGTCGCCGAGCAGGTCGATCCAGTGCTCGGCGTGACGCCCCTCGGCCTCGGCCAGGGCGGCGAGGATCGCGCGCTCCTCGCCGGAACGGCGGGCCGCCAGGTTGCGGTACACCGCGGCCTCGGCGCGCTCGTCGGCCAGGTAGCGCCGCCAGCGGCGGACATCGGCCGCGGTGGGTGGGGACACGGTGTCGTCCTGGAGGCTCACACCAGCCATCCTGCCCGCTCGCGCGGCCGTCCGGGCGCGTCTGCCGCGGGGCGGGAGCCCCGGGCACGCGGGGCGCGCGTCCGCGCACGGAGCGCCGGCGCGCGAGCGCGCCCCGCTGCGGTCGTCGCGCCCCGGCACACCGGGGCGCGATGACCGCAGCGGGGCGCGGAGCGGCGCAGGCGCGGCGGCGCGGAGCGGCACAGGCGCGGCGCCGCGCGAGGTGGACGCGACAGGGCGCGGACCGGAGGCGGTCGGTGCAGCTGCACCGGGCCTCCCGTCCGCGCCCTGGTGGCGACGGATCCCGCGGATCAGTCCCGGACGTACGCCGGGGCGGCCTCGGCGTGGGCGTCGCCCACGCGGTGCACGCGGAGGTCGTTCGTCGAGCCCTCGATGCCAGGAGGGGACCCGGCCGTCACGATGACGCGATCGCCGGGGGCGGCCAGGCCGTTCTCGAGGAGGACGTCGTCGACCTGCGAGAAGAGCTCGTCGGTGTGGGTCTTCCGCTCGACCAGGAACGAACGGACGCCCCAGGTCAGGGCCATCCGTCGGCGCGTCGCCTCGTTCGGCGTGAAGGCGATGATCGGCAGGCCGTGGCGCAGGCGCGACATGCGGCGTGCGGAGTCGCCCGACTCGGTGAAGACGCAGAGGTACGACGCCTCGGTGAACTCGGCGATCTCGACGGCGGCGAGGGTGATCGCACCGCCGAGCGTGCGCGGCTTGGTGCCGAGCGGGGCGATGCGCTCGAGGCCGTGGTCCTCGGTGGACTCGACGATGCGCGCCATGGTGCGGACGGTCTGCACCGGGTACTCGCCGACGCTCGTCTCGCCGGACAGCATGACCGCGTCGGCGCCGTCGAGGACGGCGTTGGCGACGTCGGAGGTCTCGGCGCGGGTCGGGATCGGCGACGAGATCATCGACTCGAGCATCTGCGTCGCGACGATGACCGGCTTCGCCATGCGGCGGGACAGCTCGACGGCGCGCTTCTGCACGATCGGCACCGCCTCGAGCGGGAGCTCGACACCGAGGTCGCCGCGGGCGACCATGATGCTGTCGAAGGCGTCGATGATCTCCTCGAGGGCGTCGACGGCCTGCGGCTTCTCGACCTTGGCGATGACGGGCAGGCGCTTGCCCTCCTCGTCCATGATCTCGTGGGCGCGGTCGACGTCGGCGGCGTTCCGCACGAACGACAGCGCGATGAGGTCGGCGCCCTGGCGGATGGCCCAGCGCAGGTCCGCCTCGTCCTTCTCGCTCAGCGCGGGGACATTGACGGCGACGCCGGGCAGGTTGATGCCCTTGTTGTTCGACACCGTGCCGGCGACGACGACCTCGGTCCGGACGCGCACGCCGTCGGTGTCGAGGACGCGGAGTCGCACGCGGCCGTCGTCGATGAGGAGCGGGTCGCCGGGCTTGACGTCCTGCGGCAGGCCCTTGAAGGTCGTGCCGCAGATCTCCTTCGAGCCGGGGACGTCCTCGGTCGTGATGGTGAAGACGTCACCCACGGCGAGGTCGTGCGGGCCGTCGGCGAACTTGGCCAGACGGATCTTCGGACCCTGCAGGTCGACGAGGATCGCGACGGGCTTGCCGAGCTCCTCGGCGGCACGGCGGACGTTCACGTAGTTGGCCTCGTGGACGCTGTAGTCACCGTGGCTGAGGTTGAGGCGGGCGACGTCGACGCCCGCTTCGATGATCTCCTTGACGGTCTCGTAGTCCGACGTTGCCGGTCCGAGCGTCGAAACGATCTTTGCGCGTCTCAATGGATTCCTTCGTGGTGGTGGATGGAGCCTGGGGTTTCCGCGCCGTGGGGCTGCGCGGAACGCAGTGAGGCCACCAGCACCTTACCGAGTGCTGGTGGCCTCACGCTCACGGCTGGGTGAGCATCTGGTGGTGACCGGTCGACATCAGACCGAGATCGCCCGGTCGGTCGCCTTGACCGGTGCCGGCAGGATCGTGGAGCCCTCGAGGTACTCGTCGACCTGGGCCGCGGCGGCACGGCCCTCGGCGATCGCCCACACGATGAGCGACTGCCCGCGACCGGCGTCACCGGCGACGAACACGCCGGCCTCGTTGGTCGCGTAGTCGGCACGGCGGTCGAGCGCCCCGGAGGCCGTGGTCGGCAGTCCGAGCTGCGGCTCGATGGTGTCGGACTCGGGTCCGGTGAACCCCATCGCGACGAGCACGAGGTCGGCGGGGATCTCGCGCTCCGTGCCGGCCTTCGGGACGCGTCGCCCGTCGAGGTACTCGGTCTCGGCGACCCGCAGCGCGCGGACCTCGCCCGCCGGGTTCGCCAGGAACTCGACCGTGGAGGCGAGGAAGTGCCGCTCGCCGCCCTCCTCGTGAGCGCTCGTGACCTCGAACACCGTCGGGAACATCGGCCACGGCTGGTCCGAGGGACGCTCGAGCGGCGGCTGCTTGCCGATCGCCAGGTTCGTCACGCTCAGCGCGCCCTGGCGGTGCGCCGTGCCGATGCAGTCGGCGCCGGTGTCGCCGCCGCCGATGACGACGACGTGCTTGCCCTCGGCGGTGATCTGGTTGTCGACCGTCGTGCCGGCGTTCGCCTTGTTCTGCTGGACGAGGTAGTCCATCGCGAAGTGCACGCCCTCGAGGTCGCGCCCCGGGATCGGCAGGTCGCGCGGCACGGTGGCACCGGTGGCGACCACGACCGCGTCGTAGCGCGACTTCAGGTCGTCCCAGGTGATGTCCTTGCCGATCTCGACGCCGGCGCGGAACCGCGTGCCCTCGGCCTGCATCTGGGCGAGGCGCGCGTCGATCTGGCGCTTCTCCATCTTGAAGTCCGGGATGCCGTAGCGGAGCAGACCGCCGATGCGGTCGTCGCGCTCGTAGACGGCGACCGTGTGCCCGGCGCGCGTGAGCTGCTGCGCGGCGGCCAGGCCGGCCGGGCCGGACCCGACGACGGCGACGGTCTTGCCGGTCAGTCGCTCCGGCGGGTGCGGGGTGACCCACCCGTTCTGGAACGCCTGGTCGATGATCGAGACCTCGACCTGCTTGATGGTCACCGGGGGCTGGTTGATGCCGAGCACGCACGACGACTCGCACGGTGCCGGGCAGAGCCGACCGGTGAACTCCGGGAAGTTGTTCGTCTCGTGCAGCCGCTCGATGGCCTGGCGGCCCTCGCCGCGCCACGTCAGGTCGTTCCACTCCGGGATGAGGTTGCCGAGCGGGCAGCCCTGGTGGCAGAACGGCACGCCGCAGTCCATGCAGCGGCCGGCCTGGCGCTTGAGGACACCGGACTCCTGCTGCTCGTAGACCTCTTTCCAGTCCATGAGCCGCACGGGCACGGGCCGCCGCGGCGGGAGTTCGCGTTCCTGGACCTTGAGGAAGCCCTTCGGGTCAGCCAACTGTTACCTCCAAGATGCGGTTCCAGACGACGTCGCCGTCGGGGTCGAGCCCCTCGTCGACGGCCTGCTTGCGGGTCTCGAGCACCGCCGCGTAGTCACGCGGCAGCACCTTGACGAAGTCGCTCAGGTCCCCGGACGCGAGCAGGTCGGACGCCAGGGTCGACCCGGTCTCGTCGGCGTGCCGGGTGAGCAGGTCGGTGACGATCGCGACGTCGGCGCTGTCGAGCGCCTCGAGTCGCAGCTCGCCGGAGGCCAGCGCGTCGGTGTTGACGTGCTCCTCGCGCAGGCCGCGGACGTACGCCGTGCCCCCGGACATGCCCGCACCGAGGTTCCGGCCGGTCTCGCCGAGCACGAGCGCGAGCCCGCCCGTCATGTACTCGAGCGCGTGGTCGCCGACGCCCTCGACGACGGCGGTGGCACCGGAGTTGCGGACCAGGAAGCGCTCCCCCACGATGCCCCGGATGAACATGGTGCCCTGGGTCGCGCCGTAGCCGATCACGTTGCCCGCGATCACGTTCTGCGCCGGGTCGAAGCCGGACTCGGCGTCCGGGCGCACGACGATCTGCCCGCCGGACAGCCCCTTGCCGACGTAGTCGTTGCTGTCGCCGATGAGCCGCAGCGTGATCCCCGCCGGCAGGAACGCGCCGAGCGACTGCCCGGCGGACCCGCGCAGCGTGACGTCGATCGAGCCGTTGGGCAGCCCGTGTTCGCCGTGCCGCAGCGTGACGTGGTGGCCCAGCATGGTGCCGACGGCCCGCTCGGTGTTGCGGATCGGCAGGTCCAGCGTGATCGAACCACCGTGCTCGAGGACGTCGGCGGTCTGCTGGATGAGCTGCACGTCGAAGTGCTCGTCGAGTTCGTGGTCCTGCTCGCGGTGGTGGCGGCGGGGTTCGGCGTCGTCGAAGTCCGGCCCCGTGAGCACCGGGCCCAGGTCGAGCCCGGACGCCTTCCAGTGCTCGACGGCGCGGTCGACGTCGAGTGCCTGCGTCTGCCCGATCGCCTCGTCCAGGCTGCGGAAGCCGAGCTCGGCGAGGAGCTCGCGGACCTCTTGCGCGATGAACTCGAAGAAGTTCACGACGAACTCCGGCTTGCCGGTGAACCGTTTGCGCAGCTCCGGGTTCTGCGTCGCGACCCCGACGGGGCAGGTGTCCAAGTGGCAGACCCGCATGAGGATGCAGCCCTCGACGACGAGCGGAGCGGTGGCGAAGCCGTACTCCTCGGCGCCGAGCAGGGCGGCCACGACGACGTCGCGGCCGGTCTTCATCTGCCCGTCCACCTGCACGACGACGCGGTCGCGCATGCCGTTCAGCATGAGCGTCTGCTGCGTCTCGGCGAGCCCGATCTCCCACGGGGTTCCGGCGTGCTTGAGCGAGTTCAAGGGGCTCGCACCCGTGCCGCCGTCGTGGCCGGAGACGAGCACGACGTCGGCCAGGGCCTTCGTCACCCCGGCAGCGACCGCGCCGATGCCGGACTGGCTGACGAGCTTGACGTGCACGCGGGCGGCCGGGTTGGCGCGCTTGACGTCGAAGATCAGCTGCTTGAGGTCCTCGATGGAGTAGATGTCGTGGTGCGGCGGCGGCGAGATGAGCCCGACACCGGCCGTCGCGTGCCGCGTCCGCGCCACCCAGGGGTAGACCTTCTGCGGGGGCAGCTGCCCGCCCTCGCCGGGCTTCGCACCCTGCGCCATCTTCAGCTGGATGTCGGTCGCGTGCGTCAGGTACATGCTCGTCACGCCGAACCGGCCGGACGCCACCTGCTTGATGGCGCTGCGACGCTCCGGGTCGAGCAGGCGGTCGACGTCCTCGCCGCCCTCGCCCGTGTTCGACCGGCCGCCCAGCCGGTTCATCGCGATGGCCAGGGTCTCGTGGGCTTCCTGCGAGATCGAGCCGTACGACATCGCGCCGGTGTTGAACCGCTTGACGATCGACTCGATCGGCTCGACCTCGTCGAGCGCGACCGGCTGCCGGGCACCCTGCTTGAAGCGGAAGAGCCCGCGCAGGGTCATGAGCTCCTCGGACTGGTCGTCCACGGCGCTCGAGTACTCGCGGAAGATGTCGTACCGGCGGGCACGGGTGGCGTGCTGCAGGCGGAACACCGTGTCCGGGTTGAACAGGTGCGGCGGGCCCTGGCGGCGCCACTGGTACTCGCCACCGATCTGCAGGCGCTCGTGCGAGAGCACCGCGCCGTCCTGCGGGTACGCCTGCGCGTGCCGCTCGGCGTTCTCCTTCGCGATGACGTCGATGTCGACGCCGCCCAGGATCGACGAGGTGCCGGTGAAGTACTTGTCGACGAACTCCTGGCTGAGCCCGACCGCCTCGAACGCCTGGGCACCGGCGTAGCTCGACACCGTCGAGATGCCCATCTTCGACATGATCTTCAGCACGCCCTTGCCGAGCGCCTTGATGACGTTCTTGACGGCCTGCTCGGGGGTGATGCCCGGGATCATGCCGGCCCGGACGAGGTTCTCGCAGGTCTCCATCGCGAGGTACGGGTTGATCGCCGATGCGCCGTACCCGATGAGCGTCGCCACGTGGTGGACCTCGCGGACGTCACCGGCCTCGACGATGAGCCCGACCTTCATGCGCTGCTCGGTACGGATGAGGTGGTGGTGCACGGCGGCGAGCAGCAACAGGCTCGGCACGGGCGCCTGCTCGGCGTTGCCGTCGCGGTCGGACAGCACGATGAACTGCTTGCCCGACTCGATCGCCGCGTCGACCTCGTCGCAGACGGCGGCGATGCGCTTCTGCATCGCCTTCTTGCCGGCGTCGACGCGGTACAGGCCCCGGATCGTCACGGTGAGGTGGCGGCCGGTCGCCGACTCGTAGTGCTGGATCTTGGCGAGCTGGTCGTTGTCGATGACCGGGAAGTCCAGCACGATCTGCTCGGCGTGCTCGGGCCCCGCGGACAGCAGGTTGCGCTCCGGCCCGAGGCCGAGCCCCATCGACGTGATGACCTGCTCGCGGATCGAGTCGAGCGGCGGGTTGGTGACCTGGGCGAACTGCTGGGTGAAGTAGTCGAACAGCAGGCGCGGGCGCTGCGACAGCACCGCGATCGGGGTGTCCGACCCCATCGCGCCGAGCGGCTCCGCGCCGGCGGCTGCCATCGGGCGCAGCAGGATCCGGACCTCTTCCTCGGTGTACCCGAACGCGCGCTGGCGACGGGTGACCGAGGCCGGGGTGTGCACGATGTGCTCGCGCTCCGGCAGGTCGTTCAGGTTGATCCGGCCGGCCTCGAGCCACTCCGCCCAGGGACCGGACGTCGCGAGGCCGCGCTTGACCTCGTCGTCCTCGATGATGCGGCCGGCCTCGGTGTCGACCAGGAACATCCGGCCGGGGCGCAGGCGGCCCTTGCGGACGACCTTCGCCGCGGGGACGTCGATGACCCCGGTCTCGGAGCCCATCACGATGAGCCCGTCGTCGGTGACCAGGAAGCGGCCGGGGCGGAGCCCGTTGCGGTCGAGCGTCGCGCCGACCAGGGCGCCGTCGGTGAAGGTGATCGCGGCGGGGCCGTCCCACGGCTCCATGAGCATCGAGTGGTACTCGTAGAAGGCCCGCAGGTCCGGGTCCATGCCGACCTGGTTCTCCCACGCCTCCGGCACCATCATCGATACGGCGTGCGGCAGCGAGCGTCCGGTCAGCGTGAGCAGCTCGAGGGTCTCGTCGAACGAAGCCGAGTCGCTGGCGCCGGGGCTGACGATCGGCAGCAGCGGCGCCATGTCCCCGAGCAGTTCGCTCTCGAGCTGCGACTGGCGGGCACGCATCCAGTTGCGGTTGCCCCGCACGGTGTTGATCTCGCCGTTGTGCGCGATCGTCCGGAACGGCTGCGCGAGCGGCCACGACGGGAACGTGTTGGTGGAGTAGCGCGAGTGGACGATGGCGAGCTTCGACGCGAAGCGCTCGTCGCTGAGGTCGGGGTAGAAGGGCTCGAGCTGCAGCGTCGTGACCATGCCCTTGTAGACCATGGTGCGGCTCGACAGCGACATGAAGTACAGGTCGTTGTCGTGCTCGGCGCGCTTGCGGAGCCGGAAGGCCTGGCGGTCGAGGGCGATGCCGCTCCACGACGCACCGTGCACGTCGTGCCGGATCGAGGCGACGAAGAGCTGCTCGAAGGCGGGCATCGCCGCCCGGGCCAGGGTGCCGAGCTCCTCGGGGCGCACCGGCACCTCGCGCCACCCGAGCACCTTCAGGCCCTCTTCGCGCGCGAGCCGCTCGACGGCGCCCTTGACGGCGTGCCGGGCGTCCTCGTCGACGGGCAGGTAGGCCGTGCCGACCGCGTACTCCCCCGCCTGGGGCAGGTCGAACGGCACGACGGCCCGCAGGAACGCGTCGGGCACCTGGCACAGGATGCCGGCGCCGTCACCCGTACCGGCGTCGGAGCCGACGGCACCGCGGTGCTCGAGGTTCCGCAGCGCGCCGAGCGCCGCGTCGACGATGTCGTGGCCGGGCGTCCCGCGCAGGGTCGCCACCATCGCGAGACCGCACGCGTCCTTCTCGTTCGCCGGGTCGTACGCGCCGGTGGCGTCGGGCACCGCCGAGAACCGTCGGTGCGGCGGCACGAGCATCGTCGGTGCCGAGGGCTGGGTTGGCTGGAGCGCCATGGGGAACCGTCCTCACGAGGAAGTGGAACAGGGACAGCGGTGGCCCGGTGGTGCGTTCCGCCCGAGCGGGCGGGACTGGTGCCCGTGCCCGCCGGCAACGGTGTGCGCTGCCGGCCGGCGAGGTTGCGCGGGACCCGCTTGTGGTGGGCCCGGGGTGGTGCTGCTGGTACTGCTGGTGCTGGTGCGGTGACCGCGGGTGGACGGGCTGTGCCGCCGCCGTGGCTAGCGGGTGGTCGTCACCGCGTCGTCGCTCGTGACGGCTGCTGCGTCGTCGTCGTGCTCCGAGAAGGTGTCCTCGGAGTCTACAGCGGACCTCGGACGGGGCTCGCGACCCGGCAGGTACGGGCTCGGCTCCTTGCCCGTGTGGCGTCGGCTCTGCACCACGAAGATCAGGATGCCGATGAGGATCGCCGCCAGCGCCATCCAGACGTTCGTGCGGACACCGAAGAAGGTCTCGCTCGTGTCCACGCGGATGGACTCCAGGACCGACCGGCCGACGCCGTACCAGATCAGGTACAGGGCCAGGACCTTGCCCCACTGCAGCGTGAACCGGCGCGCGAGGAACAGGATCACGACGACGCCGAGCACGTTCCAGAGGATCTCGTACAGGAACGTCGGGTGGAACAGCGTGCCCTCGGGCAGCCCCGTCGGGAACGCCGCGTTGGTCGAGTCGATCTCGAGCCCCCACGGCAGGCTCGTCGGCATGCCGAAGAGCTCCTGGTTGAAGTAGTTGCCCAGGCGACCGAACGCCTGCGCGAGCAGCACGCCGGGCACGACCGCGTCGATGAACGACGTGAAGCGCAGCCCGACCTGGCGGCACCCGATCCAGGCGCCGACCGAGCCGAGGATCAGCGCGCCGAAGATCGCGAGCCCGCCCTCCCAGATGTACAGGAAGGACAGCGGGTCGATGCCCGGACCGAAGTAGTCGGACACGTGCGTGACGACGTGGAAGAGCCGACCGCCGATGATGCCGGCGGGGACGGCCCAGATCGCGATGTCGATGATGATCCAGCGCTCGACGCCCCGGGCGTTGAGCCGACGGTTCGCGAGCAGCACCGCGGCGACGATCCCGACGAGGATGCAGATCGCGTAGGCGTGGATGCGGAAGTCGAGGGGCAGCGACCAACCGAACGCGTCGCGCAACCAGGCGGTGAGGTCGAAGTACTGCCAGGCGGTGCTCGGGCTCGGGATGCTCAGGAGGGGCATGGAGGAACGGTCGCCTTTCGGGACTGACGGGGCGCGGTCGACGTGGCGTCGGACCCGCTCACTGTAGCGCGGGGAACGGGTCCGACAGGAACTGGACTAGCGGCGGCGGGCACCGGTGGTGAGGTCGGCGGCACGGTCGGCCACGCCCTGCACACCGAGGTCGGCCAGTGCGCGCACGAAGGCCGACCCGACGATGGCGCCGTCGGCGTACTCGAGCACCTCGCCGACCTGCTCGGCGGTCGAGATCCCGAGGCCGACGCAGGTGCGCTCGACGCCGGCGTCGCGGAGCCGGGACACCACGGTGCGTGCGGCCGAGTCGACGCCCGCGCGGGCACCCGTGACGCCCATCGTGGAGACGGCGTACACGAACCCGCGGCTCGCTTCGACGGCCTGGCGCATCCGGTCGTCCGACGACGACGGCGCGGCGAGGAACACCCGGTCGAGCCCGGTGCGCTCGGAGGCCTCGGTCCACGCCGTGGCCTCGTCGGGGATGAGGTCCGGCGTGATGAGTCCGGCGGCCCCCGCGGCGACCAGGTCGTCGGCGAAGCGGTCGACGCCGTAGCGCAGCACCGGGTTCCAGTAGGTCATGACGAGCACCGGGACGTCGGCGCGTTCGGTGATCTGCTGCACGGCGTCGAAGACCTGCGCGACACGGAACCCGTTCGCCAGGCTCTCCTCGGCGGCGCGCTGAATGACCGGTCCGTCCATCACGGGGTCGGAGTACGGCAGGCCGAACTCGATGACGTCGACCCCGTTCTCCGCCAGGGCGACGGCCGCGTCGACGCTGGTCTGCAGGTCCGGGTACCCGGCGGGCAGGTAGCCGACGACCGCACCGGCGCGCTCGGCGTTGGCGCGGTCGATCGTCGTGGCGACCGAGCGGGGCGTGTTCGTCTCGTCAGTGGTCACAGCTGCACCGCGTTCTCGTCGAGGATGCCGAAGTAGCGACTGGCGGACGCGACGTCCTTGTCACCGCGGCCGGACAGGTTCACGAGCACGACACCCTCGGGGCCGAGCTCCTTGCCGAGCTTGATCGCGCCGGCCAGGGCGTGCGACGACTCGATGGCGGGGATGATGCCCTCGGTCTGGCTGAGCAGACGGAACGCCTCCATCGCCTCGGCGTCGGTGATCGGCTCGTACTTCGCCCGCCCGATGGACGCCAGGTAGGCGTGCTCCGGACCGACACTCGGGTAGTCGAGGCCGGCGGAGATGCTGTGGCTCTCGATGGTCTGGCCGTCCTCGTCCTGCATCAGGTAGGACTTCGTTCCCTGCAGGACGCCCTCGCGGCCGAGGGTGATGCTCGCGGCGTGCCGACCTGTCTCGACGCCCTCGCCGCCGGCCTCGAAGCCGTGCAGCGCGACCGACTCGTCGTCGAGGAACGCCTCGAAGATGCCCATGGCGTTCGAGCCGCCGCCGACGCAGGCAGCGACGGCGTCGGGCAGGCGGCCGATGCGGTCCAGGACCTGCTGGCGCGCCTCTTCCCCGATCACCTTGTGGAACTCGCGGACCATCTCCGGGAACGGGTGCGGACCCGCGACGGTGCCGAGCAGGTAGTGCGTCGACTCGACGTTGGCGACCCAGTCGCGCAGCGCGTCGTTGATGGCGTCCTTCAGGGTGCGTGATCCCGTCTCGACCGGGATCACCTCGGCGCCGAGCAGCCGCATCCGAGCCACGTTGAGCGCCTGGCGCTCGGTGTCGACGGCGCCCATGTACACGACGCACTCCATGCCGAACAGCGCGGCGGCCGTCGCGGTGGCGACACCGTGCTGGCCGGCGCCGGTCTCGGCGATCAGCCGGGTCTTGCCGAGCCGACGGGCGACGAGCGCCTGGCCCAGGACGTTGTTGATCTTGTGCGACCCGGTGTGGTTGAGGTCCTCGCGCTTCAGGATGACGCGGGCGCCACCGGCGTGCTTCGCGAACCGCGGTACCTCGGTGATGATCGAGGGCCGACCGGTGTAGTCGCGCTGCAGTTCGTCGAGTTCCGCGCGGAAGGACGGGTCCGCCCAGGCCTCGCGGAACGCGGCTTCGAGCTCGTCGAGCGCGAGGACGAGGGACTCGGGGACGAAGCGTCCGCCGAAGTCGCCGAAGTACGGGCCGTGCAGGTCGCGGAGTGAGGTCACGATGGGTTCTTCCCGGGACGAGCCCGACACCGCCGGGTCGGCGGGGTCGGACGGTGGAACGGTCAGCCGCGGTCGGCGGCTGCGATGAACGACGCCAGGGTGGCGGCGGGGTCGGCGCCCGTCACGAGCGCCTCGCCGACCAGCACGACGTCGGCGCCGGCCGCCCGGTAGTGGGCGACGTCGGCAGGACCGGAGACGGCGGACTCGGCGACGCGCACGACCCCGGCGGGGATGCGGTCGGCGAGCCGGCCGAACAGGTCGCGGTCGAGCGAGAAGTCGGTCAGGTCACGGGCGTTGACACCGAGGATCCGTGCTCCGGCGTCGAGCCCGCGGGTGACCTCGTCGGCGGAGTGGGCCTCGACGAGCACCCGCATGCCGAGCTCCTCGGCCAGGGCGTGCAGCTCGACCAGGCGCGCCTGCTCGAGCGCCGCCACGATGAGCAGCACGACGTCGGCGCCCGAGGCCCGTGCCTCGACCACCTGGTACGGGTCGGCGATGAAGTCCTTGCGGAGCACGGGGACCCCGACGCGGGCCTTCACGGCCTCGAGGTCGGCGAGGCTGCCGAGGAACTTCCGGCCCTCGGTCAGCACGCTGATGGTCGACGCGCCACCGCGCTCGTAGTCGGCGGCGAGGGCCGCGGGGTCCGCGATGGGGGCCATCGACCCGCGGGACGGGCTCGCGCGCTTGACCTCGGCGATCACCTTGACGTGGTCGCCGGGCTGCAGGAAGGTCAGGGCGTCGAGCGGCGACGCCACCCGGTCGAGGTCACGTTCGACGTCGGCGTACGGACGGTCGACGCGACGGGCAGCGGCGTCCTCGAGCGCGCCCGCGACGAGGGTCTCGAGCACGTTCGGCATGGGTGCTCTACTCGCCGTGGTGCTTGGGGACGAACTTCGGGCCGTCGACGCCGTAGCCGGCCTTCTTCATCACACCACCGGCGATGAGGCCGATGAGGACGACGCCCGCCGAGGCCCAGACGCCCCACGGCATGTCGAACCAGAAGAACAGCGTGCCTGCCGCGAATCCGATCAGCATGATCACGACGGCGGTCCAGGCGGCCGGCGAGTGGCCTTCGCCGAGTTCTGCGGGCTCAGTGTTGCTCACGGTGCTCCTCGTTCTGTTCCGGCGTCGTCGGACGACCGACGCCGCTCCGATCCTACCGTGTCGTCGGTGGGTGACCCGGCGACCGCGCCGTCCGCGGAGGTCGGGTCGACGCCCGCGCTGAGGTCGTCCCAGTCGACGACGGCGTCGCGCTCCACCGGTGCCGCACGGCGTACCGCTGCCGCCGCTCCGGAGGTGGCCGCACCGTACTTGCGGCTCGGGCCGGGCCAGGAGCGCTGCACGACGACGACCACGCCGCCGAGCAGCACGGCGAGCACGCCGCCGGCGATGCCCACGGCCGGCCACGGGCTGACGGAGACGCTCGCGACGACCTGTCGCACGGCCCCGAGGTCGCTCACTCCGGCGACCTCGCCGACGGCACCGCGGGCTGCGGCGAGCGGGTCGACGAGCGCCGTGATCCCGCTGACGACCACACCGACGCCCAGCAGGATCTCCACCCCGGCGAGGACGACGCGCAGCACCCGGCCGGCGATCGTCATGGCGAGGAACAGCGCGAGGCTCGCGATCGCGAGGGCCGTGTACTGCGGCACCACCGCCGCGCCGTCGGCCGCGACGGTCGACGTCACGGCGGCGCCGGCCTGCAGCCGCACGGTGAACCAGGTCTGCGTCCAGGCGAGCATGATCACGCCGGCCACCAGGAGCCCTGCCACGACGACGATCGGACGCGAGCGCTTCACGGGCGGACCTCGCGCATCCGGTTCGCCGTCGCGACCGCACGGAGCGGGGCTGCGGCCTTGTTCACGGCCTCGACGTGCTCGGTCTCCGGGTCGGAGTCGGCCACGAGGCCGGCACCCGCCTGCACGCGGGCGACCCCGTCCTTGATGAGGGCGGTCCGGATCGCGATCGCGAGGTCGGCGTCCCCGGCGAAGTCGAAGTACCCGACGACGCCGGCGTAGGCGCCGCGCTTCGCCGGCTCGAGCTCGTCGATGATCTCGAGCGCGCGCGGCTTCGGCGCGCCCGAGAGCGTGCCGGCCGGGAACGTCGCGCGGAACACGTCGATGGCCGAGGCCTCCGGGCGCACCCGGCCCTCGACGCTCGAGACGAGGTGCATGATGTGGCTGAACCGCTCGACCGTCATGAACTCGGTGACACCGACCGTGCCGGGCTCGCACACCTTCTGCAGGTCGTTGCGGGCGAGGTCGACGAGCATCAGGTGTTCGGCGCGCTCCTTCGGGTCGCCGAGGAGCTCCTCGCCGAGACGGACGTCCTCCTCGGGCGTCGCGCCGCGCGGTCGGGACCCGGCGATGGGGTGCGTGATGGCGCGGCCGTCCTGCACCTTGACCAGGGCCTCGGGCGAGGCGCCGACGATCCAGAAGCGCTCGTCGGCGGTGTCCGCCAGGGCCAGGAAGTACATGTACGGGCTCGGGTTGAGCGTCCGGAGCACGCGGTAGACGTCGAGCGGGTCGGCCGTGACCTCGTGGTCGAAGCGCTGCGAGATGACGACCTGGAACACGTCGCCGTCGCGGATGAACCCCTTCGAGCGGTCCACCGCCGCCATGTAGTCGGCCGGGCTGGTGCGGTGCGTCGGCGTCGGCTCGGCGATCTCGAACGCCTCGGCGACGGTCGCCACGGTCGGCTGCACCAGGTCGCCCTGCATGCGGTCGAGGCGCTGCTGCGCGTCGGCCCACAGGGTGTCCGCGTCGTCGGTGCCGTCGTTCAGCACGCTCGCGACGAGCAGCACGAGCCCCGTGCGGTGGTCGAGCGCTGCCAGCTCGGACACGAAGGACAGCGCCTGGCCGGGCACGTCGAAGTCGGCCGGCGGCACGTTCGGCAGGTGTTCGAGCTGCCGGACGGCCTCCCACCCGATGAAGCCCACCGTGCCGCCGACGAGCGGGGGCGACCCCGGCACCCGGGGCGTGGCCCACCGTTCGTGCAGTCGCGCGAGCACCTCGAGCGGTGCGCCGTCGAGCGACCCGACGGCCCGCTCCGCGGCGATGCCGGTGTCGATCCAGGCGGCGCGGTCGCCGTCCTGCGTGAGCACGCCGAAGCTGCGCACACCCACGAAGGACCAGCGCGACCACAGGCCGCCCTGCCCAGCGGACTCGAGCAGGAAGGACCCGGGACGGCCGTCGGCGAGCTTGCGGTACACGCCGACGGGCGTCTCGCTGTCGCCGTAGAGCGCGCGCACCACCGGCACGACCCGGTGGTCGCCGAGCAGGGCGTCGAACTCCGGCCGGGAGGTCGTGTGCGGCTGGTCGGACCCGGTCGCGGCCGTCACCGGCTCGCCTCCACTGCCGTGTCCGCTCGAGCGGGCCCGGTCGCGTCCGGCGCACCGGAGGACGACGGCGCCGACGCCGTCACCGGCGCGAGCGGGTCGACGTCGAAGCACCGGTGCGCACCGGTGTGGCACGCGGCACCGACCTGCTGGACCGTGACGAGGAGCGTGTCGTCGTCGCAGTCGAGCGCCGCCGCGCGCACGTACTGGGCGTGGCCGGAGGTGTCACCCTTGCGCCAGTACTCGTTCCGCGACCGCGACCAGAAGGTCACGCGTCCCTCGGTGAGGGTGCGGCGGAGGGCTTCCCGGTCCATGTAGCCGAGCATGAGGACGTCCTTCGACGATTCCTCCTGCACGATGGCGGGGAGCAGGCCGTCCGCACCGAAGCGTGCGCGGTCGAGGACCGCTTCGGTGTCGGTGCTGGTGCTGTCGGTCATCAGGCTCCTAGCCTACGGCGGCGGGTGAGCGGACGGCACCGCTCAGCGGACGACGTGGCCGGTCGCGCGGAGCGCGTCCTTGACGTCGCCCACGGTCATCTCGCCACGGTGGAAGACGGACGCGGCGAGGACCGCGTCGGCACCCGCGTCGACGGCCGGGGCGAAGTGCTCGACCCGACCCGCGCCTCCCGACGCGATGACCGGGACCGACGAGACGGCCCGCACCGCGGCCACGAGTTCGAGGTCGAACCCGTTCTTCGTGCCGTCGGCGTCGATGGAGTTGACGAGCAGCTCCCCCGCACCACGCTCGACGGCCTCGCGCGCCCAGGCGATCGCGTCGAGGTCGGACTCGGTCCGCCCGCCGTGGGTGGTGACCACGAAGCCCGAGGGCATCCGGTCGGAGCGCTTGACGTCGAGCGACAGGACGACGGCCTGCGCGCCGAACCGGTCCGCGATCTCGCCGACCAGCTCGTGCCGGGCGATCGCCGCGCTGTTCACGCCGATCTTGTCGGCGCCGCACTGCTGCAGCCGCGAGACGTCGTCCACCGATCGCACGCCGCCACCGACGGTGAGCGGGATGAACACCTGCTCGGCGGTGCGGGTCACGGTGTCGTACATCGTCGCGCGGTTCTCGACCGTCGCGCCGACGTCGAGGAAGGTCAGCTCGTCGGCACCCTGCTCGTAGTACCGGGCGGCGAGCTCGACGGGGTCGCCGGCGTCCTGCAGGTCCAGGAAGTTGACGCCCTTGACGACCCGGCCGCCCTTGACGTCGAGGCACGGGACGACCCGGACCGACACGCCACCGGCGGTCACAGGCGTGCGGCGTGGATCGGGCTGACCAGGATCGCCCGGGCGCCGAGGTCGTAGAGCGCGTCCATGATGAGGTTCGCGTCGTCGCGCGGGATCATCACCCGGACGGCGGCCCAGTCGCGGTCGTGCAACGGCGAGACCGTGGGCGACTCGATGCCGGACGCCACGGCGGTGGCCTGCTCGAGCAGGGCCGTGGGGACGTCGTAGTCGAGCATCACGTAGCCGCGTGCGACGAGGACACCCTGCAGGCGGCGGCGCAGCACGTCGATGCCGGGGATGGTCTCGTCGGTGGAGACGAGCACCGCCGTCGACTCGAGGATCACGGGGCCGAAGATCTCGAGCCCGGCCTGTCGGAGCGTGCTGCCCGTCGACACGACGTCGGCGACGGCGTCCGCGACGCCGAGCTGGACGGCGCTCTCGACGGCGCCGTCGAGCTTGACGAGCGTCGCGGTGACGCCGTGCTCGGCGAGGAACGCACCGACGAGACCGGGGTAGCTCGTCGCCACCCGCACGCCGTCGAGGTCCTGCAGCGAGCCGAAACGCCCGGGCGTCCCGGCGAACCGGAAGGTCGAGTCGGCGAAGCCGAGCGCGTCGACCTCGTGCGCCTCGGACCCGGAGTCGAGCAGCAGGTCACGACCGGTCACGCCGACGTCGAGCGCGCCGGACCCCACGTAGGTGGCGATGTCGCGCGGCCGGAGGAAGAAGAACTCGACGCCGTTGCGCTCGTCGAGCAGGTGCAGCGCCTTCGGGTCGCGGCGCCCGGCGTACCCGGCCTCCCGCAGCATCTCGGAGGCGGTCTCGGACAGGGAGCCCTTGTTGGGCACGGCGATGCGGAGCATCAGGGGTCTGCTTTCTACGGGGAGGGTCGGCGGCTGATCAACGGATCAGAGATGTCGCCAGACGTCCGCCGGGGTGAGCCCCTTGGCGACCATGAGCACCTGGAGGTGGTAGATCAGCTGGGAGATCTCCTCCGAGGTGCGCTCGTCGCCCTCGTACTCGGCCGCCATCCAGACCTCGGCGGCCTCTTCCACGATCTTCTTGCCGATCTGGTGCACACCGGCATCCAGTTCGGCGACGGTGCCGGAGCCGTCGGGGCGCGTGCGCGCCTTCTCGGTCAGCTCCGCGAACAGGTCGTCGAACGTCTTCACGCCGACCAGGCTACCGGTCTCCGCGGTCGCCGCCGACGCACCGTCCGGACGGGAGGCCCGGGTCGGCCCCGCGGGACCGCCCGCGTCCGGCGCTCCCCCGGTCACGAGCGCGCCGCTGCGGCCGCCGCGCGCAGGTCCGCGATGCGGGCCGCCGGCTCACCGCCGTACACCGCGGAGCCCGCCACCAGCGTGTCGGCACCGCTGCGGACGGCCTCGGGCACGGTGTCGACCGCGATGCCGCCGTCGACCTCGAGCCAGACGTCGAGCCCCGAGGCGTCGACGGCCGCACGCGCGTCGGCGAGCTTCGGCATCACCGACGGCATGAACGACTGGCCGCCGAAGCCCGGCTCGACGGTCATGAGCAGGATCATGTCGTAGGCGTCGAGGTGGTGCAGCACCTGGGTGATCGGGGTGCCGGGCTTGACGGCGACGGCGGCGCGGGCTCCGTTCGAGCGGATCGCGGCGGCGGTGGCCACCGGGTCGTCGGCGGCCTCGAAGTGGAACGTGACGCTCGACGCACCGGTCTCGGCGTACTTCGGTGCCTCGGTGTCGGCGTCGGTGATCATCAGGTGCACGTCGAGCGGTACCGGCGACACCTGCTGCAGGCGCTGCACGATCGGCAGCCCGAGGGTCAGGTTCGGCACGAAGTGGTTGTCCATCACGTCGACGTGCACCAGGTCGGCGGTCTCGATGCGGTGCAGCTCGCGCTCGAGGTTCGCGAAGTCGGCGGACAGGATGCTCGGCGAGATGCGGATCGTCACCCGTCGAGCCTACCGGCGCGTGCCTGCCCGGCCACCCCGCACCGGTGCGCGCCGCGCCGTTCCGGGCGGTCTCAGCCGGTGCCGAGGGCGCGCGTGCCGAGGTCGGACCGGAGCATCGTGCCGAGTGCCGCTCCGACCAGCCGCTCGCCCTGCGGGCGGTCGATGCGGCGCGCGACGACGAGGGCCGCGATCCCCTGCATGGTCGCGGCGAACAGGAGCTTGAAGGTGGTCCGGGGGTCGTCTCCGGGATCGACCGGTGCGGTGCCGAGCGCGCCGTCGAGCACGGCGAACAGCGACTCGGCGGCGGCGCGGACGGGTCCGGACCGACCCCCCGTCGACGCCTGGAACATGAGGTCCATGAGCGCCGCGTCGTCGATGGCGAAGTCGACGTAGGCCATCGCGACCCGGCGGAACCGGTCGTCGAGGTCGGCCGAACCGGAGAGCGCCCGGCGCACCGCGGCGGTCAGTCGCTCGAAACCGAGCACGGCGAGGGCGTCCACGAGCGCCTGGCGGTCGACGAAGTGGCTCCGCGGGGCGCCGTGACTGACCCCCGCGCGGCGCGCCAGGTCGCGGAGGGACAACCCGTCGACGCCGTCCTCGCGCAGGACCGCGACGGCCTCGTCGAGCAGCACGGCCCGCAGGTTCCCGTGGTGGAAGGGACGCTCCGGCATGGGGAGAGCCTACCGCGGTACTAGGCATTGCCTATTTTCTAGTCAGTGCCTAGATTGGGCGCATGACACTTCGAGAGCACCTGCTCGTCTTCGGCGCCACGGGCCAGACCGGCCAGCACTTCACCCGCCTCGCACTCGATGCCGGACACCGTGTCCGCGCCGTCGCCCGGACGCCGTCGAAGCTGGCGGTCCAGCACGACGACCTGCAGGTCGTGCAGGGCTCGGTCACCGACGGCCTCGACCTCGACGCGCTGCTCGACGGCGTGACGGCCGTGGTCGTGATGCTCGGGGACGTCGCCGCGCAACGCGAGCGACCGGTCAACACGGCGTTCGTCCGCGAGCTCGTGCCGGCCATGCGCCGGAGCGGCACCCGGCGGTTGCTGTACCAGGCCGGTGGGCTGAGCGCGCCTCCCGGCAAGCGACTCGCGCCGCCGCTCCGGCTCGTCCGGTCGACGCTCGCGCGGGAGTACCTCGGGCAGCACGCGGACAACGAGTTGGTAATGCGCTACCTCGACGCCGAGGCGCAGGACATCGCCTGGACGGTGCACCGCGCCGGCATCGGCTCGGACGGCCCCGCGAAGGGCGAGCTGCGCCGCTCGGCGCGGTGGATCAGCATCGGTACATTCCGGGACTGCGCTGCGTACAACCTGCGCACCCTGTTCGACGAGACCGCCGTGCACACGTGCGACGGCAGTGCCTACCGACGGTCGCGCTGAGCCCGGTCCCGGTCGGCGGGCTGGTCAGTCGACGCGGCGGAACAGCGCGATGAACATGGCGTCCGTCCCCACCCGGTGCGGCCAGAGCTGCACGGTGTCGCCGTCCGCCACCCGCGGGTCGCGCGCGGCGACGCCCCGGACGATCGACGCGGTGTCGAGCTGTTCGAGCAGGTCGCCGTGCCGCCGCATGAGCGCGTCGACCTGCCCCCGGGTCTCGGCCAGGTGCGGCGAGCAGGTCACGTAGGCGAGCGTCCCACCGGGTGCCAGCACCCGGACGGCCGCGTCGAGCAGTTCGGTCTGCAGGGCTGCGAGCTCCTGGACGTCCTCCGGAACCTTCCGCCAGCGCGCCTCCGGCCGACGCCGCAGGGCGCCGAGTCCGGTGCAGGGTGCGTCGAGCAGGATGCGGTCGAAGGTCAGTCCGGTGCCGTCGCGCCCGTACCGCCGGGCGTCGCCCTCGACGACGCGGACGTGGTCGCCGAACACCTCGAGCGCGTTCCGCACGAGGCCGGCACGCGCCGGCACGAGTTCGTTCGCGACGAGGGTCGCGCCGCCCTGCTGGGCCTCGGCCGCGAGCAGCGCCGCCTTGCCGCCGGGGCCGGCGCACATGTCGAGCCACCGCTCCCCCGCGCGCACCGCGGACGACCGGCTGAGCGCCAGCGCGGCGAGCTGCGACCCCTCGTCCTGCACGCGCAGGCGACCAGCGGCGACGCCCGGCACGCGGGCCGGGTCGCCGGAGATGCCCCGGATCCCGACGGGCGACACCGGTGACGCGTCGGCCTCCGGCACCGGGTCGACGGTCCGGACGGGAGGCACGGTCCCGGTCGCCCCGTCAGCCTCCGGTTCGTCGTCGGCCGCCACCAGGGCCGCCGGTGCGTCGCCCGCGCCGGTCGCGTCCACGAACGCGGCGTCGTCGGCGCCGTCGGCGTCCGGCTCGGTGCGCGAGGTGGCGGCGGCGACGTCCTCGTCGGTGGCGAGTCCGGGCAGCGCCGCGAGCTGCACCCGCGGCGCGGCGTTGTCGGCCGCGAGCAGGGCCGCGAGCTCGTCGCGGGAGCGCTCGGCGGCCAGGGCGTCGCGCAGTGCCGAGACGACCCAGGTCGGGTGCGACCACCGCGTGGCGAGCAGGGCGTCGCCGCCGCGCCCCTCGGTGATCAGGGCGTCCCACTCGTCGTCGGTCCGGGCGGCGATCTTCCGCATCACGGCGTTCACGAAGCCCGTCGCCCGGCGGGCACCGACCTCGCGTGCGAGTTCCACCGTGGCGTCGACCGCGGCGTGCGTCGGCGTCCGCATGGCCAGCAGCTGGTGGGCGCCGAGGCGCAGGACGTCGAGCACGTCGGCCTCGATGTTCTCCGCCCGACGGCCGGACGCGAGCGCGATGACGACGTCGTAGCGACCGAGCATCCGGATCGACCCGTAGGTGAGCTCGGTCGCGAACCCGGCATCGCGGGCGGAGAGGCCGGCGCGGCGGATGCGCGTCGGCAGCAGCAGGTTCGCGTAGGCGTCGTCGACCTGCACGGCGCGGAGGACGTCGAAGGCGACGCGACGGGCGTTCGCCGGACGGGGGCCGCGGCGGGCCCCCTGGTGCTTCGTCGGCTGGCTCATGCGAGGACCTTCCCGTCCAGTGCACCGAGGCCACGGGCCCAGGCGGCGGCGTCCATCGCCTTCTTGCCCGCGGGCTGCACCTCGAGCAGCACCAGCGGGGTGTCGGCGGTCCCGACCAGCAGCCGACCGCCGTGGAGTGCGAGCGCGCCGGGCGCGAGCTGCGGGGCGGGGTCCCCCGCGCCTCCCGACAGGCGGGTGCTGCGGAGCAGCTTCACGCGGGTCTCGCCCAGGTGGGCGAACGCACCGGGCTCTGGAGTGACCCCGCGCAGGTGCGCGTGGACGGCGGCGACGGGCGCTGCGAAGTCGATGCGGCCGTCGTCGATGGTCAGCTTCGGTGCGAGGCTCGGCGCACCGGACTGGTCCGTCGCGACGGCGGTGCCGGCCGCGATGTCGTCGACCACGCGGGCCACCGTCTCGGCACCGGTCTCGGCCATCGCGGCGAGGACCTCGCCCGCCGTCGCCTCCGGGTCGATGACGAACGGGTCGGCCGCGTACACCGGTCCGGCGTCGAGCGCCTCGACGAGCTGGAACACCGTCGCGGCGGTACGGGTGTCACCCGCCATCACGGCGCGCTGCACCGGAGCGGCGCCGCGGTACGCCGGCAGGTCGGAGAAGTGCAGGTTGACCCAACCGTGCCGCGGGGCGTCGAGCGCCGGGCGGCGGAGCAGGGCGCCGTACGCGACGATCACACCGAGGTCGACGTCGAGCTCCGCGATCCGGGCGGTGACGGCGTCGTCGACCCGGCTCGCCTCGATCACCGGCAGCCCGAGCTCCTCGGCGACGACGGCCACCGGGGTGGGCGTCAGGACACGCTTCCGTCCCTGGGGCGTCGCCGGCCGCGTCAGGACCGCGGCGATCTCGTGGTCGGACGCCGCCAGACGGCGGAGGGTGGGGACGGCCGCAGCGGGGCTGCCGGCGACGACGAGACGCATGGGTTCGATCCTCCCACGAGCGCCGGGCCGACCGGCACGGTCACGCTCGGTCGGCACGGGCCGTCGTCAGGACCACTGGTCGCGCAGCGACGGCGGAGTCCGTGTCGCACCGGATTCGCGTCGTGCGCGGAGCAGCAGGACGAGCGACCCCGGTGAGTCGATCTCGTGGAGCCGGCAGGGTCCGACCGAACGCTCCCAGTCGGCGGCGAAGGCCTCGGCGTCCTCGCGCCGCCGGCCGATGCCGGTCGGCACCGCCAGGGAACGGCCGCCCCGGGTGAGTCCGCGCGCGATCCACAGGGCGAGCGCGAGCAGCGGCGCCCGTCGGAGGCGCGCCGGTGACGCGCGCCCGGTCTCGAGCAGGAACCGCGGCGTCCGGACCGGTCCGAACAGCTCCGCGAGCGCGTGCGTGACCGTGCGGCGGTCCTCGACGCTGCCCCCGACGGCCTCGAGGGTGAACGACAGCGTCACCCGACCCGCCGTGTGCGGGGTGACGCGGATGTCGCCCTCGCCGTACGCGGGGATGCGGCCGGCGCGGTGCAAGCCGTCCACCACGGCCCGGACGGCGCCCCGGTGCCCTCCGGCGGTGTCGATCCGTTGCCGGAGCGCGGTGCCGAGCTGGCGCGCGACCGGCCAGGCGACCACGATCGCGGCCACCACCACGGCGGCGGTGCCGACCACGCCGGCGATCGCTCCGGCCCGCCAGAGCTCCACGAGGACGCGCAGCGACTGTCCGACGACGGCCAGTACGAGCGCGAGCACGGCGGCCATCACGGCGGCTGCGGTCGGTCCGGTGGTGAAGGGGGCGGCGTCGGGTTCGTGCAGGACGGCCGCGGTGCTCTCGCGGTCGGCGTAGGGCTCACCGATGCGCCAGGCTGCGTGGGTCTGCTCGCGCGGCGGCAGGATCGCGGCGAGGTCGTCGTCGAGCGCCCGCACCGTCTGCCGCCGGTCCTTCGCCACGAGTGCGGCGAGGCGCAGGGCGTGGCGGTCGGTGAGGGCGGTCCCGGTGCCGCGGACGACCTGGGTGTCGTCCTCGCGCAGGAGTCCCCAGATCTGTTCGTGCTTGCGGTGCATCCGGCTGACGTCCGGGGCCGCGAGCAGGGGGACGTCGGCGGGGAGGACCGTCGTGATCGTCCAGTTGTGCGCCACCTTGCGCGGCCAGGCGGGGTCGAGGCGGAGCGTCCGGCCGCGGAGCTGCTGGGTGGCGGACGAGGTCGCGACGGCCGTGAGGTCGATCAGGGTGTTCGCGGCCGGGCAGTCCCAGCCCTCGCCGAGGAGGCCGCGGGTCCCCACGACGAGACGGGTCGTGGCGTCGGTCAGCAGGACCGAGACGGCGGCGATGACCGCGGCCGACCCGGCGCCGGCGGTGTCGACCGCCAGGACGTCCGGTGCGCCCTCCACCGGGGCGACGGTGAGGTCGGCGTCGAGGTGTCGGCGGAGCGCGGGCAGCAGGACGTCGGCGTCGCGGGCGGCGATCCGCAGGTGCTTCGCGGTGACGAGGACCGGGTGCAGACCGGCGAGGGTCGGGTCCGCGGCGACGGTGGCGAAGGTGCGGAGGGCCCCGCCACTGCGCGCACCGGTGCCGCGGGCGTTCCCGTGGGTGGCGTGGTCGGTCACGACGACGGCCCGCAGGTGGTCGGCGCTGTCCTGCTCGAGCTCGAGCCGCAGGATCTCGCCGACGGCGGTGTCCTTCGCCGCGGACGAGGCGAGCACGGTGTCGACCGGGTCCCGGCCGCGCCGGACCCCGCGGTCGGTCAGGGTGAAGCCGAAGTCGACGATGGACCGCTTGATGCGGTGCCACTGCTCGGCTCGTCCGGGATCGGGCAGCACCCGGTCGAGGGCGTACCGGGCGAGGATCCGGAGTCGTTGCTCGGCGTCCGGGGCCGTCCGGGCACCCGGGTGCACGAGGGCGAGGACGGGGTGGTCGGGACGGACCTCGGCGAGCATGCGCGCGGCGGACTCCGCGACGGCGAAGTCGGCGTCGAAGGCGCGGGCGAGCCGGGCCTCGGACGCCGTCCCGCTCGGACGGTCGCGGTCGCCGTCCGGGTCGTCGACCGGCGGCTGCAGGGTGTGCACGAGCCAGTCGACCCCGTCCGGGTCGTCGAAGGTCGTGCTCACGAGGGCCGCGAGCCGGTCCTGGTGGTCGCGGAGGAACGTGCGCTCCTCGTCCGTGGGTTCGACGAACCAGACGTGGTCGCGGTACGGGGCGAGGTTGCCCTCCTTCACCACGGCCGGCGTCGGGACCTCGTGGTCGACGTCGCCGAGCAGCGCGGTGTAGTTGTCGTGCGCGTCCCGGTCCTCGGTGGACGGCAGGGTCGCGGTGAGCCCGATGAGCAGGGGCTCTCGGCCGCTCTGGCGGATGCGTCCGGCGAGGTACGCGACCACGAGCGCCCAGTGGTCGAGCAGGTGGTGGCACTCGTCGAGCACGATGGTCTCGACGCCGTGGGCGACGAGCCGGTCGACGAGGGCTCGGGCGTTCGGGTGCAGTGCGGTCTCGAGGAGCGCGGGGTCCTCGCGGGCGAGTCGACGTCGGACCGCTCGGGAACGCCGGGCGATGCCCTTCCGGTACGCGGTCCGGTTCGCGGCCTCGAGCTCGACGAGCCACGCCGACGCACCGTCCTCGTCGCGGCCGCCCTCGACGAGTTCGCGCTGCCAGTCGGCGCGGGCGAGCTCGGTGAGGGGCTTGCCCGTCTCGAGGACCGAGAGCATCTGGTAGGTCAGCGCGGTCAGGTCGCCGGGGTGCTCCGGGTCCTCGGACACGGTGACGGCCGGGCCGCCGTCGTCGGTGCCGAGGGCGGCCGCCGACGCCGCCCACTGGGACCGGATCGTCGCCGTGGGCGCGAGGGCGAGCGCGCGGCCGCCGTGCCGTCCGGCGAGCAGCAGCCCGAGCAGGGTCTTGCCGGAGCCGGGCGGCGCGACGACGTGCACCGGGTCCCCCGGCACGACGGGCACCCGGTCGAGCACGTCCTGCTGGTAGCGCCGCAGTGTCCCCTGGTGGCGCCAGCCGCTGAGCGGACCGCCCCGTTCCCCCGTCGTCACCCCACGAGTCTGCCACGGCCCGTCCGGCCTGCCCGAGCGGCGGCGGGCACCACGTGCGGTCGAGCCCGGGTGTCCGGTGCGCGCGGCCTGCGCACCGACTGCGAGCGGGGTGCGTACCGTCTGCCACACCAGATCAGGGAGGGCACCATGTCCGATGTCACCACGTCCACCAACCGCTACGCCGGTTCGTCCATCCAGAAGGCCACGCTCGTCGTCGGCATCGTGTTCCTGCTCGTCGGCATCGCGGGGTTCGTCCCGGGGCTGACGACGGGTGACCTCGCGGGCGCGGGGCACGAGTCGATGGGCATGCTGCTCGGCATCTTCCAGGTGTCGGTGCTGCACAACGTCGTGCACCTGCTGTTCGGCATCGTCGGGCTGCTCGCCGCCGCACGCGCGTCGGGTTCGCGGATGTACCTGGTGATCGGCGGGATCGTCTACTTCGTCCTGTGGATCTACGGCCTGTTCACCGCCGGGCACAGCTCAGGAGCGAACTTCGTGCCGCTGAACAACGCCGACAACTGGCTGCACCTGGTGCTCGCCATCGGCATGGTCGCCCTCGGCGTGGTGCTGCCGCGCGAGCGTCGCCGGCCCGTCAGCGCCTGACGGACCCCGCACCGGCCTGACGCGACACCGCGTCGGACCCGGAACGACACCGCCGACGTCGCACGACGTCGGCGGTGTCGTCCTGCGTCGGGGGCATCGCGGGGCCGCCCCCGGGTCAGACCTCGGAGAACGGCTCGGCGTCGTCCAACCGCACACGGAGCGTCGGAGCAGCCCGCCGCCGGTTGCCGCCCTTGATCACCCGACGGGTGGACGAGCGCCGGATCACCTCGGCCTTGAGCGTCGCGGCGACCTCGGCACCGTGCGCGTACGGGAACCGCACGATCGCCCGGACCGTACCCGGCAGGGCGTCGTCCTCCACCGGCACCGGGCCGAGCACCGGGCCGACGACGGCGTCGCCCAGCGCCTCGACCGCCGCGGTCACGGCCTCGTCGGTGCCGGTCATCGTGGCGACCCGGACCGCGGGCGGGAAGTGCAGCTCGCGGCGGTCGGTGAGTTCGTCGTGGGCCGGGCCGTCGAGCCGCCACAGCGCCATCGCCGACGCCAGCCGCCCGCCGATCCCGACCAGGTACACCTCGGCACCGGGCGCCGCCTTGGCCGCCGCGTTCGTCCAGAAGCGCAGGACGTCCTCCTGCACCCGCAGCCCCTCGCGGGCGAGCATCTTCTCGCCGTCGAGCAGCAGCACGCACGCGTAGCCCCCCGGCACCGACGGCTCGGCCCCGCGGGTGGCGACGACGACCGACGGCTTGGCAGGCACCTCGTCCAGCGGGCGTGACCCGTCGGCGACCACGATCCGGGTACCGGGGAAGGCCCGTCCGAGTTCGTCCGCCGTCCGCTGGGCGCCCTGGCCGACCGGCTTGACGGTGCCGTTGCCGCAGGTCGGGCAGCGGAACCCCACCGCCAGGGCACCGCAGAACCGGCACTGCGGCGTCGCTCCGCGGTGCGGGGTCCCGAGCGGGCCGCCGCACACCCGGCAGTGCGCCCGCTCCCCGCACTCGGCGCAGACCAGTCCGGTGCCGAAGCCGGGGCTCGCGACCTGCACGAGCACGGGCCCGTGCTGGCTCGCCTCGCGCGCGGCACGCCAGGCGGTGCTCGGGATGCGCGCCTGGGCTGCGAAGCCCTCGGCGCCGGTCTGCTGCACGGTCGGGATGACCTTCGGGGCCTTCACCCGGTGGGGCGCGACGTCCTGCAGCCAGTGCAGCTCGACCAGGCGCTGCACGTCGGTGCTGCGGGCGTGCGACACGAACAGCAGCGCTGCCCCGGACTGCGCGGCCCGGACCAGGGCGACGTCACGCGTGTGCACGTACGGCGCCCGCTGCTCGATGAACGAGGCGTCGCCGTCGTCCCACATCGCGATCAGCCCGAGCTCCGTCGCCGGCGCGTACACCGCGGTGCGGTTGCCGATCGCCACGACCGCGTGGGTCCGGGCCTGCAGCAGGGCCTTCGCCCGTTGCCCGTTCGTCTGCTTCGCGTCGAACCGCACCACGCGTTCCGGGGGCAGCACGGCGAGCAGGGCCCGCTCGAGGTCGGTGACGTCACGGAAGTCGGGCACGGCGATCACGGCCGACTGCTCGGCGGCCACCGTGTGCGCGGCGGTCTGCGCGAGGGTGGCGGCCCACCCGGGGACCCAGACCGACGCGTCCGCGTCACCCAGCGCCACCGGCTGGGGAACAGCGGCGACCGCAGCGCGTCCGTGGTCGGCGACCAGGGCCTCCAGGACGCCGTCGGCGTAGCCGGAGACGGGCGGAGCGGTCACCGGCGGGGGCGACCACGTGGTGTCGCGGGCGAGCCAGGCCTTCTCGGCGCGCACCTGTCGGGGCGGGACGGCCAGGCGCAGGACGTCGGAGGCGACGCCGGCGGCACGGTCGGCGACGGCGCGTGCGAGGGTCCAGATCTCCGGCGCCAGGACGGGCACCGGCGACAGGACGGCCTCGATCTGACTGAGCTCGCCGGGGTACTCCCCCTCGGTGACGATCTCGACCACGTACCCGTCCGACATCCGGGCTCCAGTGCGCAGTGGCACCTTGACGCGGACCCCCGCCACGCAGTCGTCCTCGATCTCGGCCGGCACCCGGTAGTCGAACAGACGGTCCAACTGCGGGAGCGGCGAGTCGAGGACGACGCGCGCGACGGTGGTCACGCGGTGCTTCAGACGGTCGCGGTGACGAGTCCTGCGGCAGCGCGGAGTTCCTCGACGCGGTCGAGCTGCTCCCAGGTGAACCCGGGGAGTTCGCGGCCGAAGTGGCCGTACGTCGCGGTCTGCGCGTAGACCGGCCGGAGCAGGTCGAGGTCGCGGATGATCGCGGCCGGGCGCAGGTCGAACACCTGGCGGATCGCGGCCTCGATCGTGGCGTCGTCCACGTGACCGGTGCCGAAGGTCTCCACGTAGAGCCCGACGGGCTTCGCGCGGCCGATCGCGTACGCGACCTGGACCTCGAGGCGGTCGGCGAGCCCGGCGGCCACGGCGTTCTTCGCGACCCAGCGGAGCGCGTAGGCGGCCGAACGGTCGACCTTCGACGGGTCCTTGCCGCTGAACGCGCCGCCACCGTGCCGGGAGGCCCCGCCGTAGGTGTCGACGATGACCTTGCGGCCGGTGAGCCCGGCGTCGCCCTGGGGGCCACCGATCTCGAAGCGGCCGGTCGGGTTCACGATGACGTCGACGTGCGACGAGTCGAGGTCGACCAGGTCGAGGACCGGGCGGATGACGTGCTCGGTGATCGCCGCGGTGAGGTCGGCCAGCGAGACGCTCGGCGAGTGCTGCGTCGACAGCACGACCGTCTCGACCGTCTTCGGCACGACGCCGTCGTAGCCCACGGTGACCTGGGTCTTGCCGTCGGGGCGCAGGAACGGCAGCTCGCCGGACTTGCGGACGGCGGCCAGACGCTCGGCCAGGCGGTGCGCGAGCCAGATGGCGACCGGCATGTACTCGGGCGTCTCGTTCGTCGCGAACCCGAACATGATGCCCTGGTCACCGGCGCCCTGGCGGTCGAGCGGGTCGACCGCACCGGTGCGGGAGTCGAGCGACTCGTCCACACCCTGCGCGATGTCCGGCGACTGCGCGCCGATCGACACCTCGACACCACAGGTGGCGCCGTCGAACGAGACGTCCGACGAGTTGTAGCCGATGCCGGTGATGACGTCACGCACCAGCTTGGGGATCTCGACGTAGCCCGAGGTCGTGACCTCACCGGCGACGTGCACGAGCCCGGTCGTGACCATCGTCTCGACGGCGACGCGCGCGTTCGGGTCGACCGTCAGCAGTGCGTCGAGGATGCTGTCCGAGATCTGGTCGCAGATCTTGTCGGGGTGCCCCTCGGTCACCGACTCGGACGTGAAGAGGCGGAGGGCGGCTGCAGTCACCGGGATCAGTCGGTGGGCTGCTGCTGCTTGGTGACGGTGAGCTTGTCCTCGTTGATCTCGTGGAGCGCGACGGACAGCGGCTTGTCGTCGATCGTCGAGTCGACCAGCGGACCGACGTTGTCGAAGAGCGAGCCCTCGTGCAGGTCGGCGTAGTAGTCGTTGATCTGGCGCGCACGCTTCGACGCGAAGATGACCAGCGCGTACTTCGACTCGACCTTGCTGAGCAGGTCGTCGATGGGCGGGTCGATGATGCCCTGGGGGTTGGCCATGGTGTCTCCTGTCGACTGCGGATGTCGGGGGCGCGGCACCCGGCGGGAGCCCGGCACGCGCGTGCACCCGTCAGGGCGCAGAGAACAAGTCTACGACCTCGCGTGCCGCGGTGCCGACATCGGAGTTCACGATCCGCACGTCGAACTCGTCCTGCGCCGCCAGTTCGACCTTCGCGGTCTCCAGACGACGTGCCTGCTCCTCGGCCGACTCGGTGCCGCGGCCGATGAGCCGGCGCACCAGCTCCTCCCACGTCGGGGGCAGCAGGAAGACGAGCACGGCCTCGGGCATGGCGTCACGGACCTGCCGCGCGCCCTGCAGGTCGATCTCGAGCATGACCTTCTCGCCGGCGTCGAGCGCGCGGTCGATCGGCGGCCGCGGGGTGCCGTAGCGGTACGAGTTGTGCACGGTCGCCCACTCGAGCAGCTCGCGGTCGCGGATCATCCGGTCGAACTCGGCGTCGTCGACGAAGTAGTAGTGCACGCCGTCGACCTCGCCGGGGCGGGGCTTCCGGGTGGTGGCCGAGACGCTCAGGTTGACGTCCGGGTACTGCTCGCGGATGTGCGCGCTGACCGTGCCCTTGCCGACCGCGGTCGGGCCGGCGAGCACGACGAGCTTCGAGCTGCCGCGCTTGCGGCCGCGTGCGGCGAGCCAGTCGGCCAGGGCGGTCCGCTGCCGGCTGCCGAGTCCGCCGAGGCGCTTCGACGACGCGATGCGCAGGCTGCCCATGATCGCCTCGGCGCGTGCCGGGCCGATGCCGGGCAGGCTGACGAGCAGGTCACGGACCCGGAGCGACCGCTCGGCCGAGGTCGTCTCGACGAGCGAGTCGTCCCACGCGGCGCGCGCGACGTCGAGGGCCGAGCGCTCCCCCGACGCGATCGCGGCCTTCACCGCGGCCCGGGCGCGTCGGGCCGCCACGGCGGCCTGCGCCGCCGCGACCCGGTCGACCTCGGGCGGGACGCGGTGCGCGGGCAGGTCCTGGTGCTCGTCGGTCACGCGGCGGCCCCGAGCGCGGCGCGGATCCGGTCGGCGCGGTCGGCGACGGATGCCCGGACGCCGTCCGGACCGTCGGCGAGCAGGCCGCGCGACTCGCTCACGAGCACCTGCTCGGCACGGGTGCCGTACAGGGCGCGGAGGTCCTCGATGCGGGCGCCCTGGGCACCGAAGCCCGGCGCCAGCACCGGCGCGGTGCCGATCGCGTCCGCGTCGATGCCGAAGTCGGCGAGGTGAAGGGTGGCGCCGAGCACGAGCCCGACGTCGCCCAGGGCCTGATCGCCCACGGACCGGTTGTCGTCTGCCACGTCCACGACGATACCGGCAGCGACCGTCCGGCCGGTACGCGGCCCCTCGGCCAGCACCGCGGTCTGCAGCACCCGGGCCTCGGGGTTGCTCGTCGCCGCGAGCACGAACACCCCGGCGCCGTTCCGCCGTGCGACGTCGATCGTGCCCGCCAGCGAGCCGTACCCCAGGTACGGCGACACCGTCATCGCGTCCGCCGCGAACGGGCCGTCGCGATCGAGCCACGCGAGCGCGTAGTCGTCACCGGTCGTCCCGATGTCGCCCCGCTTCACGTCGGCGACGACCAGGAGGCCCGCATCGCGTGCCCGACGGATCGTCGCGTCGAGCGCACGGTAGCCCGCCACCCCGGCCGCCTCGAAGAAGGCGACCTGCGGCTTCACGATCGCCGCGAGGCCCGCGGCCGCGTCGACCAGGGTCGCGCCGAAGGCGGTCAACCCCTGCTCGTCGCGGCCGAGCCCCCACGCCGCCAGGGTGGCGGCGTGGGGGTCGATGCCGACGCAGAGCGGTGAACGCTCGCGCATCGCGGAGGCGAGACGGTCGCCGAAGGGGGTCGGGCCTCCCGTCCGGGTCGTGCCCACGCTCGCAGCCGTCACCAGGTCGCGCGCTCGAGCGCGTAGTCCTGCAGGCTGCGGACGTTGAGCGGCGTGCCGATCGTCTCGATCGCCGCGACCGCCGCACCGATCTGCGCGATGGTCGTGAAGAGCGGCTTGTCGGCCGCGACCGTCGCCGCGCGGATCTCGTACCCGTCCGCACGACCGGCGGCACCGGACGGCGTGTTGATGACGATGTCGACCTCGTTGCGCGTCAGCAGGTCGACGACGCTCTCGCCGCCCTGGCTGTACTTGCCGACGATCCCGACCTCGATGCCGTTGCGGCGGAGCACCTCGGCCGTGCCCTCGGTCGCGATGATCGTGAAGCCGAGCTGCTGCAGGCGGTGCACCGGCAGCACGATCGCACGCTTGTCGGTGTCGGCGACGCTCACGAAGACCGTGCCGCTGGTGGGCAGACCGCCGTACGCCGCGTCCTGCGACTTGAGGAAGGCCCGCGGGAAGTCGCGGTCGATGCCCATGACCTCGCCGGTCGAGCGCATCTCGGGGCTGAGCACCGAGTCGACGACCTGGCCCTCGCGGGTGCGGAAGCGTCGGAAGGGCAGCACGGCCTCCTTGACGGCGACCGGGGCCTCCATCGGCACGAAGGCACCGTCGCGCGCGGGCAGCATGCCCTCGGCGACGAGCTCGTCGACCGTGCTCCCGGTCATGATCCGCGACGCCGCCTTGGCGAGCGGGATGCCGAGCGCCTTCGACACGAACGGCACCGTGCGGCTGGCACGCGGGTTCGCCTCGAGCACGTAGAGCACGCCCGCGCCGATGGCGAACTGGACGTTGAGCAGTCCCTTGACGCCGATGCCGCGCGCGATCTGCTCGGTGGCGTCGACGACGGCCTGGATCTCGGCGCGGCCGAGGCCGACCGGGGGCAGGGTGCACGCGGAGTCACCGGAGTGGATGCCGGCCTCCTCCAGGTGCTCCATGATCCCGCCGGTGTACAGCCGCTCGCCGTCGAAGAGCGCGTCGACGTCGATCTCCACCGCGTCGTCGAGGAACCGGTCGACCAGCAGCGGGAGCTCCGGGCCGATGATCGCCTGGTCGGCCATCCGGTCGAAGTAGTCCGCGAGCGAGGCCGAGTCGTACAGGATCTCCATGCCGCGGCCGCCGAGCACGAAGGACGGGCGGACGAGGACGGGGTACCCGATCTCCTCGGCGACCGCCGTGGCGCTGGCCAGGTCGTGCGCCGTGCCGTTGCGCGGGGCGAGCAGACCGGCGGCGTCGAGGATCGCGGAGAACTGCCCGCGCTCCTCGGCCGAGTCGATCGCCGACGGGCTCGTGCCGAGGATCGGGATCCCCGCGGCCTCGAGCGGCTTGGCGAGGCCCAGGGCGGTCTGACCGCCGAGCTGCACGACGACGCCGACGAGCTCACCGGTCGCCGCCTCGGCCTCGATGACCTCGAGGACGTCCTCGGCGGTCAGCGGCTCGAAGTACAGGCGGTCCGAGGTGTCGTAGTCGGTCGACACGGTCTCGGGGTTGCAGTTGATCATGATCGTCTCGAACCCGGCGTCGCTCAGCGCGAAGGACGCGTGCACGCAGGAGTAGTCGAACTCGACGCCCTGCCCGATGCGGTTCGGGCCGGAGCCGAGGATGACGACCTTCCTGCGGTCGCTCGGGGCGACCTCGGTCTCGGCGTCGTACGACGAGTAGTGGTACGGCGTCAGGGCCGGGAACTCGCCGGCGCAGGTGTCGACGGTCTTGAACACCGGGCGGATGCCGGCCGCGTGCCGCTCGTCGCGCACCTGCTGCTCGGTGACCGGCTGCGCGTCGGTGCTCCGCAGCGACGCGATCTGGGTGTCGCTGAAGCCGTGTTCCTTCGCCCAGCGCAGGGTGTCGGCGTCCAGGGTCTCGGCGGCGCGGACCTCGGCGGCGACCTCGTTGATGAGCACGATCTGGTCGATGAACCAGGGGTCGATCTTCGTGGCCTCGAAGACCTCGTCCGCGGTGGCACCCGCGACCAGGGCCTGCTGCACCGTGACGATGCGGCCGTCGGTCGGGGTCGTCGACTTCTCGAGCAGGGCGTCCTTGTCGAGCTCGGAGGCCGGGGTGTCCCAGTGGAAGCTCGACCCGCGCTTCTCGAGGGAGCGCAGCGACTTCTGCAGTGCCGTGGCGTAGTTCCGACCGATGGCCATGGCCTCGCCGACGCTCTTCATCGTCGTGGTGAGGGTGGCGTCGGCGGCCGGGAACTTCTCGAACGCGAACCGCGGGGTCTTCACGACCACGTAGTCGAGTGTCGGCTCGAAGCTCGCCGGGGTCACCCGGGTGATGTCGTTCTGGATCTCGTCGAGCCGGTAGCCGATGGCGAGCTTCGCGGCGATCTTCGCGATCGGGAAGCCCGTGGCCTTCGAGGCGAGCGCCGACGAGCGGGACACGCGGGGGTTCATCTCGATGACGATGACGCGGCCGTTCGACGGGTCGACGGCGAACTGGATGTTGCAACCACCGGTGTCGACGCCGACGCGACGGATGATGTCGATGCCGATGTTCCGCATGTTCTGGTACTCGCGGTCGGTCAGGGTCAGCGCGGGGGCGACCGTGATCGAGTCACCGGTGTGCACGCCGACCGGGTCGACGTTCTCGATGGAGCAGATGACGACCGTGTTGTCGTAGTTGTCGCGCATCAGCTCGAGCTCGTACTCCTTCCAGCCGAGGATGGACTCCTCGAGCAGGACCTCGGTGGTCGGGCTGGATTGCAGCCCGTCACCGACGAAGCGGACGAGTTCGTCCTCGTTGTACGCGAAGCCCGAGCCGAGGCCGCCCATGGTGAAGGACGGTCGCACGACGAGCGGGTAGCCGAGGTCCTTCGCGAACTCCTTGGCTTCTTCGAGGGTGTGGGCGATGTGGCTGCGGGCGACGTCGGCGCCGGACTCGAGCACGAGCTCCTTGAAGAGCTGGCGGTCCTCACCGCGCTGGATCGCGTCGACCTTGGCGCCGATGAGCTCCACGCCGTGCTTCTCGAGGATGCCCGCCTCGTCGAGCGCGATGGCCGCGTTGAGGGCCGTCTGCCCGCCGAGCGTCGGCAGGACGGCGTCCGGCTTCTCGATGCGGATGATCTCCTCGAGGGACGCGTTCGTGATCGGCTCGATGTAGGTCGCGTCGGCGAAGTCGGGGTCGGTCATGATCGTCGCCGGGTTCGGGTTGACCAGGATGACCCGGACGCCCTCGGCCCGGAGGACACGGCACGCCTGGGTGCCGGAGTAGTCGAACTCGGCGGCCTGGCCGATGACGATCGGGCCGGAGCCGATGACCAGGACGGAGTTGATGTCTGCGCGCTTCGGCATCAGTTGGCTTCCTTCGTGACGTCTGCTGCAGGGGTGGTCGCGTCGGCGGTGGCCGGGTCGAGCGGCTGCCCGTCGCGGCGCTCGCGCACCATGTCCGCGAACCGGTCGAACAGGTACATGCTGTCGTGCGGCCCGGCGGCGGCCTCGGGGTGGTACTGCACGCTGAACGCCGGCACGTCGAGCGCGCGGAGGCCCTCGACGACGTTGTCGTTCAACGAGTAGTGCGAGACCTCGACCCGACCGAACCCGGCCGGCGACTCGAGGACCTCGCCGAGGGGCGCGTCGACCGCGAAGCCGTGGTTCTGGCTCGTGATCTCGACCTTGCCCGTCGTGGTGTCGAGCACCGGCTGGTTGATGCCGCGGTGACCGAACGGCAGCTTGTACGTGCCGAAGCCGAGGGCACGGCCGAGCAGCTGGTTGCCGAAGCAGATGCCGAAGAACGGACGACCGCTCCGCAGCGACTCCTGCAGCAGCTCCACCTGCGCGTCACTCGCCGCGGGGTCGCCGGGGCCGTTCGAGTAGAACAGTGCGTCCGGTGCGAGCTCCGCCAGGGCCGCGGCGGAGATGTCCTGCGGCACGACGTGCACCTCGAAGCCGCGGGCGGCGAGGTACCGGGTGGTCGAGGCCTTCACGCCGAGGTCGAGCACGGCCAGGCGGCCGATCTGCTCGCCGACCGCCGGGACGACGTAGGTCTCCGGGGTGGACACGACCGACGAGAAGCTCGCCCCGGCCATGCCCGCCTGGTCGCGCACGAGCTGCTCCTGCTCGGACGCCGGCAGCGCCGCGTCGGCACCGCTGAACACGCCGCCCTTCATGGCACCGGCGTCACGGATGCGGCGGGTGAGCGCGCGGGTGTCGATGCCGGAGATCCCGACGATCCCGTCGCGCTCCAGGTGCTGGTCGAGCGAGGCGGTGGCGCGGTGGTTCGACACCACGCGGCTGGGGTCGCGCACCACGTACCCGGCGACCCAGATGCGACGGGACTCGGGGTCCTCGTCGTTCACCCCGGTGTTGCCGATGTGCGGCGCGGTCTGCACCACGATCTGTCCGGCGTAGGAGGGGTCGGTCAGCGTCTCCTGGTAGCCGGTCATGCCGGTCGCGAAGACCACCTCACCGAGCGTGCGCCCGCGGGCGCCGTAGGCCCAGCCGTCGTACCGGGTGCCGTCTTCGAGGACCAGGACGGCCCGTTCGCGTGTCATGCTTTCTTCCCTTCGCCCGCGGTCCGCGGGACATCGGCCGCAGCTGCCTGCGGCCCGGTCTCGGTCAGTCCCTGCAGGGCGTGCAGCGCGGCTGCGTCACCCTGCGGGAACCGGAAGTACGTGTCGAGGTCCGTCGCACCTGCGGCGCCGGTCGCCGTCCATCGCAGACGGACCAGTCCCCCGGGCTCGACCACGCGGTCGATGGCCGCCGTGGACCGGTCGGCGCCACGGACCGCGTCACGCGCGATCCAGCGGTCGTCGGTACCGGCGAGGTGCATCACCACGCCGGTCGCGTGGACCGTCACCCCGCCGCGGCCGCGGAACCCCAGGCCGCCTGCGGTGATGCGTTCCAGCGGCTGGTCGGCGCGGGTCGTCGCGACGGTGAAGCCGTCCCACGACCCGACCGCCGGTGGCAGGTCGGCCGGCACCCGGACGGGAGGCACGGCCTCGCTCTGCTTCCGGGTGCGCGTCCGCCAGGTGCGCGCCATCGCGAGGAACAGGGCGGCGACCGCGAGCAGGATCACCGCGCCGAGGAGCCACCGCTGCGCGTCGCCGCTCACGCGTGCGCCCCCGCCCGCAGCGCCGCGGCGTGCGCCGCGACGGTGTCCGCGTCGACCAACTGGCCGTCGAGGACGGTCGCGTAGCCCTGGTGGAAGGTCGCGACGACCCGGCCGGGCAGGGTCGTGCCGAGGTACGGCGAGTTCTGCGACTGGCCGGCCAGGTCGGTGACGGCGAACGCCCGGCTGACCGAGGGGTCGTAGAGGGTCACCTCGGCGGGGGCACCCTCGGCGATGCGCTGACCCTGGCCGGCGACCTGACCGATGCGGGCCGGCGCCTCGGACAGTACGCGGGCGACATCGGCCCAGTCGAGCCGGCCGTCGTCGACCACCGCGGCCTGCACGACGCTCAGCGCCGACTCGAGGCCGACCATGCCGTTCGCGGCCGCCGGCCACTCGCAGCACTTCGCCTCGGCCGTGTGCGGCGCGTGGTCCGTCGCGACGATGTCGATCGTGCCGTCGCCCAGGGCGGCACGGAGCGCCTCGACGTCCTCGCTCGCGCGGAGCGGCGGGTTCACCTTGTACCGGGCGTCGTACCCGGGGGCGCCGTCGACGCCGGCGATCAGGTCCTCGGTGAGCAGCAGGTGGTGCGGCGTCACCTCGGCCGTCACGTCGATGCCGCGGGACTTCGCCCAGCGGATCACCTCGACGCTGCCGGCCGTGGAGACGTGGCAGACGTGCAGGCGTGCGCCGACGTGGTCGGCGAGCAGGACGTCGCGGGCGATGATCGCCTCCTCGGCCACGGCGGGCCAGCCGGCGAGGCCGAGCTCGGACGACAGCCGGCCCTCGTTCATCTGGGCGCCGATCGTCAGCCGGGGTTCCTGCGCGTGCTGCGCGAGCACCCCGCCGAAGCCCTTGATGTACTCGAGCGCACGGCGCATGAGCAGCGGGTCGGCCACGCACGAGCCGTCGTCCGAGAAGACCCGGACCCGCGCGCGGGAGGTCGCCATCGCACCGATCTCGGACAGGTGCGTCCCCTGCAGCCCCTGCGACACGGCACCGATCGGCCGGACCGTGACGTAGCCGGCGTCGTCGCCGAGCGCCTGGACCTGCTCGACCACCCCGGCGGTGTCGGCGACCGGGCTCGAGTTCGCCATCGCGTTGACGGCGGTGAAGCCGCCGGCGGCCGCGGCGCGCGAGCCGGTCAGGACGGTCTCGGACTCCTCGTGTCCCGGCTCGCGCAGGTGCGTGTGCAGGTCCACGAGACCAGGCAGGGCGATCAGCCCGTCGGCGTCCACGGTGGTGGCGCCGGCCGCGTCGAGACCGGACCCGACCGCGGTGATGCGCCCGGCCTCCAGACGGATGTCGGCACGCGAGCCGTCGACCAGCTGCGCGCCACGGATCAGGTGAGCGGTCATGCGGCGGACTCCTTCGGTGCTGCGGCGACCGGCGCGGTCGCTCCGGTGCCGGTCAGGGCGAGGTACAGGACGGCCATCCGGACGGAGACGCCGTTCTCGACCTGCTCGACGACCGTCGAGCGGGGGTCGTCGGCGGCGACGCCGGCGATCTCGAGCCCGCGGTTCATCGGACCGGGGTGCATGATCAGCGTGCGCTCGGACAGCCGTCCGAACCGAGCGGCGGTCAGGCCCCAGTGCCGCGTGTACTCGCGGGGGTTCGGGAAGAAGGCGTCGTTCATCCGCTCCTGCTGGATGCGGAGCGTCATCACGACGTCGGGGTCCTCGGCCAGGGCGGCGTCGAGGTCGTGGTGCACCGCGGCGCCGAACGGGTTGGCGGACACGGGCAGCAGGGTCGGCGGCGCGGCGAACGTCACGCTCGCGCCGAGGGTGCGGAGCAGCCAGGCGTTCGACCGGGCGACGCGGCTGTGCAGCACGTCCCCGATGATCAGCACGCGCACGCCGTCCAGGCCCTGACCGCGCGAGCCGGCACCGTGCAGGCGGCGGCGCATCGTGAACGCGTCGAGCAGGGCCTGCGTCGGGTGCTCGTGGGTGCCGTCACCGGCGTTCACCACGGGGACGTCGATCCAGTCGGCGTCGGCGAGCACGCGGGGTGCGCCGGATGCCCCGTGCCGCATGACGATCCCGTCGATGCCCATCGCACCGAGCGTCTGCACGGTGTCCTTGAGGGACTCGCCCTTCGAGACGCTCGAGCCCTTCGCGGCGAAGTTCAGGACGTCGGCGGACAGGCGCTTCGCGGCGGCCTCGAACGAGATCCGCGTGCGGGTGGAGTCCTCGAAGAACAGGTTCACGACGGTCTTGCCGCGCAGGGCCGGGAGCTTGCGCACCTCGCGGGTGTTCACCTCGGCCATCTCCTCGGCGACGTCGAGGATGTGCACGGCCTGGTCACGGGACAGGTCGGCGGTGGAGAGCAGGTGCCGCATCACGCCACCCCCTGCTCGATGAACACGGTGTCGTCGCCGTCGGTCTCCACCAGGTGGAGCGTGACCCGCTCGTCGGACGCGGTCGGCAGGTTCTTGCCCACGTGGTCCGCGCGGATCGGCAGCTCGCGGTGGCCGCGGTCGACGAGCACGGCGAGCCGGACGGCGCGCGGCCGACCGATCCCCTGCAGGGCGTCGAGCGCGGCGCGGACGGTGCGGCCGGAGTAGAGGACGTCGTCGACGAGCACGACGACCTTGCCGTCGATGCCCCCGGCGGGGATGACCGTGCGGTGCGGCGCGCGACCGATGCCGTGGCCCAGGTCGTCCCGGTGCATGGTGACGTCGAGCGTGCCGACACGCTCGCTGCCGATGCCGTCGACCGCCGACGCCCAGTCGGGCTCGATGCCCGCCAGGATCCGGCCGAGCCGTTCGGCCAGGACGGCCCCACGGGTCGGGATGCCGAGGAGCACGAGGTCCGAGCCACCGTGGTTGGCCTCGAGGAGCTCGTGCGCGATGCGTGTCAGGGCACGCGTGATGTCGGGCTGGTGCAGGACCGTTCTGGTTCCCACGTCGACCCCCTTCCCCGCCTCACTGGACGGCATTAAAGGATGCTGACGTGGTCAACCCTACCGGGACTCCTGGTCCCCTGCGACCGTCCGACCGGACGGTGCACGACCGCCCGAGACGGCTCCGAGCACACCGTTGACGAACCCGGCGGAGTCGTCGGTGGACAGCGACTGCGCGAGCTCGACCGCCTCGGCGATCGCGACGGCGTCGGGCACCTCCGGGTTGAACCGGAGCTCCCACACGCCCATGCGCAGGATGCAGCGGTCGAGCACGGGCATGCGGGCGATCGACCAGCCCTGCGCGTGGTCGACGATGACGGCGTCGATCTCGTGGCGGGCTTCGTCGACCCCGGTGACGATCTGCCGCGCGTAGTCCCAGCTGGACGCACGCTCGGGCTGGTCGAGGTGTCGGACGGTCTCGGTGGCCAGGACGTCCGCGATCGGCAGTTCGCGAACCTCGGCCACGTACAGCATGTCGAGGGCGCGCTTGCGGGCCTTCGAACGAGCACTCATACGGTCAGCGCCTAGGAGTTGACGCGACCGAGGAAGCTGCCGTCACGCGTGTCGATCTTCACGGTGGTGCCGCTCTCCAGGTACAGCGGGACCTGGATGCGGTGGCCGGTCGCGATGATGGTCGCGTCCTTGGTGCCGCCGGACGACCGGTCGCCCTGCAGGCCCGGCTCGGTCTCGACCTCGGTGGTGATCGACGTCGGGAGCTCGACGTACAGCGGGTTGCCCTCGTTCATCGCGATGGTGACCATCGCCGACTCGAGCAGGTAGTTCTTGGCGTCGCCGACCACGGTCGCCGAGACCGGGATCTGGTCGTACGTGTCGGTGTCCATGAACACGTAGGAGTCGCCGTCCTCGTAGAGGAACTGGTAGTCACGACGGTCGACGGTCGCGGTGTCGATCTTCGCGCCGGCGTTGAACGTGCGGTCGACGACCTTGCCGGAGACGACGTTCTTGAGCTTCGTGCGGACGAACGCGCCGCCCTTGCCCGGCTTGACGTGCTGGAACTCGACGACCGACCACAGCTGGCCGTCGATGATGAGAACGGCGCCGTTCTTGATGTCTGTGGTACTGGCCATGAGTCGTCGGTGTCCCGTTCGGTCGTGTTGTGGGGTGTCCTGGGCCGCGGACGGCCCCGGACGAGTGTAGCGGACGCCCGCCCGCCGACCGCAGTGGTCCGGGTCGTGCGCGCCGGATGCGCGCTCAGCGTCGCCGTCGCGCGCGCCACGCGTCGATCGCCGCCCAGGCGAGCAGCACCACGGCCGTCCCGCCGAGCAGCGCACCGGCCGCGCCGGTCGACAGCGCCGCGGTCGGCCGCGCGGGCATCGCCAGGTAGACGATCGACAGGACCCCGGCACCGGCGCCGAGCAGCACGAGCAGGATCCGTCGGATCGTGCCGGACACGAGTTCACGGTCGCGCCGGTCCGCGAAGAGCCGGATGTTGACGGTGAACTTCCCGGTCTCGATCGCCTCGCCGATCCGGTCGACCCGGCGCGGCAACCGGCGCGCGGCGGACACCACACCGACCAGTTCCTTGACCGCGAGGTCGCGCAGCTTGCCGGGACGCAGCTGGTCGGTGATCTGCTGTCGTGCCAGCCCCCGGGACTCCTCCAGCAGGTCGAACGACGGGGCGAGCGTGCGGAGGGTCCCCTCGAAGATCGCCAGTGCGCGGGCAGCCGCGACGAAGTCCGGCGGCGGCTTCAGCCGGTACCGGCCGAACACCTCGACGGCGTCGTCCACGGTCTCGACGCCGATGCGTGCGCCGGGGCCGAGCTCGTCCGCGACGAAGCGCGCGATGTCCCGACGGAAGTCGGGCTCGTCGTGCGCGTCGCGCACGGGTGCCATCCGCAGGACCGCATCGGCGATCCGCGAGGTGTCGTCCTGCAGGTAGGCGGCCAGCAGGTCCTGGACCGTGTCCCGGAGACCCGGGTCGAGCCTCCCGACCGACCCGAAGTCGATCAACGCGGGCCGACCGTCGGGCAGCAGCAGCACGTTCCCCGGGTGCAGGTCCGCGTGGTACAGGCCGTCGAAGACGACCTGGCGCAGGAAGGCGCGGAGGATCGCGCGCATCGGCGCGTCCAGGTCGCGCTCGGAGCGCTCGGCGCGGATCGCGCTGAGCGTGTCGCCCTCCAGGAACTCCATGACGAGCACCCGGCGGCCCGACAGCTCCGGGTACGGGTCCGGGAACCGCACCTCGTCGGCACGGGCGCTGCGGGCCTGGGCCGCCCGCAGCGCGGTCAGGTTCCGCAGCTCGGAACCGAAGTCGACCTGGCGCACCAGGTCGTCGGCGTACTGCGCGGCGATGTCCTGGACCCCGACCTGCCGGGCCTCGGTCGACCACCGCGCCAGGAACCGGACGACCCGGAGGGCGATGTCGACGTCGCGGCGCACGGCGGCGTCGATCCCCGGCCGCTGCACCTTCACGGCCACCGCGGTGCCGTCCGGCAGCCGCGCCCGGTGCACCTGCGCGATCGACGCCGCGGCGACGGGCACCGGGTCGAAGGTCGCGAAGACCTGCTCGACCGGGGCGCCGAGCTCCTGTTCGAGCAGCGCGAGCACCTCGTCGGCCGGGGCCGCGGTGACGTCGCGCTGCAGGTGTGCGAGGCCCTCGGTCCACTCCTCGGGCAGCAGGTCGTCGCGCGTCGAGAGCAGCTGGCCCATCTTGACGAAGCCGCCACCGGCCTCCTCGAGGGCCCGGCGCAGGTGCTCCGCCTGGTCGCGGCGCAGGTCGGACGAGGCCGGGTCGTGCGAGAAGTCCAGGCGTCGGAAGGGCAACAGGTGGTGCCGGCGGGCGATCGACAGGACTTCGGTGAAGCGACGGCTCCGGGAACGCAGCGAGCCGACGTCGGCGTCGCGGGGGCCGGAGAGGTCGCTCAGGCGGGGCGGGGTGGGCACGCCCGCCAGTCTGCTCTCCGGTGCTGTGGCCCTGCTCCCCGCAGGCTGCGTCGCGTCGTCCTCCTGTTCCTCCACAGACGGGAGGCGCGGCGCGGCCTCCACAGGTCGGCCGACGCCCGGCCACCGGGCGCGTTCCGTGCGCCACGCTGCCGGCATGGAGACAGCACTGGTCGCGGCGTGCATCGCCGCAGGGGCGGCGATCGTGGCGGCCGTGGTGAGCTGGTTCGGGGCGTTCCAGAACCGGCGCGCCGCGGACCGCGATCAGGCGTGGAGGCGACTCACCTGGGCGCTGCGGGCCGATCGCTCCCAGGCGGAACACGACATTTCGAGAGCTGTCCTCGAACGGCTCATGACCGTACGGTGGGCCTCGAAGTCCGACCAGGACCTCGCACGTCGCGCCCTGCGTCGACACGTCCGCCCCGACCCCGAGATGGAGGATCCCTGATGCACCTGTTCGCACCGCTGCCGGACCGGCCGGCCTTCAAGATCGACGGCACGCCCGAGGACGACGCCGCAGTCGACGCGTGGTCTGAGGGCGCCACGGTCGACGAGTGGCTCGAGTCTGAACGGACGGGCGTCGTCACCCTGTCGATGCGCGTGAAGTGGTGGTGGCGCCGGACCAGACGGGTCCTGCGCTGACCGGTCGGGCTAGACGCCGACCTCCTGGTAGGCGGTGAACAGCAGGTGGTCCTCCGGGCCCTCGAGCACGACGGGCTTGCCGACGCCGTCCAGGATGATGAACCGGAGCATGCCGGCCCGGGCCTTCTTGTCGCGGCGCATCGTGGCGAGCAGGCCCTGCCACCGGCCGACGCCGTACGAGGTCGGCAGGTCCAGCGAGTCGAGGATCGCCCGGTGCCGGTCCACCGTCGCGTCGTCCAGGTGCCCGGTCAGGCGCGCGAGCTCGGCCGCGAACACCATGCCGACCGACACCGCGGCGCCGTGCCGCCACTGGTAGCGCTCGGCGTGCTCGATGGCGTGGCCGAGGGTGTGCCCGTAGTTCAAGATCTCGCGGCGGCCCTGCTCCGTGAAGTCGTCCGACACGACCTCGGCCTTCAGCGCGATGGCCAGCTCGACGACACGGCGGAACTCCGGCGTGGTCGGGTCGGTCACGCGGTCGACGCCGGCCTCGATGATGTCCAGGATCTCCGGCACGGCGATGAACCCGGCCTTCACGATCTCCGCGAAGCCGGTCAGGATCTCGTTGCGCGGCAGGGTGCGTGCGAGCTCGAGGTCCACGACGACCGCTCGGGGCGCGGAGAAGACGCCGACCAGGTTCTTGCCCTCGTTCGTGTTGATGCCCGTCTTCCCGCCGACGCTGGCGTCGACCATGCCGAGCACGCTCGTCGGCACGGCCACGTAGGGCACACCGCGCAGCCACGTGGCGGCGACGAAGCCGGCCAGGTCGGTGGCCGCGCCGCCCCCGAGCCCGATCACCGCGTCGGTGCGGGTGAAGTCGGCCTGGCCCATGATCTGCCAGCAGAAGGCCGCCACCTCGACGCGCTTGGCACCCTCGGCGTCGGGCACCTCGGCGATGAGGGCCTCGAGGCCCGCGTCGACCAGCAGGGCGCGGAGGTCGTTCGCGCGCGCACCGAGCGTCGGGGCGTGCACGATGAGGACCTTCGCGACGCGCGGGCCGAGGATCGCAGGCAGTGCGCCCAGCAGATCGGTGCCGACGGCCACGGTGTAGCCGTCGTCGCCGCCGACGCGGATCTCGGTGGTCCCGGCGGGCAGGGTCGGCTCGGTCACGGTGCTCCCTCGGTGCTGCTGTCGGTGCTGTCGGTGCTGGCGCTGCTGGCGCTGGTGCTGCTGGTGCTGGTGGTGCTGCTGGTGGCGCTGGTGGCGCTGCTGCTGGTGCTGGTCGTGCTGCTGCTGGCGTCGTCGTCGTGCAGCCACGCCACGACCTCCTCGACGACGTGGGACATCGGCCGCCGGGACGTGTCGACCACGACGTGCGCGAGTTCTTCGTAGGTGGCGGCCCGCTCGTCCGTGATCGCCCTCCACGCGTCGATCCCGCCGTTCGCCAGCAGGGGCCGGTCGGATCCGGCGATGCGCTGGGCGACGGCCTCGGCCGACACGGTCAGCAGGACGACGCGGACCCCGGCCAGCGCGCGACGGGTGTCCGGGTGCGTCACGGCTCCCCCGCCGACGGCGATGACGCCGCCGGTGGTCAGCGCGGCGCGGACCGCGTCGGCCTCGAGCGCCCGGAACGCGGGCTCGCCGCGCTCCGCGAAGATCCCCGGGATCGGCCCGTGTGCACGCACGATCGCCCGGTCGGTGTCGGTGAACGGCACGCCGAGCGCCTTGGCCACCCGCTTGCCGACGCTCGACTTGCCGGCACCCATGGGTCCGATGACGACGACGGGCGCGACGGCAGGGCCGGCGGGTCCGCCGGGTCCGGCGGCTGGTCGCCCCGAGCCCGCCGCCCCCGTGTCGTCGCTCACTGGTCGGCGGACGACGCAGCCGGGTCCGTCCGACGCGTCCGGAGGGTCTCCGGGATCGCCGCGAGGTACGCGTCCAGGTTGCGCTTCGTCTCCACGACGTTGTCGCCGCCGAACTTCTCGAGCACCGCGTCGGCGAGCACCAGGGCCACCATCGCCTCGGCGACCACACCGGCGGCGGGCACGGCGCACACGTCGGAGCGCTGGTGATGGGCCGAGGCGTCCTCGCCGGAGACGACGTCCACGGTGTGCAGCGCGTGCGGCACGGTCGCGATCGGCTTCATGCCGGCGCGGACGCGCAGCACGGTGCCGGTGGACATGCCGCCCTCGGTGCCGCCGGCCCGGTCGCTCGTGCGGTAGATCTCGCCGTCCTCGCGGTACAGCTCGTCGTGCGCAGCGGAGCCGCGGCGGCCGGCGGTCGCGAAGCCGTCACCGACCTCGACGCCCTTGATGGCCTGGATGCCCATGATCGCCGCCGCCAGGCGTGCGTCGAGCCGACGGTCCCAGTGCACGTGCGAGCCGAGACCCGGCGGGACGCCGTAGAACAGCACCTCGACGACGCCGCCGAGCGTGTCACCGTCCTTCTTCGCGGCCTCGACCTCGGTGACCATGCGCGCCGACGTCTCCGCGTCGAAGCAGCGCAGCTGGTCCTCGTCGAGGCGGTCCACGTCGTCGGGCAGCGGGAGCTCGGTGCCGTCCGGCACCCGGACCGTGCCGACCTGCAGCGTGTGCGCGACCGAGCGGATGCCGAGCTCGGCGAGGAACGACTTGGCGACGGCGCCGAGGGCGACGCGCGCCGCGGTCTCCCGGGCGCTGGCGCGCTCGAGGATCGGCCGGGCCTCGTCGAACCCGTACTTCTGCATGCCGACCAGGTCGGCGTGACCGGGCCGCGGACGTGTCAGGGGCGCGGAACGCCCGCGGGACATCTCGGTGGACTCCACCGGCTCGGGGCTCATGACCTCGACCCACTTCGGCCACTCGGTGTTGCCGATGCGGATCGCGATCGGGCTGCCGAGCGACCGGCCGTGCCGGACACCGCCGGACACGTGCAGTTCGTCCTGCTCGAACTTCATGCGCGACCCCCGGCCGTAGCCGAGCTTGCGGCGCGCGAGATCGGCGCGGATGGACTCGAACGACACCGGGACACCCGCGGGCAGGCCCTCGAGCATGGCGATCAGTTCGGGTCCGTGGGACTCACCAGCAGTCAACCAACGAAGCATGCGGCAATCCTCCCACAGCGTCCGTGCGTGCGACGTCCTCGGCTACTGGTACTCGGGGTGCGCCCGCAGCCAGGCCTGGAACCGGTCGACCGCCACCAGGTGCTGGTCGTACGTGTCCGAGAAGACCGTCTCGCCCGACTCCAGGTCGACCGTCACGAAGTACAGCCACTTGCCCTGCGCCGGAGCCGTGACCGCCTTGATCGCGATGTCGCCCGGGTTCGAGATCGGCGCCGGCGGCAGCCCCTCGTGCACGTAGGTGTTGTACTCGTTCGACGCGTCCGCACGCTCGGCGTCGGTGGTCGTGACGGTGTGCGTGTTGCCCGTGCCGTACGCGACGGTCGCGTCGGACTGCAGCTTCATGCCCTGGTCGAGACGGTTCTGGAACACACGCGCGACCTTGGGGTAGTCGGCTGCGAGCCCGGCTTCCTTCTGCACGAGCGAGGCGAACACGATCGTGCGCTCCTGGTCGGCCTCCTTCACGCCGGCGGCGGCGAGGTGCTCCTTCATGGTGTCGACCATCGACGCGAAGTACTGCTCCGCCGTCCACCCCGGGTTGATCGGGTAGGTCGCGGGGAACAGCCACCCCTCGAGCGTGGTGACGCCGGACGGCAGGTCGTAGGCCGACAGGTCCTTCGCCGCGGCGGCGACCTCGCGCTTCGTCAGCCCGGCCTTCGAGACCATGCCGGCCTGGATGTCCGCCAGGGCCGTGCCCTCGGGGATGACGATGGACGCCTGCACCCGGTTCGCGTCGTCCTCGAGCGCTGCCAGGGCCGACTTCGAACTCATCTGCTTCTTCATCGCGTACGACCCGGGCTGGAACTGCACGTCGGGCGACGCGAGCAGCAGCTTGTAGAACACCTTCGAGTCCTTGACGACGCCACTGCGCTGCAGCGTGGCCGCGACGTCCTCGCCGATGTCGCCCTGCTTGATCGTGATGGTGACCTTCGCGGTGCCGTCGCCCGTGTAGTCGTCGGGCTCCTGCGAGCCGCTCACCGCGGCGACGAGCTGCTGGATCTTCGGCGCCGCGAACGTGTAGGCACCGACACCGGCGGCGAGCACCACCGCGACGATGACGATCCCGGCGACGAGCGGGCCGCGCCGGCGCTTCGGTCGCGGTTCGCGGTCCGGCCTGGAGGCACGTCCCCCGCCGCCGCGTCCCCCGCGTCCGCCGCCTCCCGCGGCCCCACCGCCGCCGGTGCGGTCGGGCCCGTCAGGGCCGTCCGTCCCGCGATCGCGGACGGACGGCGCGGACGGCACCTCGCCGGTCAGCAGCGCCTGCACCTCGGGGTGCAGCTCCTCCGGTCGGGTGGCGATCGGCGCATCAGCGGGCGAGACGGGGCGCTCGTCGTCGACGCCCGCCGACCGGCGGTCCACGGAGTCGACGCCCTGCGGCCGGGACGCGTCCGACGAAGCGTCGGTGCGGTCCTCGCTCAGCGCCGATCCGGGCCCTGAGCCGTCAGCCTCGCCGTCCGACGTGCGACGGGCGCGCTCGGCCTCGCGGGCGCGGGCTTCGCGTCGGGACATCGGGCGATCAGGCGCCGGTGCGCCGGCGTCCTGGTCATCAGGACCCACGGTGCGGTCGGGTGCGGACGGCTTGCGCTCGGGGTCGTTGCCGGACGCGATGATCGCGTTCCAGTCCAGATCGTCTGCCAACGGTCCTCGGTCTCTCGGTCGGGAACTCCACCTGGGCACCGTCGTCCGTGGGGTGACGTCGAGAGCACCCATGTGTCACGGAACGGGCAGCCCTGTCAGGGAAGCGTGGTGCCCGGAGGGGCACCGGCACTGCGCTCGTGGTCGAGCGCGTGTTGCAGAATGATAACAGCGGCCGCTTGGTCGATCACGGCCCGCGACTTCTTCGTGTTCCGGCCGGCCTGGTGCAGCCCGCGCTGGGCCGTCACGGTCGACAGCCGCTCGTCGACCAACCGCACCGGGCGGTGTGCCGCGATCCGGGCCGCGAAGTCCCGGGCGTCCGCGGTCGACGGGGTGTCGCCGCCGGACATCGACAACGGCAGGCCGACGACGACCTCGAGCACGTCGTACTCGTCCGCGATCGCGGTGATGCGCCCCAGGTCGGTCGCGTCGTCACGGGGCACCGTCTCGACCGGCGTCGCGAGCAGGCCGTCCCGGTCGCACACGGCGATGCCGATCCGGGCGCGCCCGACGTCGATGCCGAGTCGGCGCCCGGACCGCATCTCCACGATCAGCCCGCGAGCCGAGCGGTCACGGCGCGCAGCGCTGCGGGCAGCGCAGCTGCGTCGGTACCGCCACCCTGCGCCAGGTCCGGCTTGCCGCCGCCACCACCGCCGAGCACGCCGGCGGCTTCCTTGGCGAGCGGACCCGCCTGGACACCGGCGGCACGGGCCGCGTCGTTCGTCGCGACGATGACGATGGGCTTGCCGCCCACGACCGCCCCGAGGACCACCACGGCCGCACCGTCACCGAGCTGCCCGCGCACACCCGTCGCGAGCGACCGCAGGTCGTCGCCGGACTGCAGGCCGTCGACGACCTCGGCCACGACGGTCGTCGCACCGATGGTCGTCGCGGTCCGCGCGATGGTCGGAACACGCTGCTGCAGGTTCGCCGACTCGTACTCGGCGATCTTCTTCTGCGCGGTCCGCAGGTCCTCCATGAGGGTCTGGACGCGGGTCGGCAGGTCGGCGCGCGGGGCCTTCAGGGCGCTGGAGAGCTGCGAGACGATCGTGCGCTCGACGGCGAGGTCGCGGAAGCCCTCGAGGCCCACGAGTGCCTCGACGCGACGGTTGGTCGAACCGACGCTCGACTCCCCCACCAGGTTGACGAGCCCGATCTGCGCGCTCGACGCGACGTGCGTGCCACCGCAGAGCTCGCGCGACCACGGGCCGCCGATGTCGACCATGCGGACCTCGGCGCCGTACTTCTCGCCGAACAGGGCCTGCGCGCCGAGCGCCTTGGCCTCGTCGATCGGCAGGACCCGGGTGGTGACGTCGAGGTCGGTGCGGATCGCCGTGTTCACGACTTCCTCGATCTCGGAGCGGGTCTCGAGCGACACCGGCTGCGACCACGAGAAGTCCAGGCGCATGTAGCCGGACTTGTTGTAGGAACCGGCCTGCAGCGCCTCCGGGCCGAGGATGTCGCGCAGCGCCGCGTTCACCAGGTGGGTCGCGGAGTGTGCCTGGGTCGCGCCGCGGCGGTACTCCGCGTCGACGACCGTGTTCGCGGCGTCTCCGACACCGACCTCGCCGGAACGCACCTGCACGGTGTGGCTCCAGAGACCGGAGACCGGACGCTGGACGTCGAGCACCTCGAGGTCGAAGCCGTTGCCGACGATCGAGCCCTGGTCGGCGTCCTGGCCACCGGACTCGGCGTAGAGCGACGTCTCGCCGAGGATGACCTCGGCGATGTCCCCGGCCACCGCGCGGTCGACGCTGACGCCGCCGACGATGATGCCGAGCACGCGGGTCTCGGCCTCCAGGGCGTCGTAGCCCAGGAAGACGGTCTCGCCGGCGGCCCGGAAGGCGCTGTACACGCTCAGGTCGGCGATCGCGGTCTTCTTGCTCTTGGCGTCCGCCTTGGCACGGGCCCGCTGCTCGGACATCAGGGTCTCGAAGGCGGTGCGGTCGACGTGCACGCCGGCCTCCTCCGCCATCTCCATCGTCAGGTCGATCGGGAACCCGAACGTGTCGTGCAGCAGGAACGCCGTGTCCCCGCCGATCGAGGGCGCGCCGTCCTGCTTCGCGCGCTCGACGGCGACGTCGAGGATCGTCGTCCCCTGCGCCAGCGTGCGGAGGAACGTCTCCTCCTCGGCGTAGGCGATCCGGGCGATGCGGTCGTAGTCGGACGCGACCTCGGGGTACGCGTCGCGCATGGCGTCGCGGGAGGCGGGGAAGAGCTCGGGGAACGTCGCGGTCTCGACGCCGAGCAGGCGCATCGCGCGCACCGTGCGGCGGAGCAGACGGCGGAGGATGTAGCCGCGCCCCTCGTTCGACGGGCTGACCCCGTCGGCGATGAGCATGAGCGAGGACCGGACGTGGTCGGCGATGACGCGCATGCGCACGTCGTCCTCGTGCACCGCGCCGTACCGGCGTCCGGAGATCTCCGACGCGCGGTCGAGGACCGGGCGGACCTGGTCGATCTCGTACATGTTGTCGACGCCCTGCTTGATGAACGCGACGCGCTCGAGACCCATGCCGGTGTCGATGTTCTTGTTCGGCAGCTCGCCGGTGATCTCGAAGTCGTACTTCGAGCGGACGTCGGCGATCTGGTACTGCATGAACACGAGGTTCCAGATCTCGACGTAGCGGTCGTCGTCCGTCGCCGGGCCGCCGTCGATGCCGTACTCGGGACCGCGGTCGAAGAAGATCTCGGAGCAGGGGCCCGCGGGACCGGGCTGACCGGTCGACCAGTAGTTGGTGTCCTTACCGAGGCGCTGGATCCGGTCGTCGGGCAGCGAGGAGTGCTGCTTCCAGAAGCCGATCGCCTCGTCGTCCTCCTCGTACACCGTGACCCACAGGTCGTCGGGCGAGAAGCCGAGCCCGCCGTCGGACTCCGGCTTCGTCAGGAACTCCCAGGCGAACTGGATCGCCTGCTCCTTGAAGTAGTCGCCGAACGAGAAGTTCCCGTTCATCTGGAAGAACGTGCCGTGGCGCGGGGTCTTGCCGACCTCTTCGATGTCGTTGGTGCGGATGCACTTCTGCACGCTCGTCGCACGGGGGTACGGCGCCGGGATGAGCCCGGTCAGGTACGGGATGAACGGCACCATGCCGGCGACCGTGAACAGGAGCGACGGGTCGTCGGAGACGAGGGACGCGGACGGGACGACGGTGTGCCCGCGGTCGCCGAAGTACTGGAGCCAACGGCGGCGGATCTCTGCGGTCTGCATGGTGCTTCCTGGGTTCAGGTCGTGGGCGGAGAGGAGCGACGTGCCGGCGCGGGGCCGGACTGCTCAGACGTCGGTGCGGAGCTCGGCTTCGCGGGACCGGTAGCCGTCGGCGACGGCTCCCGTGAAGGCCTTCGTCCTGGCGTCGACCTCGGCGAGGAGCCGGGCGCCAGGTGCGGTCCGTGCGACCTGCCGGGCGGCGGCGAGGCCGATGACGATGCCGATGGCGACGAAGAACAGCTGCTTCACGGTGCCTCTCCCTCTGTGCACCCGGGCGGTGCATGCCCGGACAAGCTTAGCCGCCGAGCCCACCGGCGCGCCCGCGGCCGCACGACGCCGTCGTGTCGTCGACACGCCGCCGGATGGGGCGGCGCCTCGACGAGCGGGAGGCGTCGGGCGGAGACGCCGGCGTCGTGCGGACCGACGCGATGTCGGACAGGAGGCGCGGCGCACGTCGCGCCCCGGGCCTCCCGTCCGGCTCTGGTCGCCCCCACCACCCACGCAGGACGCCGTCGTGTCGTCGACACGCCGCCGGAAGTGGCGGCGTGTCGACGAGCGCGAGGCGTCGGGCGGAGACGCCGGCGTCCCGCGACGTCGCGGCAGGAGCGGGCCGGGACGCCGAACGGCGGGCCGCCCTCGAGAGGACGACCCGCCGTTCGGGTGTGATCAGTGGATCAGCGAGCTGCGTAGTACTCGACGACGAGCTGCACTTCGCAGGTCACGGGGACCTCGGCGCGCTTCGGGCGACGCACGAGGCGGGCCTGGAGCTTCTCGATCTCGACCTCGAGGTAACCCGGGACCTTCGGCAGGACTTCCTGGTGGCCACCGGCGGCGGCGACCTGGAAGGGCTCGAGCGACTCGGAGCGCTGCTTGACGTGGATCAGCTGGCCCTCCTTGACGCGGAAGGAGGGGCGGTCGACGAGCTTGCCGTCCACCAGGATGTGGCGGTGCACGATCAGCTGGCGGGCCTGCGCGGTGGTGCGGGCGAAGCCGGCACGGACCACGAGGGCGTCGAGGCGCTGCTCGAGGAGCTCGACCAGGTTCTCACCGGTCAGGCCCTTCGTCTTGCGGGCTTCTTCGAAGACGATGCGGAGCTGCTTCTCGCGGATGCCGTACTGGGCGCGCAGACGCTGCTTCTCACGGAGGCGGACGGCGTAGTCGCTGTCCGCGCGACGGCGGGTGCGGCCGTGCTCACCGGGGCCGTAGGGGCGCTTCTCGAGGTAACGGGCCGCCTTCGGCGTCAGCGGGATGCCGAGCGCGCGCGACAGGCGGGTCTTGCTACGGGTACGTGACTTGGTAGACACAGGGTCCTTTTCTCTGTTCGAACTGAATACTCACCGGAGGCCGGGCACGCGAGTGCCGGTGGCCCCGACGACGGGATCCAGAGGGATGAGCCTGTGGGATCGGACGGCTACAGTCCGAACCTCTGCCCCCGTACCACCGGAGTGGCACTCTGTCCTCGACGCAGCCGTGCTCGAGGACCAGGACGTAGGCCCGGTAATGCTAGCAGCAACGGGGCGAGCGCAGAAGCACCGCCGCTAGTGCCCGCGTGTGATCTTCCGGAGTCGTTCGAGCCGCGGGCCGACCTCGCGCTCGAACCCGTTGGCCGTCGGCGTGTAGTACTCGGTGCCCTCGAGGGCATCCGGCAGGTACTGCTGCTCGGCGACCCCGTGCTCGGCGTCGTGCGAGTAGACGTAGCCCTTGCCGTGCCCGAGGCGCTTCGCCCCGGCGTAGTGCGCGTCGCGCAGGTGCATCGGGACGGTGCCCATCCGGCCCGCCTTGACGTCCGCCATCGCCTGGTTGATGCCGTTGTAGGCCGCGTTCGACTTGGGCGCCGTCGCCAGGTAGACCACGGCCTCGGCCAACGGGATCCGCCCTTCCGGCATGCCGATGAGCTGCACCGCCTGTGCCGCGGCCACCGCGATCGGCAACGCCTGCGGGTCGGCCATGCCGATGTCCTCGGACGCCGAGATGATGATGCGCCGCGCGATGAACCGGGAGTCCTCGCCGGCCTCGATCATCCGGGCCAGGTAGTGCAGTGCCGCGTCGACGTCGCTCCCCCGCACCGACTTGATGAAGGCGCTGATGACGTCGTAGTGCTCGTCGCCCTGGCGGTCGTACCGGAGCAACGCGCGGTCGACGGCCGCGGCCACGGTGTCGGCGTCGACCACTGGCACGGTGTCGTCGTCGTCCTGTGCGGCGGTGGCCGAGGCCGCGGCCGCCTCGAGCGCGGTGAGTGCCCGTCGTGCGTCACCGGAGGCCAGCCGGACGATGGCACCGCGGGCCTCGTCGCCGAGGACGACCGCACCGCCGAGACCACGTGCGTCCTCGACCGCGCGGTCGACGAGCATGCCGAGGTCGGCGTCGGTGAGGGGCTTGAGCGTCAGGAGCAGCGAGCGGGACAGCAGCGGCGAGATCACCGAGAAGGACGGGTTCTCGGTGGTGGCCGCGATGAGGATGACCCAGCCGTTCTCGACGCCGGGCAGCAGGGCGTCCTGCTGGGCCTTGCTGAAGCGGTGGATCTCGTCGAGGAACAGCACCGTCGTCGAGCCGTACAGGTCGCGGTGGGTCAGTGCCTTCTCCATGACCTCGCGCACGTCCTTCACGCCCGCGGTGACCGCGGAGAGCTCGACGAACTCGCGGCCGGACTGTCGGGCGATCGCCTGCGCCAGGGTGGTCTTGCCCGTGCCGGGTGGACCCCAGAGGATGACGGAGACCCCGCCCGGGTTCTCGCGCGTGCCGGAGGCCAGCTGCACCAGGGGCGACCCGCGGCCGAGCAGGTGCTGCTGGCCGGCGACCTCGTCGAGGCTGGTGGGGCGCATCCGGACGGCCAGCGGGACCGACCCCTGCGCGAGACCGGCGCGACCGCCGGTGGTCGGCGCGTGCATGCCCGATCGGTCCGCTGCCATGCTCCAATCGTAAGCCGGTCCGCCGACACCACCCGCGCCTCCAGACCGCCCTCGGCCGTCCGCAGTGTCGACTCGGCTACGCTCGTCGCAGACTGCGACGAGAGGGCAGACCAGCACCGTGGCACCGAAGAACCAGGCGCGTGACAACCGTGAGGCGCGCGAGCGTCTCCGCCTCTACCAGGCCCGCCGTGGTCTGCACGAGCGGCAGCGTCGCCGTCGCGTCCGTGACGACGTGATCGCCGTGGGGGCACTCGTCGTGGTCGCCGCCCTCGCCACGGTGTCGCAGCTGGCCTTCGCCGGGTCAAGGGACGCCGACGCCCCGGGCGCGAGCGCCTCGGCGTCGGCACCCGTCACGCCGTCGGCCAGTGCGACCGCCGGCAACACCGGCGACGTGCCGAGCAAGTCGATCGCGAAGGGCTCCACCTGGACCGGCACCCTGACCCTGAACGACTCGATCGACCTGGGCATCGAGCTCGACGGTGCCGCGGCCCCGCAGGCGGCCAGTGTCGAGATCTCGCTCATCCGCGAGCAGTTCTACAACGGCACCTCGTGCCACCGCCTCGCCGACCGCGAGGGCATGGAGTTCCTGCAGTGCGGTTCCGCGAACGGTGACGGCACGGGTGACGCCGGATTCGAGTACGGACCGCTCGAGAACGTGCCGAGCGACGGTGTCTACGACGAGGGCACCATCGCGATCGCCCGATCCGACTCGCCGTACTCGCAGTCCACCCAGTTCTTCATCGTCACCGGCGACACCGAGCTCGGCTCGTCGACGGGCGGCTACACGCGGGTCGGCACGGTGACGAGCGGCCTGTCCGAACTGCGGTCGGAGATCACCGAACAGGGCGTCTCCTCGCCCGGCGACGACGGCACAGGCGAGCCGAAGGTGGCCACCACCGTCACCGGCGCGACCATCGAGCAGGAACGGTCATCCACAAGCCGTGGCCGGTGACGGACCGCCGAGCCGGTCCGTGCAATAGGCTGACGACCTGACCGTGCCGACGGTGACGTCGGCGATGCACGACCACGATCGAGGCGAGACCTGTGGCATCTGACGAAGCAACGACCTGGGGGCGGGTCGACGAGAACGGGACCGTGTACGTCCGGTACGAGGACACCGAACGGACGGTCGGTGAGTACCCGGACGCCACCCCCGACGAAGCGCTCGCCTACTTCGCGCGGAAGTACGCCGACCTCGAGGGGCAGGTGAAGATCGCCGAGCAGCGCGTCCAGCGTGGCGCCTCGGCGAACGACGTCGCACGCACCGTCGAGCACCTGACGGCCCTGGTGGCCGAGGCCCGGGTGGTGGGCGACATCAAGTCGCTCGAGACCCGCGTCGGCGCGCTGTCCGAGCAGCTCGGCTCGCTCACCAAGGAGCAGGCGGAGCAGGCGCAGCAGGCCCTGAACGACGCCCTCGCGCACCGCACGGCCCTGGTGGAGGAAGCCGAGGCCCTCGCCGCGGTCGACCCGGCACGCGCGCAGTGGAAGCAGATCACCGCGCAGCTGGACGACGTGTTCGCCCGCTGGCAGCAGCACCAGCACGACGGGCCGCGGATCCCGAAGAACGAGGCGAACGAGCTCTGGAAGCGGTTCCGTGCCGCGCGCTCCACCGTCGACCAGCACCGCCGAGCGTTCTACTCCGAGCTCGACGCGCAGCACCGTGACGCCCGGACGCGCAAGCAGGAGCTCGTCGCCCAGGCCGAGGCCCTGGCACCCCGTGGCTCGGACGCGATCCCGGACTACCGCCAGCTGCTCGACGACTGGAAGAACGCCGGTCGAGCGGGCAAGCGGCACGACGACGCGCTCTGGGCACGGTTCAAGGCCGCCGGTGACGTGCTGTTCGAGCAGCGCCACGCCGAGAGCGCCGCCGAGAACGAGGAGTTCTCCGCCAACCTCGAGGCCAAGCAGGCGCTCCTGACCGAGGCCGAGCCACTGCTGCAGGCGACCGACCGCGTCGCGGCGCGCAAGACCCTGACCGGCATCCAGCGCCGGTGGGACGAGATCGGCAAGGTCCCGCGCGGGGACGTCCGTCGCGTCGAGGACCGTCTGCGTGCGATCGAGGACCACGTGCGTGGCCTCGAGGACGCGCACTGGAAGGAGTCCAACCCGGAGCGCAAGGCCCGGCAGACCGGACTCGCGAGCCAGCTCGAGGACGCCATCGGCAAGCTCGAGGCCGAGCTCGCTGCCGCGCAGGCCACCGGCGATGGACGGAAGATCAAGGACGCGCAGGAAGCGCTCGACGCGCGCAAGATCTGGCTGGACGCGCTGGGCGGCTGAGCGGCGCCGGCTGACTGCGGGACGCCCCGTGACCGATCCGGTCGCGGGGCGTCCTGCTGTCCGGACCGTCGTGCGGGGGTCGGTTCGCCGCGGGCCGAGACTCGCGCAGCCGGACACGGCTCGAGCCCCGGCAGGTGCAGCTTGTCCGTCACGCTGACGAAGCGCCCGGTACCGGGGGCGCGGCTTGGCGCGGCTCAGCGCGGCGCGGCGAGAGGTCATCGTCCGCCGGCGGCCCGGTCGCCGCTCAGACCGGCGTGGGGAGCCCGAGCATCAGCCGGATGTCGAGGTCGTCCTGCCGCATCTGGGCCGCGAGCTCGTCCATCGACGAGAACTTCACCATCCCGCGCACGTACGCCACGAAGAGCACCGAGATGCGGTCGTCGTACAGGTCGATGTCGACGTCGAGCAGGTGCGCCTCGATCTGCTTCGCCGGCACCCCCTCGAACGTCGGGTTGTTGCCCACGGACACCGCGGCCGGGTACACGGTGCCCTCGTGCAGGACGCGTGCGGCGTAGACGCCGTCCGCGGGGACGAACCCCTCGCACGCCGGGTCGAGGTTGGCGGTCGGGTACCCCATCGCGCGGCCGCGCTGGTTGCCGTGCACCACGGTGCTGCGGACTGCGTGCTCACGCCCGAGCAGCCGGGCGGCCTCGGCCACCCGGCCGTCGCCGAGGAGCTCGCGGATCCAGGTCGACGAGACGCGACGCTCACCCTCCGGACGCACGTCGTCGACCAGGTCGACGTCGTCGATGAGCTCGACGGTGAACCCGTGCTGCTCCCCCAGCCGGCGCAGGAGCGCAACGTCCCCGGCGCCTTTCGCGCCGAAGCGGAAGTCACTGCCGACGAAGACGAGCCGGGCGTGCAGCGTGTCGACGAGGACCTCGGACACGAACGCCTCGGGCGCCTTCGACTGCAGGTCCGGGTCGAACCGGAGCAGCAGCGTGGCGTCGACCCCGGCGTCCTCGAGGAGCTCACGCCGCTGGGCCGTGCTGGTGAGCGCCGGCGGGACGTGCTGCGGGTCGATGACGTTGAGCGGGTGCTGGTCGAAGGTCACGACGGTGGCGACGAGCCCCTGGTCGCGGGCGGCGCGCTCCAGGTGGGCGATGACGGCGCGGTGTCCGACGTGCACGCCGTCGAACTTGCCGATCGTGACGGCGCTGGGTCCGAAGTCGTCCGGCACCTCGGCGGTGTCCTGGTAGAACTGCACGGCCGCTCCTACTCGCTCGTCCGGGCGCCCGACGGCGCGACCGGGCCGGAGCCGGTGACGGCGGCGCGGTGGTGCTTCCGGAGCCACCAGAGCCCGGCGATCGGCAGCACGAGCGGCGCGAACAGGTAGCCCATGCCGTAGTACGACCACACGGTGTCGTCCGGGAACAGCTGGCGGTCGACGAGCGAGAGCGTGCCGACGACGAGCACACCGGCCATCTCGAACCCGATGGTGACGCAGGCGACGCGGTACCAGGTGCGACCGGGCACGATCAGGGCGATCATCGCGACGATGTAGACGACCGCGGCCAGGGCGCTGAGCGTGTAGGCGAACGGGGCGTACGAGAACTTCTCGATGATCTGCACGACGCTGCGGCCGGTCGCCGCCAGCGCGAGGATGCCGTACACGGCGATGAGGACCCGGCCGACGCCGGTCGCGAGTGAGGATCTGGTCGCCATTGCACCGATCCTACCGATCACCGTGGGCCACCATGACCTCGGACGTCAGGCGAGCGCGTCAGGCGAGCGCGTCAGGTCAGCGCGTCAGTCAGCCCGTCAGGTGAGCGCGAACCAGATCTGGTACATCCGGTACACCATGACGGCGACGGTGAACGCTCCGGCGCCGAGGACGACGGTGCTCCACTTGGTGCGGTCGATCAGCGCCCAGACCACCGCTGCCGGCGGGACCAGCAGCACGGACACCGCGTAGACCCCGAACTCCAGTGCGTTGCCCACGGGCGGGCTGCCGGTCAGGGCCTGCACGATGGAGATCACCCCCTGCGCCAGCAGCAGGAGCTCGATGAGCACGAGTGCGCCGACGGTGGTGTCGTTCGGCTTCCAGCCGACGAAGCCGACCACGACCGCGAAGAGCCCGACGACGGCCGCCAGCACGACCTGCACCCACATGAACCACTCGATCATGCGCGCGACCCCGCCTGCGGTCGATCGGCGGCGGGCGCCGGGAAGTTGGTGATGACCCGGAGCAGTCCGCGACGGACCGAGACCAGCCCGACGAGCCGGTCGTCCTCGGCGGCGATCGCGGCCACCGGTCCGTCCGAGTCGGGGTGCTCGGCAGCCACGCGCTTGCCGTCGGTCAGGTCCTTCGCCGACGCGGCGTCGAGCGTCACGGACGTGAACAGTCGGCGGGCGACGTCGGCGGGTCGGGCGAGGGCGCCGCGGACGTCCACCGCGTCGTCCTCGAGGTCGATCGCGTCGTCGACGTCGAACGGTCCCACGCGGGTGCGACGGAGGGCCACGAGGTGCGCGCCGGTGCCGAGCGCGGCGCCGACGTCCCGCGCGAGGGCCCGCACGTAGGTGCCCGACGAGCAGGTGACGACGACGTCGAGGTCCACGACGGCCACCTCGGTGCCGTCGACCACGGCGGTGGCGCCGGTGCGGGCGGTGACGTCGAACTGCGACACCGTGACCCGGCGCGAGCGGAGTTCGACGGTCTCACCCTGGCGCGCGAGGTCGTAGGCGCGTCGCCCGTCCACCTTGATCGCGCTGACGGTCGAGGGCACCTGGTCGATGACCCCGCGCTGCGCGGCCACGGCCCGCTCCACTGCGGCGTCCGAGACGTCGGCAGCAGCGGTCCCCACCGCGGCGGTCGGGGTGCCGTCGGCGTCGTCGGAATCGGTCGAGACCCCGAGGCGGACGGTGGCGGTGTACGTCTTGTCGAGTCCGACGAGGTGCGTCAGGAGTCGTGTCGACGGACCGATGCCCAGCAGCAGGAGTCCGGTGGCCATCGGGTCGAGGGTGCCGGCGTGCCCGACCTTCTTCAGGCCGAGGCGGCGCCGTGCGATGGAGACCACGCGGTGACTGGAGATCCCCTGCGGCTTGTCGACCAGGAGGATGCCGTCCGGAGGGGTTTCGAGCACCAGAGGAGCGTACCAGCGCCCTCCAGGCCAGAGCGGCTCAGCAGGCGTCGTTCCACTCGCGGCGCGGGTGCTCCGGGTCGGTGACGTCGAGCACGGCCGATGCCGCGATCTTGACGTCCGCCCGGCGTTCGAGGCGACCGGCCTCCTGCTCGACCCACAGCGACCACCGCCACAGCGTGCGCACTCCGGGGGCGAGGACGCCCTGCCCGTGCACGACGAGCACCCCGGCGCCGGCGCCGGTCGTCCGGAACGGCGTCACGAGGTCCGACCGCAGCGTGTCCTGGTCGGCCGAGGGCGCCGCCGCGGCCATGGCCGGGACCCCGTGCTGCTCGAAGCCGGTGACGAGTGCGGCCGCCACGCGCTCGAGGTCGGTGCCGTCCTGGCCGTCGACACCGATCACGGTGCGGTTCGTGCCCACCTGGCCGATCACCTCCGCAGCGATCGCGGCCATCGTGTCGGTCTCTTCTGGTGCCCAGCGTGCCATGCGTCCACCGTAGGCTGTCGTGGTGAACGCGAGCAGAGCCTCCCGTCCGGCGGACCGCGTCGCCGACGCGACGGTCCCCGACATCGCGACCCCGCTCGTGGCCTGGTTCCGCCGGCAGGCCCGCGACCTGCCGTGGCGCCGCCCCGGCTTCCCCGCGTGGGGCACGCTGGTCAGCGAGATCATGCTGCAGCAGACGCAGGTCGCCCGGGTGGTCCCCCGACTGGAGGCGTGGCTCACCCGGTGGCCGACCCCTGCGGACCTCGCGGCGTCGCCCCCGGCGGACGCGGTGCGTGCGTGGGACCGGCTCGGCTACCCGAGACGCGCGCTCGCGCTGCACGCGGCGGCCACCGTGATCGCGACGGAGCACGACAACGTCGTGCCGCGCGACGTCGACGCGCTCCTGGCGCTGCCCGGCATCGGCGACTACACGGCGCGGGCCGTCGCGGTCTTCGCGTACGGCGACCGGCACCCGGTCGTCGACGTGAACGTCCGGCGGGTGCTGGCGCGGACGGTGCTCGGACAGGGCGAGCCCGGTCCGGCGAAGGCGAAGCAGGACCTGCCGCTCATGGAGTCCGTCCTGCCGGCGGACCGTGACGACGCCGCCGCGACGAACGCGGCGGTGATGGAGCTCGGCGCGCTCGTGTGCGTCGCCCGCTCCCCCGCGTGCGACGCGTGCCCGATCGCCGACCGCTGCGCCTGGCGCGCGGCGGGCTACCCGGAGCACGACGGCCCGCGGGCCCCGCGACAGTCGAGGTTCGCCGGCAGCGACCGGCAGGTGCGCGGCCTGATCATGGCGGAGCTGCGGGCCAGCGACGTGCCGGTGACACGGGCCGAGATCGCGCCGGTGTGGCCCGACGCCGAGCAGCGCGACCGGGCGCTCGCGTCGCTCGTGCGCGACGGCCTGGCCGTCGGGGACGACACGCTCGGGTACCAGCTGCCCGGACACTGAACACGGCTGCCGGGGCGGTGTGCCCCGGCAGCCGTGTCGTCGGTGCGGACGCGGGACGAGCCCGCGGTGTCGACCCGCTCAGGCGCGAGCGGTCCCCGCGGTGTCGTCGTCGTCCGTGTCGTCGTCCGTGCCGGCGTCGCCCGTGTCCTCGTCGTCCTCGTCGCGCTTGTACGGGTCGGCGTCGCCGGCGTACGTGGCGCCGACCGACGCCGCCCGGACCTGCTCGTCACGCATCTGGGCCTGCACGAGCAGGTCCTCCATGTGCGCCGAGGTCTCGGGCAGGGCGTCCGCGATGAACTCGAGCGACGGGGTCAGCCGGGCGGTGATGTTCTTGCCGACCTCGGACCGGAGCATGCCGGTCGCGGCCTTGAGGGCCGCGGCGGAGTCGGCGCGCTCCTCGTCGGTGCCGTACACGGTGTAGAAGATCGACGCGTGCTGCAGGTCGCCGGTGACACGGACGTCGGTGATCGTGACGAACCCGAGTCGCGGGTCCCGCAGGCCCTTGTCGAGTCGACGTGCGACGACTTCCTTGATGCGGTCCGCCATCTTGCGTGCGCGCTGCGGATCGGCCATGGGGTCCTCTTTCGGTGTGTGGAACGGGGTCGGGCCCGTGGAACGGGGTCGTACCCGTGGAACGGGGTCGGGCCCGTGGAACGGGGTCGGGCCCCGACCCTGCCGTTCGGCAGGGTCGGGGCCCAGGGAGTCACACGATCAGTCGCGCGGCTTCTCGACGAGCTCGGTGGTCTCGATTTCGTCACCGATCTGGATGTCGTTGAACTTGCCCAGACCGATACCGGCCTCGAAGTCCGTGCGGACCTCGGTGACGTCGTCCTTGAAGCGACGGAGCGACTCGATCGCCAGTCCGTCGGCGAGCACGACACCCTCACGGATGACACGCGCCTTGGCGTTGCGCGTGATCGTGCCGGAGCGGACGATGACACCCGCGATGTTGCCGAACTTCGAGGAGCGGAACACCTCGCGGATCTCGGCGACACCCGACTGGACCTCTTCGTACTCGGGCTTGAGCATGCCCTTGAGGGACTGCTCGATGTCCTCGAGTGCGTTGTAGATGACCGAGTAGAAGCGCACGTCGATGCCTTCGCGCGCCGCACGCTCGCGGGCCTTGACGTCCGGACGGACGTTGAAGCCGACCACGATGGCGTTGTCGATCGTGGCGAGGTCGATGTCCGACTCCGTGATCGCACCGACACCGCGGTGGAGGATGCGGAGCTGGACGCTGTCGTCGACCTCGATGTCCAGGAGCGACTGCTCGAGCGCCTCGACGGCACCGGAGACGTCACCCTTGATGATGAGGTTGAGCGAGTCGACCTTGCCCTCTTCGAGTGCACGGGTGAAGTCCTCGAGCGAGATGCGCTTGCGGGCCTTGGCCAGCTGGGCGTTGCGCTCGGCGGCTTCACGCTTCTCGGCGATCTGGCGCGCGGTGCGGTCCTCTTCGGTGACGAGGAACGTGTCACCGGCGCGGGGCACCGAGGACAGACCCTGCACCTGGACCGGACGGCTCGGCGTCGCGGCCTTGACCGAGACACCGTTCTCGTCCGTCATCGCACGGACGCGGCCGTACGCCGTGCCCGCCACGATGGCGTCACCGACGTGCAGCGTGCCGGACTGGATGAGGACGGTCGCCACCGCACCGCGGCCCTTGTCGAGCCGTGCTTCGATCGCGACGCCTCGGGCGTCCTTGTCGGGGTTCGCACGGAGGTCGAGCCCGGCGTCCGCGGTGAGCAGCACGGCGTCCAGGAGGTCCTGGATGCCGACGTTCTGCCGTGCGGACACGTCGACGAACATGACGTCGCCGCCGTACTCCTCGGCCACCAGGTTGTACTCGGTGAGCTGCTGACGCACCTTCGCCGGGTTCGCACCCTCCTTGTCGATCTTGTTCACCGCGACCACGATCGGCACACCGGCCGACTGCGCGTGGTTCAGTGCCTCGATCGTCTGGGGCATGATGCCGTCGTCCGCCGCGACCACGAGGATCGCGATGTCCGTGACCTGGGCACCACGGGCACGCATGGCCGTGAAGGCCTCGTGACCCGGGGTGTCGATGAAGGTGATCGGGCGCTCGATGCCCTCGTGCTCGGTGACGATCTGGTACGCACCGATGTGCTGGGTGATGCCACCGGCCTCGCCCTCGACGACCTTCGAGTTCCGGATCGCGTCGAGCAGTCGGGTCTTACCGTGGTCGACGTGACCCATGACGGTGACGACCGGGGGACGCTGCTGCAGGACGGAGTCGTCCTCGTCGGCGTACTCGGCGTCGATGTCGATGTCGAAGCCCTCGAGGAGCTCGCGGTCTTCGTCCTCCGGCGAGACGATCTGGATCTTGTAGCCCAGCTCGTCACCGAGGACCTCGAACGTGGCCTCGTCCAGCGACTCGGTCGCGGTCGCCATCTCACCGAGGTGGAACAGCACCGTCACCAGGTTGCCGGGCATGGCGTCGATCTTGTCCGCGAAGTCCGAGATACTCGCACCACGACGGAGTCGGACGACCGTGTTGCCGTCGCCGCGAGGGACCTGCACACCGCCGAGCGACGGCGCCTGCCGCATCTCGTACTCGGCGCGCTTCGTCCGCTTCGACTTGCGGGCACGGCTCTTGCCGCCACCGCGACCGAACGCACCGGCGGTCCCACCACCGGGGCCACGACCACGGCCGCCGCCACCGGCGGGACGCGGGCCGCTGAACGCCGGACGCGGGAAGCCGCCACCGGCACCGCCGCCGGCACCCGGACGGGCACCGGGGCCACCACGGCCGCCACCCTGGCCCGGGCGCTGCCCGAAGCCGTTGGGACGGTTGCCCTGACCGGGACCACCCGGACGCGGAGCACCCGGACGGGGCGTGCCCGGACGCGGGGGCTGCGGACGCGGGATGCCGCCACCACCGGCTGCGCCGGCGGCAGGGCGCTGGCCCATGCCCTGGTTGGACGAGTAGGGGTTGTTGCCGGGACGCGGCGGACGCGAGCCCATGCCCTGGTTCGACGAGTACGGGTTGTTGCCCGGACGCGCGCCGGGCTTGGGGCCGCCCGGCTTCGGGCCGGCCGCGGGGGGCTTCGGGCTGCTGCCCGGCTTCACCGCGTCGGACTTCGGTGCCGCGTCGGTGGACGCGGCGGTCTGCTGCTCGGCGGCCTGCTTCTCGGCGCGGGCCTTCTGCGCAGCCTCGGCCTCGGCCTGTCGCTGGGCGACCGACTTCGGCGCGGCCGGGGTCGGCACGTCGGCAGCGGGTGCTGCAGGAGCCTCGGGCTCCGGGGTCGGAGCCGGACGGGCCGGACCCGGGCGGGGGCCGCCGGGCTTGGGGGCACTCGACTTCGGCGCGCTGGCCTTGGCCGGTGCGCTCGGCGCGGACGCCGAGGCGGCGGGCTTCGCGGCGGGGGCGCCGTCTGCCTGCAGGGCGGCACGGAGCTTCCGAGCCACGGGGGGCTCGATGCTCGAGCTGGCACCCCGGACGAACTCGCCGAGCTCCTTGAGCTTCTCGAGTGCGGTCTTGCTGTCGACGCCGAGCTCGCTTGCGATCTCGTGTACGCGTGGTTTAGCCACTGTTCTCCTTCACGGGTCCCACCCCGTGAAGGGGCAGGACTCAATGGATGACGGGTCTCATTTCGAGCCGCTCATCAGTTGTCCATAAGCCGTTCAGCCTGTTCTGTCATGTCCTGGCGCTCGGTCGTGGCCTCTGGGAGACCGGCGATGTGGTCGAGCACCGCGGACGTGTCGGGATCGCGATCCAGCCGGAGTGCACGGCGGAAGGCCCTGCGCTTGACGGCCAGATCGTAGGCATCGACCGTCGGTGTGAGCCATGCTCCCCGGCCCGGCATGACTGCCTTCGGATCCGCCACGACGCGTCCGTCGCCCAGGGCGACGACTCGGAGGAGGGAGGATCGGGGTGCGCGACGACGACTGCCGATGCACGTTCTGACGGGGACCACTGTACTCCTTGCCTCGGACGTCCGCGATCCGGCGCGCCCTCGCGGGGCACGCCGGAGGCGAAATCGCCTAGTCCTCGCCGTCCATGACGGAGTCGGGCTGGATGTCGATCCGCGCGCCGGTGAGCTTCGCGGCGAGGCGGGCGTTCTGCCCCTCCTTGCCGATCGCGAGCGACAGCTGGTAGTCCGGCACGAGTGCGCGGACGGCCTTCGTCGACGCGTCGAGCACGAAGGCGCTCGTCACCTTGGCGGGCGACAGCGCGCTCGCGACGAACGACGCGAGGTCGGACGACCAGTCGACGATGTCGATCTTCTCGGCACCGAGCTCGTTCGTGACGGACCGGACACGTGCGCCGAGCTCGCCGATGCAGGCACCCTTCGCGTTCACACCGGGCTCGTTCGCCTTGACGGCGATCTTCGTGCGGTGCCCGGCCTCGCGGGCGAGCGAGGTGATCTCGACGACGCCGGACGCGATCTCGGGCACCTCGAGCGCGAACAGCTTGCGGACCAGGCCCGGGTGCGTGCGGGACACCGTGATCTGCGGGCCCTTGTTGCCGCGGGCGACGCTCGTCACGTAGACGCGGATGCGGGAGCCGTGCGTGTACGACTCCCCCGGCACCTGCTCCTCGGGGGGCAGGATCGCCTCGATCGTGCCGAGGTCGACGTGCACCATCTTCGGGTTCGGGCCCTGCTGGACCACACCCGCGACGATGTCGCCCTCCTTGCCGCGGAACTCGCCGAGGATCTTGTCGTCGCCGATGTCGCGCAGGCGCTGGTTGATGACCTGCTTCGCCGCGAAGGCCGCGATGCGCCCGAAGTCGCTCGGCTGGTCGACGGCTTCACCGATGACGGTGCCCTCGTCGTCGAGCTCGGGGACGTAGACGCTGACCTCGCCGGACTTGCGGTCGAGCTCGACGCGCGACTGCGGGTGGGCCGGCTCGCCGTTCTCGTCGGCGTGCTTCTGGTACGCGGTCAGGATGGCAGATTCGATGATCTGGACCAGTTCGTCGAACGGGATCTCCCGCTCGCGCTCCATGAGTCGCAGGACTGCGAGATCGATCTTCACCGAGGTGCCTCCGTATTCAGCTGAGTCGCTCCTGCGGATGGAACCGTCGCAGAAGTCGGCCACAAGCGTACCCCAGAACCACGAGACGGACGGGAGGCCCGTGGCCAGCTGGCACCCCTCCCTCGCAAGCTCGGTCGGCGCGCCCCGCGTGACGCTGGCGCGTCACCGCTGAGCGGGGCGCGCCCGTCCGTCGAAGATCGCGTCTAGATCGCGCGGACCGCGTCGAGCAGCTCGGCGACCGGGACGTCGCGGCGGTCGCCCGTCGCGCGGTCCCAGAGCTCGACGACGCCGTCGGCGGCACCACGACCGGCGACGACGACGATCGGCATGCCGAGCAGTTCCGCGTCGCGGAGCTTCACGCCGGGCGAGACCTTCGGCCGGTCGTCGTAGACGACCTCGAAGCGCTCGCCCTCGAGCTGCGCGACGATGTCCGTCGCCAGGTCGTAGGCGACCGCGTCCTTGCCCGTGGCGACCACGTGCACGTCGAAGGGCGCGACGTTCTTCGGCCAGACCAGGCCCTTCTCGTCGTTGTGCGCCTCGGCCAGGATCGCCAGGATGCGCGTCACGCCGATGCCGTACGACCCCATCGTGACGGTCGCGAGCTTGCCGTTCTCGTCCTGCACCTTGAGCCCGAGCGCCTCGGCGTACTTGCGGCCGAGCTGGAAGACGTGACCGATCTCCATGCCACGAGCGGTCTCGAGCGGGCCGGAGCCGTCGGGCGCCGGGTCACCGGCACGGACGTCCGAGACCTCGGCGACGCCGTCGGCGGTGAAGTCGCGGCCCATGACGAGGCCGGAGACGTGCACGCCGCGCTCGTTGGCGCCGGTGATCCAGCTCGTTCCGTCGACCACGCGGGGGTCGACGAAGTAGCGGATGCCCGAGGGGCTGTCGGCACCCAGGACCTGCGGGCCGATGTAGCCCTTCACGAAGACGCCGGGGTGCTTCTTGAAGTCGTCGTCGCCGGCGGCCTCGACCTCGGCCGGCGCGAACGCCACCTCGGCGCGCTTCAGGTCGACGTCGCGGTCACCCGGCAGCCCGACGACCACGACCTCGCGCGTGCCGTCGAGGTGGGTCAGGGCGAGGACGACGTTCTTCAGCGTGTCCGCCGCCGTCCAGGGGGCACCCTCGCGCGGGGCGGCCTGGTTCGCGTGGGCGACGAGGGTGTCGATCGTCGGGGTGTCCGACGCCGGCAGGGTGCTCGGCTCGGGGAGCCCCTCGACCGGACGGGCCTCGGGCACCGGGGTGACGTACGCCTCGACGTTGGCCGCGTAGCCGCCCGCGCTGCGCACGAAGGTGTCCTCGCCGACGCCGATCGGGTGCAGGAACTCCTCGGACTTCGAGCCGCCCATCGCGCCGGCGTCCGCCTTCACGATCACGTACTCCAGGCCGAGGCGCGCGAAGATCTGCTCGTAGGCGTCGCGCATGATCTGGTAGCTGCGCTCGAGGCCCTCGTCGGTGAGGTCGAACGAGTACGCGTCCTTCATCGTGAACTCGCGGCCGCGCAGCAGACCGGCTCGCGGGCGTGCCTCGTCGCGGTACTTGTCCTGGATCTGGAACAGCGTGACCGGCAGGTCCTTGTACGAGCCGTACAGGTCCTTCACCAGGAGCGCGAACATCTCCTCGTGCGTGGGGGCGAGCAGGTAGTCGGAACCCTTGCGGTCCTGCAGCCGGAACATGCCGTCGCCGTACTCGGTCCAGCGGTTCGTCGCCTCGTAGGGCTCGCGGGGCAGCAGCGCGGGCAGCAGGACCTCCTGCGCACCCGCGGCGACCATCTCCTCGCGGATGATGCCCTCGATCTTGGCGCGCACCCGCAGGCCGAGCGGCAGCCACGCGAAGATCCCCGGGGACTGGCGACGGACGTACCCGGCGCGGACGAGCAGCTTGTGGCTCGTCACCTCGGCGTCGGAGGGGTCGTCGCGGAGCGTACGGAGGAACAGATGCGAAAGCCGAGTGACCACGCGCCAAGCCTAGCGGCGGCGCGCGGGCGGCGCGGGTCGCGCCGTGCCCGCGGCTCCGTCGCCACCGTGACGACGGACGGGTGGTCGCGCCTAGGGCGTCGTGATGACCTGGACGGACCCGGTGGCGGCCGCCGGACCCATCTCGTCGGCGATGCGGTTCGCCTCGGCGATCAGGGTGGCGACGATCTCGCGCTCCGGGACGGTCGCGATGACCTCGCCCTTCACGAAGATCTGCCCCTTGCCGTTGCCCGAGGCGACGCCGAGGTCGGCCTCGCGCGCCTCGCCGGGGCCGTTGACGACGCAGCCCATGACGGCGACGCGCAGGGGCACGGTCATGCCCTCGAGCCCCTTGGTGACGTCGTTCGCCAGCTGGTAGACGTCGACCTGGGCGCGGCCGCAGCTCGGGCACGAGACGATCTCGAGCTTGCGCTCGCGCAGGTTGAGCGACTGCAGGATCTGCAGGCCGACCTTGACCTCCTGCGCCGGCGGGGCGGAGAGCGACACGCGGATGGTGTCACCGATGCCCTCGGCCAGCAGGATGCCGAACGCCGTGGCGCTCTTGATCGTGCCCTGGAACTCCGGCCCGGCCTCGGTCACGCCGAGGTGCAGGGGCCAGTCCCCCGCCGCTGCGAGCTGGCGGTAGGCCTTGACCATGACGATCGGGTCGTTGTGCTTGACGGAGATCTTGAAGTCGTGGAAGTCGTGCTCCTCGAACAGGCTGGCCTCCCACACCGCCGACTCGACGAGCGCCTCGGGCGTGGCCTTGCCGTACTTCTGCAGCAGGCTCGGTTCGAGCGAACCCGCGTTCACGCCGATGCGCAGGCTCACACCGGCGTCCTTGGCGGCCTTCGCGATGGCACCGACCTGGTCGTCGAACTTGCGGATGTTGCCGGGGTTCACACGAACGGCCGCGCACCCGGCGTCGATCGCCTGGAACACGTACTTCGGCTGGAAGTGGATGTCGGCGATCACCGGGATCTGCGACTTCTTGGCGATGATCGGCAGCGCGTCGGCGTCGTCCTGGCTGGGGACGGCGACGCGGACGATGTCGCAGCCCGAGGCGGTGAGCTCGGCGATCTGCTGCAGGGTCGCGTTGATGTTCGTCGTCGGCGTCGTGGTCATCGACTGCACCGACACCGGCGCGTCACCGCCGACGAGCACCTTGCCGACCCGGATCTGCCGCGACCGGCGACGGGGGGCGAGGGTTTCGGGCGACTTGGGCATACCGAGGTTCACTGCGGGCACGGGTGCACTCTACGCGCTCGGTCTGACCTCGCCGGGTCCGGTCGCCGCGGGTCCGTTCAGACGTCGCCGACGGAGTCGACGACGGTGATGAGCGGCGCGTAGAGCCGCATCACCGCGAGTGCCCGCTCGTGGTCCTCGTCGCTCGCGCCGGCGCACGCGTCGGCGACGACGGTCACGGTCGCGCCTGCGTCGGCCGCCGCGAGTGCGGTCGACAGCACGCAGCAGTCCGTGGACACGCCCGTCAGCACCAGGTGCGGGTGGTCCCCGACCACGGCCTGGAGGCCCGTCCCCCACTTGCCGAAGGTGGGCTCGGTCACGACGGGGTCGTCCCGGTCCGCGGCGGCCGACGCGAAGGGCTCGGTGAGGGCGTTCAGGGGGTCGGCGTCCGGGACGAGCGCGAAGGGCCAGTCCCGGTAGTACGGCACCCACGCCCCCTGCGGCTCGGACGGTGCGACGAAGCGGGTGAACACCGTGCGGGCGGTGAACCGCGGCAGCAGCCGTTCGATGCCGGCGCCGGCGTGGTCGTAGCGCGGGGCTGCCCACGGGCTCTCCCCCGTGAAGACCTGCTGCATGTCGACGACGACGAGCCAGGCGTCCGCGGGCACCGTCATCGCAGGGACTCCTGGCGACGGACGGACCCCCGGGCGAGGACGAGCGTGCCGAGGAACCCGACGACCAGGGCCACGAGGACGCCGAGGTTGGCGTAGGCCCAGGGTCCCCCACGGCCACCGAGCCCGAGCGGTCCGAGCAGGTAGCCCTGCCAGCTCAGCCAGGCCGGTGACGCCAGGGTCACCAGGCCCCAGCCGAGCGCCGTGCCGACGGCGACCAGGGCGATCGCGCCCCACCGGACGTCGCCGTAGCGCCCGCGGCGGTCGTCGAGCTCGGCCTCGGCGTACGCCGTGCGGCGGAGCACGACGTCAGCCACGAAGACCCCGGCCCACGCCGCGATGGGCACGCCGAGCGTGATGAGGAACGCCTGGAACGGGATGATGAAGTTCTCGGCGAAGAACGCGATGTAGACGGCGCCGGCGACCATGAACAGCCCGTCGACCCCGGCGGCGACCGGACGCGGGATCCGCACGCCGACGCTCAGCAGGGCGAGCCCGGACGAGTAGATGTCCAGCACCGCGCCGCCGACGAGCCCGAGGATCGCGACGATCGCGAACGGCACCAGGAACCAGACCGGCAGGATCGAGGTCAGGGCGCCGATCGGGTCGCCCTGGATCGCGGCGTTCAGGTCGGCCGACGACCCGGCGAGCAGGACGCCGAAGACCACCAGGACCGCCGGGGCGAGCGCGCCGCCGAACGTCGTCCACCCGACGACCCCACGGGTGGACGCCGCACGCGGCAGGTACCGCGAGTAGTCGGCGGCGGCGTTCACCCACCCGAGGCCGAAGCCGGTCATCACGAGCACCAGGGCGCCGATGACCTGCTGGGCACTACCGGACGGCATCGCACCGACGACGGCGAGGTCGACGGACGGCGCCGCGAGCACGATGTAGACGACCGTGAGCACCGCCGTGATGACCGTGATCCACGTCTGCAGCCGCATGATGACGTCGAAGCCCGCGACGCCCGCGCCGACGACGAGCGCCGCGACGACGATCAGCGCGACGACCTTCGTCAGCACGCCGCCGTCCCAGCCGAGCTCGGTGAAGACCGTCGAGGTCGCCAGGACCGCCAGGGCCGCGAGCGAGGTCTCCCACCCGACGGTGAGCACCCAGCTCAGGAACGACGGCACCCGGTTCCCGCGCACGCCGAAGGCCGCGCGGCTGAGCACCATCGTGGGGGCCGAGCCGCGTTTGCCCGCGATCGCGACGATGCCGCACAGCAGGAACGAGAAGGCGACACCGACGACGGAGACGATGGTCGCCTGCCAGAACGAGATGCCGAACCCGATGACGAAGGACCCGTAGGCGATGCCGAGGACGGAGATGTTCGCCGCGAACCACGGCCAGAACAGGCCACGCGGGGTGCCCTTCCGGTCCGACTCGGCGATGACGTCGAGGCCCTGCCGTTCGACGGCGCGGACTTCCGGAGCTGTGCTCATGGAGTGAGCGTAGTGCTCCGGCGGAGTCGCCCCGCTACCCGAACAGGTCCACCGGGCGCACGAGGTCGGCGTAGATGAGCAGGGCGCTCATGCCGGCCAGGAGCACCACGACGACCATCGTCAGCGGCATCGTCTTCGCCAGGTCGATGGGCCCCGGGTCGGCCTTGCCCACGAGCCGGAAGGCACGGCGCTTGATCGCCTCCCACAGGGCACCCGCGATGTGCCCGCCGTCGAGGGGCAGGAGCGGCACCATGTTGAGCACGAACAGGCCGATGTTGAGCGAGGCGAGGAGCCCGAGGATCGTGTAGGCCTTGTCCACCACGGGCACGCCGCTCATCGACGAGACCTCGCCGATGGCCCGACCGACGCCGACCACCGAGACGGGGCTGTCCTGCGACCGTTCCTGGGCACCGAACGCCGCGTTCCACACGGCCACCAGGCGCTGCGGCAGGTCGATGATGAGGTGCGCCGACGCGGCGATCTGGGCGCCGGTCGCGGGCAGGACCTCGGCCGGCGACTGCCGCACCAGGGACTGCCCGATGCTGACGCCGACCACGCCGACCTGCTGCGTCTTCGTGGTGCCGTCGTCGCCCTCGACCGCCTTGCCCTCGGCGTCGGTGACGTCGCGGGTGGCCGTCGCCGGCGTGATCTCGAGCGTCTTCTCGGCCCCGTCGCGCTCCACCACGACCGTGACCTGCTCGCCCGCCGACCGCTGGAAGACCTGCGAGACCCGCGCGATGGTCGGGTCCTGCTCGCCGTTCACCGACAGTACGACGTCGCCGGACCGGATGCCGGCCTGCTTCGCCGGGGACTCCTCGTCGCCCGGGGCGCACTCGGTGGCCTGGCTGGTCGGCAGCACGCAGTCGACGCTCGACGTGAAGGTCGTGGTCGGGGCACCGAACCCGCACAGCAGCACGCCGAACAGCACGATGCCGATCACCAGGTTCATGGCCGGACCGGCGACCATCACGATGATCCGCTTCCACGGGGTGAGCCGGTAGAAGGCCCGCGAGTCGTCGCCGCCCGAGTCCGCGATCTGCTCGGCGCTGGCCTGTCGGGCGTCCTGCACGAACGCCCCGTACATGCCGGTGTTCGTGATGGCGTTGGCACGACCAGAGGCACGCGGCTTGAGCATGCCGACCATCGAGATGTAGCCGCCGAGCAGGATCGGTCGGATGCCGTACTCGGTCTCACCCCGGCGGAACGACCAGATCGCCTTGCCGAAGCCCAGCGAGTACTGCGTCACCTTGACGTTGAAGAGCTTCGCGAAGGACAGGTGCCCCAGCTCGTGGAGTCCGATCGAGACCAGCAGGCCGATGATGAAGACGACCACGCCGAGGACGAAGAGCAGGACGGATTCGACGGTCACCGGGAAAGGGTACGGGACCGATCCCATGACGGAGCCGAGCGCCGTCTGGGAGGTGAGGCGGGCCTCTCCCCACCGGCACGGCCGTCCCGCCGCTGACGCGTCGCGCCGGAACCGGCGGTGTGGGCCCAGGCCTGTGCGTCACGGACGCGATCTGCCGACGCCGATGCGAACGGGAGGCGCGACTCGCGTCAGCGGGTCAGCGCGCGGTCCGCCGCGGTGCGGGCCCACTGCTCCGCCGCCAGCACGCCGTCGAGGGACGACTCCCCCGCGGTGTGCTCGTCGACGATGCGCTCGACGGTGTCGACGATGTCGAGGAAGCCGATCGCCCCGGCGTGGAAGGCGGCGACGGCCTGCTCGTTCGCGGCGTTGAAGACGGCCGGGAACGTGCCGCCGAGCTCGCCGACGCGCTTGGCGAGGGCGACGGCACCGAACGCGTCGGCGTCGAGCGGCTCGAAGGTCCACGTGCTGGCGGTCGTCCAGTCCAACGGGACGCCGACGCCGGGGACGCGGTCCGGCCAGGCCAGGCCGAGCGCGATCGGCAGCCGCATGTCGGGCGGCGACGCCTGCGCGATGGTGGAGCCGTCGACGAACTCGACCATCGAGTGCACGATCGACTGCGCGTGCACGGTGACGTCGATGCGGTCGTACGGGACGCCGAACAGCAGGTGCGCCTCGATGACCTCGAGTCCCTTGTTCACCAGGGTCGCGGAGTTCGTCGTGACGACGAGCCCCATGTCCCAGGTCGGGTGCGCCAGTGCCTGTGCCGGGGTGACGTCGGTCAGCTGCTCGCGGGTGCGCCCGCGGAAGGGGCCGCCGCTCGCGGTGAGCACGAGCCGCCGGACCTCGGTGTCCGCACCCGACCGCAGGGCCTGCGCGATCGCCGAGTGCTCGCTGTCCACCGGCACGATCTGGCCGGGCGCGGCCGCCTGCTGCACGAGCGGGCCGCCGACGATCAGGCTCTCCTTGTTCGCGAGGGCCAGCGTCGCACCGCTCTCGAGTGCGGCGAGGGTCGGGCCGAGCCCGACGGAACCGGTGATCCCGTTCAGCACGACGTCGGCCTCGACGCTCCGGACCAGGCGTTCCGCGTCCTGCGCGCCGAACGCCGTGTGGCGGACGCCGAAGCGCTCGGCCTGCTCGGCGACGAGGTCCCGGTTGCTGCCGGCCGTGAGGCCGACGACCTCGAAGCGGTCGGGGTTGCGGGCGACGACGTCGAGTGCCTGCGTGCCGATCGACCCGGTGCTGCCGAGGACGACGATGCGTCGCCGGCCCGGGCCGGTGCTGCCGAGCACGTCGTCAGCGCCCCCGGTCACGGTCAGCCCTTGGCGAGGACGTCGACGACGAAGACGAGCGTGGCGTTCTTCGGGATGCCCGAGCCCTCCTGGGGGTTCGCGCCGTAGGCGTCCTCCGGGGTCGCGACGATCAGCACCTGCGAGCCGACCTTCTGGCCGACGAGCCCGGTGACGAAGCCCTTGATGAGCGCGCTCTCCGAGATCGTGAAGGTCGTCGGCACGCCCTTCGACCACGAGGAGTCGAACTCCTTGCCGGTGTCGTAGACGACGCCCTTGTACTGCACGAGGGCGGTGTCGCCGTCGGCGATCGTGGCACCGTCGCCCTGCTTGAGCACCTCGACCGTGGTCTTGGTGGGCGCCTTCACGCCGTCGGGGATGGTGATCTCCGGCTCGCCGGACTTCTTGTCCTCGACCGTGGGCAGGCCCGGGTCCTGGTCCTGCGGGGTGCCGTTCGCCTTGGTCGGGGTCTGCGCGACGACGTCCGCCACGACCACGATCTCGCCGCCGGTGTTGAACCCGAGCGCCGAGGACTGTCCGACCACGGCGAACCGGTCGCCGACCTTCGAGCAGGCCAGGAGCGCACCGAAGCCGGACCCGCCGACCGAGAGCACCTGCGGGTTGCCCTCGTCGAAGCCGACGGTGCCGAGCTTCTTCGCGTCCGACGCCTCGTAGACGCTGTACGACACCTGCGCGTAGTCGCCGTCGTCCAGCGCGGCACCCGTGCCCTTCACGAGCCGGGTCGCCTCCGGGGTCTTCGCGGACAGGCCCTTGTCGAACGAGACCTTCGGGGCGGCACCGCTGCCGAACGCGCCCTTCGCCGTGATGGCGTCGGAGGAGTCGCCCGGGTCGGGGCACGACGTGATCGCCGAGGCGGTGGCCTTGGCGGACGGGGTCGGCGACGCCGAGGACCCGTCCGAGCCGGGGCCGGAGCAGGCGGCGAGTCCCAGCACGACGGCGGGGACGATGGCGATCGGGAGCAGGCGGAGACGCTTCACGAGAACCTAGTGTGCCCCACCATCCGACGAGTTCCCTGCCGATGACGCAGCACGGACGACGGTCCGTGGTTCGTGGTGCACCGGGAAGGCGACCGAGCGCGCGATGAAGCAGAGCTCGTTGGCGGTCGCGTGGGCGGCCTCGGCGTCGGCGACGCGGTCCGCCTCGAGGATCGTGACGACGGGGTGCAGTGTGGCGCTGGTCAGCTCCCCCGACCCGTCGCGGTTCAGGGTGAGGGACGCGGTGGCGGTGTCGTGGTAGTCGACGACCGTGAACCCCCGGGTGACCGCCACGTGCAGGTAGCTGAGCATGTGGCACTGGGCCAGCGCGGCGAGGACCATCTCCTCGGGGTTCCACCGGTCGCGGTCGCCACGGAAGGTCGGGTCGGCGGAACCGGGGACGTCGGGCTTGCCGACCGCGGACACGACGTGCTCGCGGCCGTAGTCGCGGTACCCGGAGGTGCCGGTCCCCCGGTCTCCGGTCCAGCTGACGGCGACTTCGTAGGAGTGGTCGTGCACGGGTGGTCCTTCCTCGGTGCCGTCGGGCGTCGTGCGGCTTGGCTAGCATGGCGGCATGACGGTGAGCCCCGACATCCGCACTGATCGCCATCCTCTCACCGCCGACGGGTCCGTCGAACTGGCGGTCCTCGAACGCTCCGGGTTCGACGAGAGCCGACACATCGGCGCCGGGGTGGTGGTGGCACCCGACGGCACCGTCCTCGACGCCGTGGGTGACGTCTCCGCGAGCATCTACCCGCGATCCACGATGAAGCCCTTCCAGGCCCTGGCGGTCCGTCGCGCCGGCGCGCTGTTCTCGGACGAGGAGCTCGTGCTCACCACGGCGAGCCATGCCGGCACCGCGGCACACCAGGCCCTCGCCCTGCACATGCTCGAGTCGTTCGACCACGTCGAGGCAGACCTCGGCTGCCCGCCGGACATGCCGTTCGACCGCGGCACCGGGCGCACCATGGACGGTCCGCGGCGCCTGGCGATGAACTGCTCGGGCAAGCACGCCGGGATGCTCGCCGCCTGCCGGGTGAACGGCTGGGACGAGGCCACCTACCTGGACATCGACCACCCGATGCAGCAGCGCGTCCGCTCCGTCGTCGAGGAGTACACGCACGAGCACGTCGATCTGGTCGGCACCGACGGCTGCGGCGCCCCCGTGTTCCCGCTGACCCTGAGCGGACTCGCGCGCGGCTTCGCGGGCGTCGTCGCGCGGGCCGACGACGACTCGGCGGCGCTGACCGACGCGGTCCTGGCGCACCCCTGGGCGATCGACGGCGTCGGACGCGCGAACACCGTCACGATCGAGCGCCTGCAGGTGCTGGCGAAGCTCGGCGCCGAGGGCGTCATGGTGATGGGGCTGCCGGGCGGCGCCGCGGTCGCCGTCAAGGTGCTCGACGGTTCGCAGCGCGCCGGCACCCTGGCGGCGCTCGCCCTGCTCGAACGCAACGGCCTGGTGGCGGCGGACGGTGTCGCTGCGGTGCTCGCCGCGACCGGTGAGCAGGTGCTCGGCGGCGGCGTGCCGGTCGGCGAGGTCCGTCGGGGCGCCGGCCTGCGCTGACCCCGCTGCTCCTGGGCCGCTGGTACGGCGTTCCGGCTCATGCCGTCGGCGTACCCGGGGCGTCCGGGTCCCGGTGCAGCACCGGGAGTTTCGGGAGCGCCGGGGACACGGTCGTGGCGTGCTGGTCGCCGTGTCGGCGGACCGAGCAGCCGTAGCGCGTGACCTCGACGGTGACGTCCCACCGCCGCGGTACGGCACCGAGGCCCGGGACGAGCACGACCGTGCCGCGAGGGCGGCCGTCGTCCTGCACCCGGACCGCTGCCGCGGTGTCCGGTGGCAGTGGTCTCATCGGTCCCTCCGCCGCATCGCGGAGCAGACCCGGCGCCGCGGCCGTCCGGAGCTCGGCGGCTCCGGCGGCTCCGGCGTCACCGACGGCGAGCCGGAGTTGCTCGACGATCCCGCGGAACACGGCCGCGGCCAGTGCGCCCCTGCCGACGACCACGACGTGCGACCGTTCGGGCACCTCGACCGCGGTGCCGTCGGGGCGACGGCCGAGCACGAGGACCGGTGCGCCGTCATCGTGAGCCCGCTGCTCGTCCGTAGCGAGGGCCGCAGCGGGCGGAGTGAGCACGGGTGGAGTGGTCACGGGTGGAGTGGCCACGGGCGGGGTCGGTCCGGTCGCCGCTTCGCCCACCGACCGGTGCAGCAGCACGTCGACCAGGGCGCAGCAGGCCGCCGCCACGAACAGGACCCAGCGCTGGCCGCCGGACAGCGGCGCCAGGAGTCCCGTCAGAGCGAGTGCGCACGCCGCCCCGACGACGAGACAGCGGGCGCGGAACGGGGACACGATGCCATCGCACCACCCCGAGCGCGTCGCCACGGGCTGTGGCCGTCATCTGTGGAGAAGTCGACGCTGCGGCGCGTGACCGTCGTCTGTGGAGCAGTCGACGGCCCGCCTGTGTTCACTGCACCAGGAAGAACTGCTCCCCGATGTCGACCCGGGCGCCGCGCTCGACGCGGTAGCGACGACCCGGCTCGCACCGACGGATCGACCCGTCGACGTGCCGGACCACCGTGCCGTTGCCGGAGAACCGGTCCGAGACCCAGAGGTCCTCGCCGTCGCGACCGAGTTCGAGGTGGGTCTTCGACACCGACTTGCCCGGGTCGTGCACGGTCAGCAGGTCGTCGAACCGCTCACCGGGCTGGGGACGCGGAAGCCGACCGAGCAGGCCCGTCCCGTGCACGCCGAACCGCTCGCCCGTGCTGAAGTGCAGCACGAAGGGGGCGTGCGTCGGGGTCTTCGCCACGATGCGGGTCTCGTCGACGTCCTCGTCGAGTTCGTCGGAGCCGGCCACCGGCGCGGGACGGTCGTCGGGTGCAGCGCGGTCGTCGAGTGCGGGACGATCCTGCGGCGGGAGCGAGAGCGCCGGGTTCGTCGCGCCGGGGATCGGCGGCAGCGGGGCGGCGGTGGGCGCGGGGGTGGCCGTCGCGGCCGGCGCGGAGGTCGGCGCGTTCGCGGAACCCGGGACCGGTGGGATCGGCGAGCCGGCGAACGGGGACCAGCGGCTCGGGGCCTCCGACCCGGACAGGGGTGCCGCGTGTGCACCGCGCGGACGGTCGGACTGGGCAGCGTCGTCCGGCGAACCGATCGGCCACCGCTCGTCGGCGTCCTGCTGCGCGGAGGGATCGGTGCCGTCCGCCGTGGGCGCGGAGGAGGACTCGGTGCTCGTGCCGTCGCGGTCGTCCTGCGCGTCCGGGGTCGCGGTCCGAGCCCGGCGACCGGTGCTGGTCGGAGCCTGCGACCAGGACGAGGCGACCGAGCCGGTCGTCCCCTCCACGTCGGTCGGCAGGTCTGCCGCTCGCAGGCCGTGCGCGTCGGCCCGGCCGTCGGTGTCGGCTGCGGCGTCCGCATCGGTCGAGCCGGGTGAGTCCGTGGTGCCGGCCGTGGTGCCGGCCGTACCGGCCGTTCCCTCGGTGCCGTCCGATGCCGCGGTGCTGTCGGACGCCGTGGCGTCGTCGGACGCTCCGGAGCCGTCGGGGGCTTCGGCGTCGTCGGACGCCGCGACGTCGACGGAGTCGTTCGCCGCCCAGTCGGGCCGCAGCATGGGCAGGGGCACGACCGGTCCCGTGAAGGCCGCCGTCACGGCGGGTCGGACCGCACCGCACTCGCCGCAGAAGATGTCGTCGGGCTCGAGCTGGTTGCCGCAGACGTGGCAGATGGTCGTCGCGTGCATGCCCGGAGTCACGAGGGGGGACGGCCGCTGCGGGCGACGGTCGACCAACGGCTCGACGACGGCGGTGTCGCCCGGTTGCGGCGGCGAGACCACGGGCGGGTGCTCGACGGCAGGGCTACCCGGGTCGCCTGCGACGGCGTCGTGGGCCTGGTCCCCCTGCTGACCGGCGTCGATCCCCTGCTCGGCGTCCGGCTCGTCACCTGTGCCGGACAGGCCGGGGTTGTCCGACGCGCCGTCGTCGTCCGGCGCGGCCGGCATCGGCGGCACGACCGGGTCGGCCGGGGCCTGAGCCGAGGCGGTGCTGCGTCCCACCCACCAGGACGGACCGGCCGTTGCCGTCGGGGGCGCTGTCGCCGCGGGCGGCGCCCAGACCGGCGCGGCCGGCTCGGCGTGGGTCGGCGCGGTGGAGGTCGGCGCGGTGTAGGTCGGCTCGGTGTACTTCGGCTCGGAGCTGGTCTGGTCGTCGGGCTGGGACGCGTCACCCGCGCCCGTCGCCGGGACTGACGGCGCACCGTTGCCCGGGGCCAGCCGGGTGCGTTCGGGGTCGTCCTCTGCCGGGGCGCCGGCGGCCTCGGACGGGTAGGCGTTGGGGTCGAGGGGCGGCTCCTGCTCGCCGCGCGCCGGGGACCAGGCTGCGTCGGTCAGGCCGGACCCGGCTCCGTGCACGTGCGACGGGGCCTCCCTCGGGGCGAAGGCGTCGGGTCGCTCCACCGGCACGGCCGGCGAACCGGTTCCGCGGCGGTCGGCCCCGGTCAGCCACGCGCGGGTCGCCGGGTCGAGCGTCGACTCGGGCAACCAGGCGTCGGCGGCGGGGTCGGATCGGCGCCCGTGGGAGTCCGGCTGCTGCAGGGGCGGCGGCGGTGCCTGTTCGACGGGGGTCGGCGCGACCGGGCGACGGCTGGCCGCCGCGGTGACCGCGCGACCGCACTCACCGCAGAAGATCGCTCCGTCCGGGAGCATCGATCCGCAGTGTTCGCATCTGATCACGGGGTGCCTCTGTCCTCACTCGGCCGTCCACGACGCTCGTCCGGCCTCGGACCACTGTAGTCGCCGCGCCCCGACGGACCCTGGCCGCGTCCGCCCCGGACCCGCCCGGGCCGTCGCAGTGATCGGAGCGACACCGCCGAGCGGAACCGCTCCCGTCGGTTCCGACCCGTGTGCAAGGTGCCGATCGCGTCCTCGGTGGCCGACCACATGCGATCCGCCGTGGTCGCGTCGGGATCGTTCGGTCCGAAGACGGCACGGTCGGCGAGGGCAGCGAGGCCGGTACCGCCAGCACCCGGAGCGCCGGCGACGGCCTCACGCCGGGTGGCCGCGCCGAACACCTCGTGGCCACGGTCGAGCAGGGCGTCGCGGTACTCGTCCCAGGCGCCGACGATGCGACCCCGCGGCGTCGGGGCGTTCCGCCGCCTCCGCCGTCGGACGCGCTTGGCCGCGACGATCAGGGCGAAGGGCAGCAGGACGATCGCCAGGACGCCGAGCACGCCGAGCGCCCAGGGCAGGACGGCGAGCAGGATCTGCAACCACAGCGGCTGCACCGGCGGCGTGTTGCGGTCGCTCTCCGGCGGCGCCTGCTGGTCCTGGTCCTGGCGGTCGACGGGCGGCGGCGGCACGACGGTCTCCGGTCGGGTCACCGGCTGCGGGGTCTGCTGCTGCTCGTTCGGGATCTCGCGCACGGTGGGGTTCGGGTTGAGCAGCACCCACCCCCACTGGGCGGTGTCGACCTCGATGCGCGCCGTGACGTCCGATCCCCGGAAGGTCGTCGTGCCGCCCTGCTCAGCCGATGCACCGCGCGCGGCAGCACCACCGGCGTCGCCACCGGACGTGAACCCCATGACGACCCGCGCCGGGAAGCCGAGTTCGTCGGCCATCAGCGCCGCCGCCGCCGCGTACTGCTCCTGGTCACCGATCATCAACGGCGCGGTCAGCAGCTCCTGGATCCGGTCGGCGCCGTGCCCGGACCGGCTCGTCCGGTCGTCGCCGACGCCGTGGCTGACGTAGCCGTTGCGCTTGAGCGACTGCAGTGCCGCCAGCAGCTTCGCGCCGGGTGTCGTCGCACTCGCCGTCGTCGACTCCACCGTGTCGCGCACCGCGTCGGGCACGTCGCGCGCGGTCGGCACCGAGGCGTCGCCGGGTCGGGCGGACGCGAGCTGCCGTTCGGTCGGCTGGTCGGGCAGCACGGCCGTCAGCTCGTACGAGGTGCCCTCGTCGACGCCGCCGATCACCGCCCCCGTGCTCGTCGAGTCGTTGTAGAAGAACGCGCCCCGGGTCTCGTCCGCGCCGGCCCCCGTGAAGTCGACCCGTTCCAGGTCGCCGACGGTCGGCAGCCAGACGCCGCGGTAGCCCTCGACGGTGACACCGACGTCGACCGTCGTGCCCCGGGCACCGCGGACGTCGACCGCGGTCGGCACGCGCTCGAAGGTGCCGGACGCCGTCCCACCGTCGGAGCCGCCCACCCGGTAGACGACGCCGTCGTACGTGTCGAGGGTGGCGATTCGGACGAACCCGTCCTCGGGCAGACCCGACACCCGCAACTGCGGCGCGTCCGCGGTGTCCTGCTCCTCGTAGGACCGGAACCCGCTCAGCGGGCTGACGTGGTCGCGCGGGTCGAAGGGCTTGACGACGTCGGTGCGGGCGACGGTGCGCTCGGCCGACGGCGGCGCGACGAGGCCGAGTCCGGTCGCGACGACCGCCGCGGCGACGATGGTCCCGGTGCCGACGAGCGCGGGGCGCACGATCGACCGCGCGACCGGCACGCGGGACCCGATGGTCGTCGCCACCGCCACGGCCCGCCGCACGTGCCGGACGGTCAACGCCCACACCAGCGCGATCGCGACCAGCACCACGGCCGTCACGATCGACGTGTCGAGTCGACTCGGTCCGACCACGATGCCGACGGCGAACAGCACCAGCGCCGGGATGCTCGCGAGCTCCTGCCTGGAGGCGCGGGTCGCCACGCTCACGGCCGTCACCGTGGCCACGAGGAGCGTCACGAAGTACGGCACGAGCAACGCCTCGTACGACCCCACCGGCAGGCTGATGGTCACCAGCTGCTTCCACCCGAGCGCAACGCCGGCGAACAGGTCGACGAGGCCACGCCCGGTGGGCAGCAGTCCGTTCGCCTGGCTCGGCACCGCCGCCGGGACGCCGCTGACCGTGAAGGCCGCGACCGTCGCGATCGCCACCACGGCGGTCGGCAGGCGCAGCACCGCACCGAGCAGCGCGACGACCGTCCCGAGCACGATCGCGGTCGCCGCTGCCGTGACCATCGCGCCGTCGCGGTGGATCGGCCACCACGAGGTGCTCGCCACCGCCAGCAGCAGCCACACCACGAGCGTGCCGCCAGCCAGCCGGAACGGGACGAGCCGTCGTGCGTCGCGGCGGTCGGAGCGCCGGGTCGAGCGTCGCGCGCGGTCGACGGGCGGGGAGGGCGCGGCGACCGGTGCCTCGCTCACGCTGCCGCCGCCGACCGGTGCAGGGCGTGCCGGAGGTCGTCCAGGTAGCCGATGGTCATGACGGTCAGACCCGCGACGCGCAGGAACCGGGGCTGGGCCTCGGGCTCGCAGATCACCGCGACGACCTCGACCCCGACCGGGAACCGCGTCGCCGCGAGTCGGAGTGCCGGCAGGCCCACGGTCGACCCGACGACCAGGAAGGCCACCGAGATCCCCTCGGTCTCGGTCCCGACGATCCGCGCGACCTCTGCGATCGGCAGGCAGGCGTCCGCCAACCCCACCGAGGCGAAGTCGTCGAGCAGCCGCGTGGGCGTGACCGTCGGCAGGGTGCGGACGGCGTAGACCGCGCGCTTGGCGAACTCCGGCGTCCGCTGCGACACCACGACCGACACCTCGCGGCCGTCGCGGATCGCCCGGGCACCCAGCGAGGCAGCCGCGCTCACCGCGAGCTCGAACTCCTCGTCGTCGCCGAACTCGCCGCGCGCGATGCCGAGGGCGATCACCAGGTGCGACCGACGGGTGTCCTCGAACTGGCGCACCATGAGCGCGCCGGACTTGGCGGTCGACTTCCAGTGGACGGTGCGCGGGTCGTCGCCGGGCATGTACTCGCGGATCGCGTGGAAGGCGATGTCCGACGGGGACAGGTCCGTCGTCGCCTGGCCCTCGAGGTCGCGCACCAGGCCGGTGCTCGTCGACGGGATCGCGATGGTGCGGGGGTGCACGATGACCTGCTCGCGCGCGGTCCACACGACCTCGCGGCGCACGAGTCCGACCGGGTCGGCGCGCACACCGGTCACCGGTCCGACGTCGAGGACGCCCCGGCGCAGGGTCGGCACGGGGACCTCACGCTCGAAGGAACCGTTCGGTCCGATCACCGGGATCGCGACGTCGACGAGTCCGGAACCGACCGGGACCTCGACGGTCGTCGGCACGGACGGCAGACGGGTGGGGTTCTCGGCGGTGACCACGACACCGGCGTCGTCACCGACGGCCACGCGGTGCTGCGGCAGGCGCATCCGGATCGCCAGGCGCGACCGGCCGATCAGCGCGACGGCCGCGACGACGGCGAGCACCGCGCCGGCGAACCCGACGACCACGACCTCGCGCAGCCCGAACCGGTACCCGGCGACGAAGGCGACGAGCGTGAGCGCGGCGACCGTCCACCCGAGCCCGGTGACGACGGACGAGACCTCGCCCCAGGCACGCTTGACGAGCCTCCAGGCCGTCGCCCAGACACGCACGATCCCGATGACCGCATCGGCCGCGACCCCGTCGCGGTCACCGACGATGCGGGTGCGGACGTTGGTCATGCCGGCGACCGTCCCCGTGCGCTCGTACGCCGTCGTGCCACGACGCGACCGCGTCGAGGACGGACGGCGGGAACGCGTCGAGACGGGCCGGCGGTCCGTCACGTCGTGGCCCGGTCGGCGGGCGGCGGGGTCTCGACCAGGAGCTGTGCGATGACGCTGGGGGCGCTGACGCCGTCGAACTCCGCCTCGGCGTCGAGCACCAGGCGGTGTGCGAGGACCGGGACGGCCAGTGCCTTCACGTCGTCGGGGGTGACGTAGTGGCGGCCGCTCAGGGCTGCGAGCACCCGTGCGGCACGGATGAGGCCCATCGCGCCACGGACGCTGACGCCCAGCCGGACCTCGCTGGCGGACCGGGTCGCGTCCACGAGTCGGGCGACGTAGTCGGCGATCACGGCGTCGACGTGCACCGTCCTGGCCAGTGCGGCCATCTCGGTGATGGTGGCGGCGGGCACGACGCTCGCCAGCGGGACCGACGCGGACGGCGCCGACGAGGTCTCGAGGATCTTGACCGTGGCGGCGTGGTCGGGGTAGCCGATGGAGGTCTTCATGAGGAAGCGGTCGAGCTGCGCCTCGGGCAGACGGTACGTGCCGGCCTGCTCGACCGGGTTCTGCGTCGCGATCACCATGAAGGGTGCGGCCAGGCGGTGGTTGACGCCGTCGACCGTGATCGCGGACTCCTCCATCGCCTCGAGCAGCGCGGACTGGGTCTTCGGGCTCGCGCGGTTGATCTCGTCGGCGAGCACGATGTTCGCGAACACCGGCCCGCGGTGGAAGTCGAACTCCTGGATGCGCTGGTCGTAGACGCTGATGCCCGTGATGTCGCCGGGCAGCAGGTCCGGCGTGAACTGGATGCGGTTCGTGGACCCCTGCACGCTCTGCGCCATCGCCCGCGCCAGGCTCGTCTTGCCGGTACCCGGGACGTCCTCGAGCAGCAGGTGTCCCTCGCTGAGCATCGCCGTGACCGCCAGGCGGATCACGAAGGTCTTCCCGAGGAGCACCTGCTCGACGTTCGTCACGATGCGGCCGGCGACGTCGGCGAACCAGGTGGCCTGCTCCGGGGTCATGCTCATGCGTG
>NZ_JAIXIG010000009.1 GCF_020297365.1 Curtobacterium oceanosedimentum
AGCGGTGGTTCCGGAGGTCACGCGCAGACGATCCGGCCCGCGGACGACCAGCAGGTGAACAGCCGGTGACCGGCAGCGGGACGGGGGCCGGACAGGTCCCCCGACGAGCCCGATCCGGGCGTCGGGCGTGCTTGCATGGTCCCGATCCACGCGGCTCGCGCCGCACCCACCCGCACCAGGAGACCCCGTGACCCGCCTCGCCGCCCGGACGACCGCCCTGTTGACCGCCGTCGCACTCGTCGGAGCCGGCGCGACCCTGCTGGCCGGCTGCTCCGCGGCGTCGGTGGGCGGCTCCGGGACCGGACCGACCGCGACGGCCTCGCCGCACGTCTCGGCGGGTGCCCTCGGCGCCGGGTTCTCCGACCCGGACCAGCCGCCCGCCCCCGAGGCCACCATCCGCCCGGAGCCCGGTTCGTGGTCCGGCGTGCACGCGCCGGCGGACTACGACGTCGTGCTCCTGTCGGACGCCGGGGACGCGGCCGACGACGCACCGACCCGCACCCTGGTCGACGCCGTCGAGTCGTGGGCCGACGACGAGGGCGTCACGGTCGAGTCGGTCACGGCGGCCACCCCGGATGACCGGATCGCGGCCGTCACCCGGGCGGTCGACGCCGGACCCGACCTGGTGATCAGCGTCGGCAACCACATGGTCGACCCGCTCGCGGCGGTGTCGCCGACGGCGCTCCACCAGCAGTTCCTGGTGGTGGGTGCCGAGATCGCCGAGCCGACGTCGAACGTCACGGCCGCCGACTGGACCGGGGGCGGCTTCCGTGGCGAGGGCCTCGGGCCGTCGAGCCACTACGACCCGGCCACCTTCACCCGGGAGCGCGCGGACCGTGCGCTCCGCGCCGGCCTGGCCGCGGTGCTCCACGACCTGCGCGGCATCGTGGTCTGGGTGCGCTGACCCGTCGCCCACACCGGGCGCCACGCGGCAGCACGCCCGCGTCCGAGCGGGACGGCCGAGCGGGGCCGGCCGTGCCGGGACGCCCGTGACCTACGCCAGCTCCGCCTCGAGCACGCGTGCCCGCACCTGCGCCGCCGCGCCGAGCGCCACGGCGTCGGACCCGAGCGTCGACTGCGCGAGCCGGATCGTCGCCCCACTGACCGGGGGCTCCGCCGCGATCGCGGCCGCGACGGCCGGCTCGAGCAGGTCCCAGGACCGCGCGATCCCGCCACCGACCACGACGGTGGTGACGTCGAGGATCCCCGCGGTGAGCAGCGCGGCACGGGCCAGGCCCCACCCCGCCGTGGCGAACACGGCGGCCGCGTCGGGGTCCCCGCCGCGAGCGGCCGCGGCGACGTCCTGTGCCGACAGCATCCGTCCGGCCCGCTCCGCGTACCGGTCGGCGATCCCGCGTGCGCCGGCGATGGTCTCGAGGTGGCCGACCTGGCCGCAGGTGCACACCGCGTCGCCGAAGCCCGGCACGTGCCCGATCTCGCCGGCCGCACCGCGCGGCCCGGCGAACAGCTGCCCGCCGAGCACGAGCGCCCCACCGACCCCGGTGCCCAGGGTCATGCCGAGCACGTCGGACTCCCCCACGACGGCCCCGGTGGCGATCTCGCCGAGCAGGAACGCGTTCACGTCGTTGTCCAGGGTCGCGGGCACGTCGAGCGCCTCGCTGACCGCCCGGGTCACGCCGTACCCGGCCCAGCCGGTGAACGAGTTGCCCGTCACCAGGACGGTGCCCGTGGTCCGGTCGACCACGCCGGCCGCGCCCACTCCGACACCCGCCAGGGAGGCCCGGTGCGTGTCGAGCAGGCCCGTCACCGCCCCGAGTGCGGCCGTCACGATCGCCGCCCCGCCCGCGTGGGCGGGCGTCGGCAGGTCGACGCGGTCGACGACGTCGAGGTCGGGGGTGGTCAGCACGACCTTGGTGTTCGTGCCGCCGACGTCGACCCCGGCGAGCACCCGGGTCACGCGGTCACCGCCGCGAGCGAGGCCAGGCGCTCCTGCCGCCGCTGCCGTTGCAGCACGGGGTCGGGCACCGGCACGGCGGCGAGCAGGCGTCGGGTGTAGTCGGTGGTGGGGTGCAGCAGCGTGGTGCCCGTGGTGCCCTGCTCCTCGACCCGCCCCTGGCGCATCACCACGACGCGCTCGGCGAAGTGCTGCACGACGGCCAGGTCGTGCGAGACGAACAGGCACGCGAAGCCCAGGTCGTCCTGCAGCTCGCCGAGGACCTCGAGCACGGTCTCCTGCACGCTGACGTCGAGCGCCGAGGTCGGTTCGTCGGCGACGAGCAACCGCGGCTCGAGCACGAGTGCCCGAGCGAGCGAGACGCGCTGGCGCTGCCCGCCGGAGAGCTCGCGCGGGGCCCGGGACGCCAGCGCCGTCGGCAGCCGCACGGCGTCGAGCACCTCGTCGATCCGGCGGCGGCGGTCGGCCGACGACATCCCGCGGCGGTGCACGGCGAGGGGCTCGGCGATGCACTCGGCGACCGACATCCGGGCGTCGAGGGAGGCCACCGGATCCTGCAGCACGACACCGATGCCGGACCGGAGCGCCCGGCGGTCGCGGCGCCGTGCGGTCCGCAGGTCCTGCCCGAACAGCGACACCGTGCCGGACGTCGGCGTGATGAGCCCGAGCGCCACCCGGGCCGCGGTCGACTTGCCGGAGCCGGACTCGCCGACCAGACCGACGGTCTCACCGGCGTGCACCGCGATGTCGATGCCCGCGAGCGCGTGGACGGCGCGCGCCCCGCGCCCGAAGGTCACCGAGACGTCCCGCAGGTCGACCACCGGGGCCGCACCGGGCCTCCCGTCCGACGTGTCGGACACACCCAGCCCCGGAGACGCCGGCGTCTGCGCATCACGCCCCCGGATCCGGAGGCGTTCTGCGGGTTCGGCGGCGTGTCCGTGAGACGCCGGCGTCTCGAGCCGCGGCACCGCGGCGAGCAGCCGCTTGGTGTACTCGTGCTCGGGACGGAGCAGGACGTCCTCGACGCCACCGGTCTCGACGATCTCGCCCTGCAGCATCACCGCCACCCGGTCGGCGAAGTCCGCGACGACCCCCATGTTGTGCGTGACGAGCAGCACCCCCGTGCCGGTCTCGACGGCGAGCGCGCGCAGGAGCTCGAGGATCTCGGCCTGCACGGTGACGTCGAGGGCGGTGGTCGGCTCGTCGGCGATGAGCAGCTTCGGCGCGTTCGCGATCGCCATCGCGATGACCACGCGCTGCCGCTGCCCACCGGACAGCTGGAACGGGAAGGAGCGGGTGCGCGACTCCGGGTCGGGGATGCCGACCCGGCGGAGCAGGTCGACGGCCTCGGCCGCGGCGGTGGACGCGGACACGTCACGGTGGTTCCGGATCACCTCGGCGATCTGGGCACCGACCCGGGTGAGCGGGTCGAGCGCGGTCGCGGGCTCCTGGAACACCATCGAGACGGTCGAGCCACGCAGTGCGCGGAGTGCGGGTTCTGGAGCCCCGATCACCTGGTGCCCGGCGACGACGGCGCTACCGGTGGCGGTCGCGTTGCCGGACAGCAGCCCCATCGCGGCGAGCGCCACGGTCGACTTGCCGGAGCCGGACTCGCCGACCAGGGCGAGGGTCTCGCCGGGGGCGACCGACAGGGACACGCCGCGCACGGCGTCCACGGTGCCGGACTCGGTGCGGAAGGCGACGCCGAGGTCGGTCGTCGCGAGGATCGGTTCGGTGGTCATCAGCGGCCCCTCACGTCGAAGGCGTCCCGGAGCCCGTCGCCCACGGCGTTGAACGCGCAGACCACCAGGATCACGGCCAGACCCGGTGGCACGATCAGCCACCAGTGTCCCGAGTAGGCGGCGGTGAGTCCCGCCGAGAGCATGCCGCCCCAGTCCGTCGCGGGCGGCTGCACACCGAGCCCCAGGTACGAGACGTAGGCGACGAGCAGGATCGCGTCGGCGACCTGGAACGTCGCGGCGACGACGATCGTCGACACCGAGTTCGGCAGCAGGTGCTTGCCGATCGCGCGGGCGTGCGAGCCGCCGATCGCGCGCAGGGTGAGCACGTAGTCGCGGTTCTTGAGCGTCAGGGTCTCGGCGCGGATCAGGCGGGACGGAACGAGCCACGACACGAACCCGAGGATGACGATGAGGCCGCCGACCCCGGGGTTCGTGATCGCCGAGATGACGAGCAGGATGAACAGCGCGGGGATGGCGATGCCGGCGTCGACGACGCGCATCATCAGGGCGTCGACCCAACCGCCGACGTACCCGGCGACGGAGCCCCAGAGGGTGCCGACGACGGTCGCCAGGACCCCGGCGGCGATGCCCACCATGAGGGAGACCTTGCCGCCATACATCAGGCGGCCGAGGACGTCGTGGCCGACGGCGTCGGTGCCGAGCCAGTGCGCGGCGCTCGGCTCCTGGTTCGCCTGCTCGAGCATCGTGTGCGTCTGGTCGGTCGGGTACAGGAGCGGGCCGACGAAGCAGAAGAGCACGATGACGACGATCAGGGCGAGGCCGATGACGGCGAGGGTGTTGCTCCGGAACCGGCGTGCGGCGAGCCGGAACCCGGTGGCGGCGACGGTGACGGGGGTGCCCGGGGCTTCGGGGGCCATCTGGACGGCGGTCATGCGCGGCCTGCCTTCACTCGGGGATCGATGAGGGACTGCGCGACATCGGCGAGCAGGGTGCCGACGACCGTCGCGACGGAGATGACGAGCACGCAGCCGAGCAGGGTCGGGTAGTCCGACGACTGCGCCGCGTTCCAGAACAGCAGCCCCATGCCGGGGTAGTTGAACAGCTGCTCGGTCACCAGGGCACCGCCGAACAGCACCGGCAGGTAGTAGCCGAGCATCGCGACGACCGGGGTCAGCGAGTTCCGGAACACGTGCCGCCGCAGGATCGTCGTCGTCGACGCTCCCCCGGCGCGGGCCGTGCGCACGTAGTCCTCCTGCAGGTTCTCGAGCGTCGACGCCCGCATGTACCGGCTGAACACCGCGATCATCGCGAGCGCCCCGGTCACCACGGGCAGCACGAGTCCGGCCGGGTCCTGGAACACCTCGGTCAGGGTGGTGCCGCTCGGTGCCTGCGACGGCAGCCACGGCAGCTGTTGACTGAACACGATGATCAGGACGAGTCCGAGGAAGAACGCCGGCGTCGAGTAGAAGACGAAGGCCAGGGCGGTGGCGGCGTAGTCGACCGCGCCGTTGCGGCGTGCGGCCTGCAGCATGCCGACCGGGATCGCGACGACCAGGCCGAGCACCGCGGAGATGCCGGTGAGCACGAGGGTCTTCGGCAGGCGCTCGGCGATGAGCTGCGAGACCGACTCGTTGAGCGTGTACGAGGTGCCGAGGTCGCCGGTGAGCAGCCGGCCGAGGAACCGCAGGTACTGCACGGGCAGTGGCTGGTCGAGGCCCTGGGCCTGGTTGAACTGGGCGATCTGCGTGGGCGTCGCGGAGACGCCGAGCACGCCGCGGGCGGGGCCGCCCGGCAGCGCGTGCAGCAGGCAGAACACCACGATCGTGACGATGAGGATCACCGCGAGCGCCTGCAGGACGCGCCTGGTGAGGAAGAGAGCTGTGGTCATGCGGCTTCCGATGGTCGGTTCTTGCGTGATCCGGGGCGGAGGCGCGGTGCGGGGCGGACCCGCACCGCGCCTCCTGAGATGGTCACGGTCCTACTTGGTCCACTTCCACTGGGCCGGGTGGAAGTTGGCGAGCGAGTCCTGGTCGAACCCGGACAGGCCCTTCTTGACGACCGAGATCTGGTAGTCGGGGCTCGGCAGCCAGATCACCGGCAGGTCCTCGGCGAGCGCGGCGCTGTAGTCCTGCACGGCGGTGGCGTCGGTCGAGGTGGTGGTCGCGTCGATCAGGGCGTCGACCTGTTCGTTCGAGTAGCTGCCGAAGTTCGCCGAGCCGCCGGTCTGGAACAGCGACTCACCGGTCGGGTAGGCCGGGAAGTACCAGCTGCCCGCGGTGCCGAAGAACGACAGGTCCCAGTCGCAGCTGGCCTCGTCGGACGTGCACGTCGGGGTCTGCGACAGCACGCTCGACACCGGTGCGGTCTTGATGGTGAAGTCGATCCCGGTCTTCGCGAGCGAGGACTGGATCGCGCTCATCATGTTGTCGGTCACGGTCGAGCCGGACTGCGACAGCACCTGCATCGAGAACTTCGTGCCCTCCTCGACACCCTCGCCGCACTGGCTGTCCGAGGTGCCCGGGTCGGTGCACACCATCGTGCCGCCCTGCTCCTCCCAGCCGTGGCTGGTCAGCAGGTCCTTGGCCTTCGACGTGCTGAACGGGTACGGGTTGTCCTGCTGCACGTCGGAGACGTAGTCGGACTCCTGCGCCTGCGGGATCGGTCCGTAGGTCGAGGTCGCGGTGCCGTTGAAGACGACCTTCGACAGCGACTCCTGGTCGATCGACATCTGCACGGCCTGGCGGGCGTAGAGCTGCTTGAAGACCGCGCCCATGTCCGGGTTGTTGAAGTTGTACGGCATGTACGTGATCGCCCAACCGGTCCACGGCTGCACCGTGTAGTCCTTCGCCTCGAACGACGCCTTCTGGTCCATGTCCGTGGCGTTGATGTACCCGTAGTCGACCTCGCCCGAGCGGACCGCGTTCACCTCGGCGTCGGCCGTGGTGAAGGGCAGCAGGTTGACGGTCCCGATCGACGCCTCCTCGCCCCCGTCGTACTTGTCGTTGGCGGTCAGGGTGACCTTGCCGGCCGTGGTGAAGGTCTTCACGCCGTACGGGCCGGAGATCGTCTTCCACAGGTCGTCGGTGGCGTAGTCGGAGATCTTCCCGGCGGCGGTGTTGAGGTACTTCCACACCTGCTTCGCGCCGGCGGTGGTCTCGTCGGCGTCGGTCACCTCCGCGGTCGCGCTGGTCTTGTCCCAGGCGTGCTGGGGCAGCGGGATGATGTGGCTCAGCTGGTTGGCGAGCATCCAGTCCGAGTTGTAGGCCTTGTCGAAGGTGATGGTGAAGTGCGTGTCGTCGACCGCCTTGAACGACGTCCAGTTGTCCGGCGCCTTGCCCTTGGAGTACGAGCCCCACTGGTCCTTGTTCGCCTTGATCAGGTTGAACCAGAAGCCGACATCGCGGCTCGTGATCGCCTCACCGTCCGACCAGTGCCGGTCGCCGAGCGTCATGGTGACGCTCTTGCCGTCGTCGGCGAACAGCGCGTCGGTGGCGACGGAGCCGGCCTTGTTCCACGCGATCTTGCCGGTGGAGCCGTCGTACGCGACGAGCGGCTCGTACAGCGACTGGGCGATGGAGCCGTTGTTCGTGTTGAGGTGCGCGGCGGTGCCGATCGGCAGGATCCAGTTCGGCGTGAAGTTGGCGGGGAGCGCGTAGTCGATCTCGTCGGTGTCGTTCGTGGCGGCGGAACCGCCACCCGAACAACCGGCGAGCAGGGCGCTCACGGCGATCGCGGCTCCGGTGAGGAGCGCCCAGCGGCGGGGCTTGGACATGCGGTGTCTCCTTGTGCGATGGACGTCGGGGAGGTGGAGCACGGGTGCCGTGCGGCACGGGGACAGTCAAGGACCAAAGCGATTGGAAAAACAAACATCTCGATGTAAAAACTGCGTTACTGCCGAACCGACGAAAGGGTCGGCGCTCCGATCCGCCGCCTAGGCTCGCCGCAGAACGGTCCACCATCCGGTGTGCCGCCGCTGTTCCGCCGGTATTGGAGAAAGTCGTGGCCGACCTCAGCGCCCGCGTCCTGGAGCTCGTCGCGTCCGGACAGGCGGCCAGCCGGACCGAGATCGCCACGCTGCTCGGCGCGGCCCCGTCGACGGTGTCGCACGTCGTCGCGCAGCTGCTGGCCCACGGCCTGCTCGCCGAGGAGGGCACCGACGTGTCGACGGGCGGCCGCCCCCGCAAGGTGCTCCGCATCGGCGGGGTCGACGAGTACGCGGTCGCCGCCGACGTCGGTGGCGGGCACGCGCGGGTCGGCGTGGTGCTGCCGGGAGGCGCGCTCGAGTCCGTCTCGAACGTCCCGTTCGCCCTGTCCGACGGCCCGACCGCGGGGCTCCAGCGCCTGGCCGCGCTGCTCGAGCGGCTCGCCGACGAGCGCGGTCGCGAGGGACTGCGCGGGGTCGGCCTGAGCCTGCCCGGGCCCGTCGACGTCGAGGCCGGCGTGGTCGACCTGCCGAGCCGGATGCCGGGCTGGAACGGGTTCCCCGTCGCCGCCTGGCTGAGCGAGCGGTTCGGGCTGCCCGCGATCGTCGACAACGACGCGAACTGCATGGCCGCCGGCGAGCAGACCGTGCAGGACCCCGGTCGACGCCAGACCATCACGATCAAGGCCGGATCGGCGATCGGTGCCGGGATCGTCATCGACGGACGGCTGTACCGCGGCTCGACGGGATCGGCCGGGGACATCACGCACGTGCGCATCGACGCCGCCGGGGACACCCCGTGCTCGTGCGGCAACACCGGGTGCCTCGAGACGGTGGCGTCCGGGGCCGCGCTGGTGCGCATCCTGTCGGACACGGGGGTCGACGTCGCCTCGACCGCCGACGTCGTCCGGCTCGCCTCGGACGCGCACCCCGAGGCCACCCGTGCCGTGCGGATGGCGGGCCGGTACCTGGGCGAGGTGCTCGCCGCCAACGTCAACTTCTTCAACCCGGACGCCGTCTACCTGGGCGGCATCCTGTCCACCCTCGACCCGTTCATCGCCGCCGTGCGGAGCCAGCTGTACGAGAGCTGCCACCCGCTGATGACCCAGCACCTGGCGATCGAGCCGGTGTCGCTCGGTGCCGACGCCGGGCTCGTCGGTGCCGGGCAGTTCGCGCTGCAGCGGGGCCTCGCCGCCTCGCTCCAGCAGCTGTCCACCCCCATCCCGCAGTCCACCACCAGGAACAGGAGCGTCCGTGTCTGAGACCCGCACCCACCGCCGCCCGGTCGTCGCCATCGCCGGCCTGGCCATCGAGACGTCGACGTTCACGCCGACCCGCACGCACGCCGCGGCGTTCCACCCGGACCGCGGCGACGAGGTCGTGGCGCGGTACCCGTTCCTGGCGTCGTACGCCGACGCCGCCGACTTCCGGGGTGCGCTCATCGGGCACGCGCTGCCCGGCGGGATCGTCCACCGGGCGTCGTACGAGGAACTCGCCGACGAGATCGTGGAGCGCCTGCGTGCACTCGGCCCGGTCGACGGCCTCTGGTACGACATCCACGGCGCGATGGTGGTCGAGGGGCTCGACGACGCCGAGACGGACCTGCTGCACCGCATCCGCGCGGTCGTCGGCCCGGACGTCGTGGTGTCCGCGTCGATGGACCTGCACGGCAACGTCACGCGCGAGCTCGCCCACCAGGTCGACCTCGTCACCTGCTACCGGATGGCCCCGCACGAGGACGCCCTCGAGACGAAGGAGCGCGCGGTCCGGAACCTCGTCGACGTGCTCACGACCCGGCCCGTCGGCGCGCAGCGGCCCGTGAAGGCCTGGATCCCGATCCCCGTCCTGCTGCCCGGCGAGCAGACCTCGACCCGTCTCGAGCCGGCGAGGTCGCTGTACGCGCAGGTGCCGGAGGTCGAGGCGACCGAGGGCGTGCTCGACGCCGCGATCTGGGTCGGGTACGCGTGGGCCGACCAGCCCCGCGACCAGGCCGTCACCGTGGTCACCGGGTGGGACGAGACCGCCGTCGCCGCCGGTGCCGAGCGGCTCGCGGCGGCGTTCTGGGACGTCCGCGAGGACTTCGTGTTCGTCGCCCCCACCGGCACGTTCGACGAGTGCCTCGACGCTGCGCTCGCCCCGGGCGCCGCGAAGCCCTACTTCGTCTCCGACTCGGGCGACAACCCCACGGCCGGCGGCTCGGGCGACATGACGTGGGGCCTGACGCAGGTGCTCGCCCGTCCGGAGTTCCAGGACCCGTCCGGCCCGACCGTCATCTACGCGAGCGTGCCCGGACCGGACGCCGTCGCCACCGCGGTGGAGGCCGGTGTCGGTGCGACGGTGACCGTGACCGCGGGTGCGTCGGTCGACCACGTGCACGCGGGCCCCGTCACGATGACCGGCCGGGTGCACGCGATCGGGCACGGCGACCGCGACGCCGTGACCGAGGTCGTGCTGCAGGTCGGCAGCGTCTTCGCGATCCTGACCGAGCTGCGCAAGCCGTACCACCACGAGCACGACTTCACCGACCTCGACCTGGCACCGCGTGATGCCGACGTCGTCGTCGTGAAGATCGGGTACCTCGAGCCGGAGCTGTTCGACATGGCCGCCGACTGGATGCTCGCGCTCACCCCGGGCGGCGTCGACCAGGACCTGCTACGCCTCGGGCACCACAGGATCGAGCGGCCGATGTTCCCCTACGATCGAGTGTTCCCGACGGCGCCGGACCTCAGCGCCCGCATCGTCCCCGCCTCCACCGAACCGCTCGGAGACCCTGCATGAGCACCACCGCCGCACTCGAGATCGCCGTGACGTCCCCGGCGGGTGCCGTCGCCGCGCGGGACGGCGGCGCCGACCGCGTGGAGCTCTGCGTCGGTCTCGAGCTCGGCGGGCTCACCCCGTCCCAGGCCCTGGTCGAGACGACCCACGAGACCGGGATCCCGGCGCACGCGCTGGTCCGCTGCCGTCCGGGCGGCTTCGTGCACACGCCCGACGAGGTCGACCTGATGGTGCGCGAGGTCCGGACGGTGCTGCGCTCCGGGGCAGCCGGGGTCGTGGTCGGGGCCCTGCGTGCCGACCGCACCCTGGACGAGGACGCCCTCCGCCGCTTCGTCGAGGCCGCCCGCTCCGTCAGTGCCACCGCCGAGGTCACCCTGCACCGGGCGATCGACCACGCCGCCGACCCCGTCGCGGCGGCCGGGTCGCTCGCCGCGGTCGGCTTCACACGGGTCCTGACCTCGGGCGGTGCCCCCACCGCGGTCGCCGGCGCCGACACGATCGCGCGCATGGTCGCGGCCGCCGGTCCCGTGCAGGTGATGGCCGGAGCCGGCGTCACCCCCGCCGACGTCCGCGCCCTGGTCGCCACCGGTGCCGCCGCCGTGCACCTGTCGGCGAAGCGTCCCGCCGCGGACAGCGCACACGCCGGTGTGCCGATGGGTGCCGGCGACGACGGGTCCGCGCACTTCGTCACGGATGCCGAGGTCGTCGCGGCCGCCCGTCGCGCACTCGACGCCTGACCCGAGCACCGACGCGGGTCAGCCGAGCGTGACGACGCGGTCGGCCGCGGCGATCGCGACCGGGTCGTGCGCCGCGTGCACGACCACGACACCGTCTGCCGCCTCGGCGGCGAGCGCATCGACCACGAGCGCCGCGGAGTCGGCGTCCACCCCGGCGGTCGGCTCATCGACGAGCAGCACCCGCGCACGCTGCGCCAGGCCGAGCGCCACGAGCGTGCGCTGCCGCTGGCCGCCGGAGAGCTCCTCGATCGGCCGGTCCGCCAGGTCCGCGATCGCCATCCGCTCCAGTTGTGCGTCGACGAGCGCCCGGTCGCCGCGCCCGAGTGGTCGCCACCACGCGCGGTGCCGCCACCGCCCCATCGTCACGGCCGCGCGGACGGTGAGCGGCAGGGTGGTCGGCGGCACGGACTGGGTCACGTAGGCGACACCGTCCGCCGGGAGGCCCGTCACCCGTCCGCCGGTCGGCGTCACGACCTGCGCCACCACGTCGAGCAGCGTGGACTTGCCGGATCCGTTCGGCCCCGTGAGCGCGGTCACGACCCCGGCCGCGAAGGTCGCGTCGACGCCGTCGAGGACGGTCCGGTCACCGCGCACGGCGGTCACGCGGTGCAGGTGGACGGCGGTCCGGGGATCGGTCGGAGCGGTCGGAGGCACCTGAGCACGCTATCAGTATCGATACTCGTTTTCATGTAGCGTCTCGGACCGTGACCTGGCTGACCGATCCGTTCTCCGTCGACTTCATGGTGCGCGCCCTCGTCGGTGGCGCCCTGGCCGCGGTCCTCTGCGCCGTGGTCGGCACCTGGGTGCTCGTCCGGGGCATGGCGTTCCTGGGCGAGGCACTGTCGCACGGCATGCTGCCCGGCGTCGCGATCGCCACCCTGACCGGGATCCCGGCCGTGCTCGGCGCCGCGGTCAGCGCCGGCGTCATGGTCCTCGGCGTCGGGGCACTGCGCCGCCGCGCCCGGCTGTCCTACGACACCTCGATCGGCCTGCTCTTCGTCGGCATGCTCGCCCTCGGGGTGATCATCGTGTCGTCCTCGCGCTCGTTCGCCACCGACGTCACCGCGATCCTGTTCGGCGACGTCCTGGCGGTCACCCGCGCCGACCTGGGCGGGCTCGCGGTCGCCGTGGCCGTGGCACTCGCCGTGGCGGTCGCGTTCCACCGGCCGTTCACCGCCCTGGCCTTCGACGTCCGCAAGGCCACCACGCTCGGGCTGCACCCACGGGTGGCCGAGGTCGTGCTCATCGGCCTCGTGACCCTGGCGGTCGTCGCCTCGTACCGGGCCGTCGGCACCCTGCTCGTCGTCGGCCTGCTGCTCGCGCCCGCCGCAGCCGCACGCGCGTGGACCCGGCACGTGGCCTCGACGATGCTGCTCGGCGCCGCCATCGGCACCACCGCCGTCCTCGTCGGCCTGCTCGTCTCGTGGCACGCCGGCACCGCCGCCGGCGCGAGCATCGCCGCGGTGGCGGTCGGCGGCGTCGTCGTCTCGCGGGCCGCCGCCGCCGTCGTCCTGCGACGCACCCCGACCCCGGCACCGGCGCGCGCGGCCGCGCCGGCAGCACCACGATCCGCCGCACCGTACCGAGAGGGAGCATGACGCACTCGACCACCCGCCGCGCACCCGCGCGCATCCTGTCCACCATCGGCCTGGCCACCGGCCTGGCCCTCACCGTGACCGCCTGTTCCACGGGCACCCCGTCGGCCGACGACGGGACCGCGAGCGCCCGCCCCCACGGCTACGTGGCGGGGGCGACCGAGTCCCAGGAACCGCAGGTGCGCCTCCTGGCCGTGTCGGCGACCGGCGAGACGGCGCTGCACGACCTGCTCACCGAGGAGTCCACCGAGCTCGACGGGGTGGACGCCCCCGAGCACTCCGCCACCGACGGCCGGTTCCTCGTGACGAGCGACGGCGACCGCACGACGATCGTCGACGGCGGCTCGTGGACGGTCGACCACGGCGACCACACCCACTACTACGCGGCGGACCCCCGCGTCGTCGGCACGATCGACCGCGGCGGCCCGGTCGAGGTGCACTCGTCCGAGACCATGACGACCCTGACGTGGCCGGACCGCGGCGAGGCCGTGGTGCTCGACCGCGAGGCCCTGGGCCAGGGCGAGGTCGACGAGACCGCGCGGGTCGACGCCACGGTCCTGCTGCCGGTGGGCGAGCAGCTCGTCGCCGCCCAGGGTGACACCGTCCGGGTGCTCGACGCGGACGGCGACCCGTCCGGCACCGCGTCGGCCGACGCGCAGGCCTGCACCGACCCGGCCGGCGGGATCGTCACCCGCGCGGGTGCGGTGGTGGGCTGCGCCGACGGCGCGGTCGTCGTCGACGACGCCGGTGCGACGTCGTTCGTGGACCTGCCGGACGACGCCGAGCGCCCGACGGCCTTCGCTGCCCGTTCCGGGCGTCCGACGGTCGCCGGGCTGGCCGGCGACACCGGCTTCTGGCTGCTCGACGTGCGCGAGGGCTCGTGGCGGCACGTGCCGACCGAGCGGCCCCTGCGCGCCGTGGTCGCCGTGGACGACGAGGACGAGCACGTGGTCGGGGTCGACGCCGACGGCCGGGTGGTCGTCGTGACGCCGGACGACGGCACGGCCGCCTCGACGGAGCCCCTCATCGACGCCGACGCCGCACCGTTGCTGCAGCTCGACGCCCAGCGGGCCTACCTGGCCGACCCCGCCAGCGGCACGGTGCACGAGATCGACTTCGCCGACGACGCCCGCGTCGCCCGCACCATCGACCTGCCGGTCGCACCCGCTGCGTTCGCGGAGGTCGGGCTGTGAGGGCGACGACGCGACTGCTGACCGCAGTGGTCGTCACCGCGACGCTCACCGTGACCACCGCCGGGTGCACCCCCGCCGGCTCGGACCGCCCCCTCGTCGCCGTGACCACGAACATCCTGGGCGACGTCGTCACCGAGGTGGTCGGGGACCAGGCCGACGTCATGGTCCTCATGCCGCCCGGGGCCGACCCGCACTCGTTCGAGGTGTCGGCGCAGCAGGCAGCACGACTCCGGAGCGCCGACCTGGTGGTCGAGAACGGCCTCGGGCTCGAGGAGGGCGTCGCCCGGCACGTCCAGGCCGCGGCGGAGGACGGTGTGCCCGTGACCACCGCCGGTGACGCCGTCGACGCACTGGAGTGGACCACCGAGGACGACAGCGGGCCGGACCCGCACTTCTGGACCGACCCGGGACGCATGGCCGACGTCGTCGAGGCGCTCGACGCGGACCTGCGCGAGGTCGGCATCGAGCCCGCCGGCACCGATGCCTACCTGGCGGAGCTGCAGGACCTGGACGACGAGATGACGACCGCGATGGCCACGGTGCCCGAGGACCGGCGGGCCCTCGTGACGAACCACCACGTGTTCGGGTACCTGGCCGACCGGTACGGCTTCCGGGTCGTCGGCGCGGTGATCCCGAGCGGCACGACCCTGGCCTCGCCGAGTGCAGCGGACCTGCGGGACCTGGCGGACGCGATCGACGAAGCGGGCGTGCCGACGATCTTCGCGGACGCCTCACAGCCCGCGCGACTGGCCGAGGTCCTGGCCGAGGAGGTCGACGTGCACGTCGAGATCCGCCCCCTGGCCACCGAGTCGCTGACCGAGGACGGCGACGCGTCGACCTACCTCGGCATGATGCGCTCGAACACGCAGGCGATCGTCGACGGCCTGTCGACTGGTAAATGAGAATGAGAATCAATACAGTGAGCAGCATGACGAACACGAAGACGCTCCGGGCCGTGTGGCCCGCCGCCCTGCTCGGCGCCGCAGCCCTCGCCCTGACCGGGTGCGCGACGAACACCGCCGACGCCGGGTCCGACAGCAGCGCGACCCCGACGGCAGACGGCACCCGCATCACCCTGACCTACGACGGCGGCCTGCTCACCCTCGACCAGGACCTGCAGGTCGTGGCCGACGACGCGATCGACGGCTTCACCCGCGTCAACCCCGCCGGTGACGGTCGCCACGTGCTCGTGACCGTGCCCGAGGGCTTCCGGGTGCTCGACACCGCCGCCGACCCGGCCCTGACCGACGCCGTCTTCCCCGCCGACGCCGGTGGCCACGCGGTCGTGCACGGCGACACCACCGCCCTGTTCGCCGACGGCACGGGCGACGTGACGACGTTCGACCACACCGAGCTCGACGGGGCCGACCTGCCCGACGTCGAGACGACGAAGTCCGAGGCCGCCCACCACGGCGTCGCCATCGAGCTCGAGGACGGCACGCTCCTGACCACCATCGGCACCGAGGAGAGCCGCTCCGGCGTGCGCGCCCTGGACGCCGACGGCGAGGAGATCGCACGCTCCGAGGAGTGCCCCGACGTGCACGGCGAGGGTGCTGTGACCGGCGAGGTCGCGGTGTTCGGCTGCACCGACGGCGCCCTGGTCTACGACGACGGCGCGTTCGAGAAGATCGACGCCCCGACCGAGTACGGCCGCACCGGCAACCTGTTCACCACCGAGGACTCGTCCGTCGCGGTCGGCGACTACAACGACGATCCCGACAGCGAGGGCTACCTGCTCGACCAGATCGCCCTGATCGACGCGGCGTCGGGGGAGTACACCGTCGCCGACATGCCCGAGGACGTCGGCTTCACCTTCCGCGACCTGGCACGTGGCCCCGGCGACGAGGCCGTCGTGCTCGGCTCCGACGGCGCCCTGCACACCTTCGACGAGACCTCCGGCGAGCAGCTCGAGTCGTACCCGGTGATCGACGCGTGGGAGGGCCCGACCGAGTGGCAGGACGCCCACCCCGCGCTGAAGGTCGAAGGTGACGTCGCCTACGTCACCGACCCGGCCGAGCAGAAGGTCCACGCGGTCGACCTGACCACCGGCGAGGTCATCGCCTCGAGTGACGAGCTGCCGGGCGTGCCCAACGAGATCGCGGTCGCGTAGCGGTCCCCACCAGCACGAGACGGACGGGAGGCCCGTGGCGACACCGCCACGGGCCTCCCGTCCGTCGTCCGCGCGCGTCAGCGCGGCGGCACTCAGCCCTGCGGCGGCGAGTAGAGCTGCAGGTCGTTCCCCTCGCTGTCCTTGAAGGGGATGATCTTGCCCCACGGGTGCTCGCTGATCGCACCCTGGATGTCGGCGCCGCGGCTCTTCAGCTCGGCCACCTCGTCCTCGATGCTGCCGTCCGGCTGGAACGACACGACCGCGCCGCCGTCGCTCGACCCGCTGGCCGACTCGCGTCCGTTCAGACCGATCATCAGCCCACCGGCGTCGATCTCGCTCCAGTCGTCGGACTGGTCCTTCACCGTGAGACCGAGCGTGTCGCGGTAGAACGCGACCGCGCGCTCCATGTCGCCGACCGGGACCCAGACTGCTGCGACTCCACTTGCCATGGTGTTTCCTCTCGTCGTGGTGTGCCCTGGACGGTAGGCAGCGGCCGTGCACGGGAGCACAGGGTGGGTGTCCCCCGGTGTCCGGTCAGCCGAGGGCCGGCCGCCACATGCTGATCGGCAGCGCCGCCCGGAACCCGGCGATCGGGGCACCGTCCGCGAACCCGTGGCGCCGGTACAGCCGCCGGTTCAGCGGGGTCGACGATTCCAGGTAGGCGCCCGCGGAGGATCGGTCCACCCGCTCGAGCGCACGTCCGAGCAGCAGTCCGCCGACACCGCGCCCCCGCGCCGCTGCGGACACCCCGATCTCGGCGAGGTACCAGTGCGGGGTCTCGGGCCGAGCACGCCCCATCCGCCGCAGGTGCGTGAGGGCGCGCAGGGCCCCAGCGATCCCGAGGACCCGCAGGAACGCGGGCACCTGCCGCACGAAGGCGCCCACGCCACCGGAGCGACGACCGGGAGCCTGCCAGAAGGCGGCGCCGACGACCCGGTCCGCGATGGTGGCGACGTCGACGCGCCGGCCGGGTGCCGGTACCGAGCGGATGAGGGCGGCGAAGAGCTCGGTCAGCACGACCCGGCGGTCCTCGCGGGCCCTGGGCGGCCGGATCTCGGCGAGCACCGGGTCGTCGGCGAAGGCCTCCGCCAGGACGGCCGCCGCCGCGCCGAGCTCTGCCGGTCGTGCTGCCCGGACGACGATCTCCATGGTGACTCCTCGGGTTCGATGACGATTTGGCCGCTCGGCCGACTTCATCATGACGGTGGTCGCTGCACGTGCCCCGTACGCTTCCTGTGATGACCGACGACCACCAGCCGCGCGGGTACCGCAGCCGACAGGACCGGCGTGCGGAGCTGCTCGACGCCGCCGCGCTCGTCGTGCGCGACGACGGCCTCCGCAGTCTCACCACCCGCGCGGTCGCCGCCCGCGCGGGTGTCGCCCACGGCGTCGTGCACTACGTCTTCGGCGCACGGCACAACCTGGTGGTCGCACTGCTCGAGCGGCAGGCACGCGCGGTCCTGCCGCCGGTGCTCGCCGCCGCCGACGAGCACGACGACCTCGCCGCCGCACTCGAGGCGGGGATCTCGACGTACCTCGGCCTGGTGCGGCGTGAGCCCGAGCGGTTCCGGTTGCTCGAAGCGCTCAGTGCGACGGGCCTCGCCGCCGACGGCGACGGCGACCTGCTCGACGCCGAGCGACAGCTCTGGCGCGACGGCGTGGTGGCCGGGATCGAGCGGTGGACCGCACGGCACGGGACAGCACCGGCCGAACCCGTCCCCGTCGTCGCCGACGCCGTCATCGCGCTGGTCGACGGGTTGGCACGCGCCGCATCGAGGGCTCCGGACGACGCGACGACCGCCCGATCCCGGGAACTGCTCGTGCGGGGCCTGGCGCGAGCGGTGGCCACGGCGAACTGATCTGCAAACCGACCGGGCATCGGCTCCGAATGTCATGAGCGCCGCACACTGCGACGTGTTGCGAGAGAGAGGTCTCACCATGACCAGCAGTGCAGCAAGCCCCCGTACCGGCTCGACCACGACGTGGACCCAGCGGGGCGCGTTCGTCTTCGGAGTCGTCTTCCTGATCGTCGGCATCGCCGGCTTCATCCCCGGCCTGACCATGGACATGGGTTCCATGTCGATGGCGGGTCACGGTTCGATGGCCCTGCTCCTCGGGCTGTTCCAGGTGTCCGTCCTGCACAACATCGTGCACCTGCTGTTCGGCATCGTCGGGCTCGTCGCCGCACGCCGTGCAGCCTCGGCCCGGCTCTACCTGCTCGTCGGCGGCGTCATCTACCTCGTGCTGTTCATCTACGGCCTGTTCACCGCGGGCATGGCCGACCCCGCGAACTTCGTGCCGCTGAACAGCGCCGACAACGTGCTGCACGCCTTCCTCGCCGTCGCGATGATCGTGCTCGGCCTGGTGCTGCCGCGGATCGGTACGCGCACCGCGCGCTGACCCACCAGCGCGACCGAACGGGAAGCCCGTGGCGACACCGCCACGGGCCTCCCGTCCGTCTGCTGCCCGCGTTCGCGCCCCCTGGTGGGCATCGCGCCCCACTGAGTCGGGGCGCGACGCCCGTACCGGGGCGCGGTGCGCGGCGGCGGCGCTCGACGCCCGCTCGAACCGCCGGCGTAGCGTCGGCCGCATGCCTGCACTCACCGACACGTTCACCCTGTCCAACGGTCTGCACATCCCGAAGATCGGTTTCGGCACCTGGCAGATCCCGTCCGGCTCCGAGGCGTACGACGCCACGAAGACCGCGCTCGAACTCGGCTACCGGCACATCGACACCGCCCTGGCGTACGGCAACGAGGCGAGCGTCGGCGAGGCCGTCCGTGACAGCGGCATCCCCCGCGACGAGCTCTTCATCACCACGAAGCTGCCGGCCGAGGTCAAGACCGCGTCCGGCGCCCGCGACGCCTTCGAGGAGTCGAGCCGCAACCTCGACCTCGGGCACGTCGACCTGTACCTGATCCACGCGCCGTGGCCCTGGAGCGACATGGGCTCCGACCACCGCGACGGCAACGTCGAGGTCTGGAAGGTCTTCGAGGAGCTCCACGACGCCGGCCGCACCAAGAGCATCGGCGTCTCGAACTTCGCCGTCGCCGACCTCGAGGACCTGCTCGGCCGCACCGACGTCGTCCCGCACGCCAACCAGATCCGCTGGTTCATCGGCAACACCCAGGACGAGACGAGCGCCTTCGACCGCGAGCACGACATCCTGACCGAGGGCTACTCCCCGCTGGCCACCGGCGGACTGCTCGAGAACGAGCAGATCGCCGAGATCGCAGCGAAGTACGACAAGTCCGTCGCGCAGGTCGCGATCCGTTACCTGCTCGAGAAGGACGTCCTGCCGCTGCCGAAGTCCACGACCCCGTCGCGCATCGCCGCGAACGCCGACGTCGACTTCGTCCTGGCCGCCGAGGACGTCGCCGCGCTCGACGCGCTCGAGGACACCGCGAACTGACGCGACCCCAGCCCAGACTGGAGGCGCGGTGCCAGCTGGCGCCGCGCCTCCGGTCCGTCAGGTGGTTGGCTTCACTCGAGCTTCTTCAGTCCGAGCGCCGCCTTCTTCCGCACCCACGGGCGGTCGTCGGTCAGCTTCTCCTCGAAGGCCGCCCGCGCCCGCGGGTTCGGCCGCTTGCTCAGCGCCGACACCGCGTGACCGCTGATGTCGTGGTCGTCCATGAGCTGCAGGAGGACGTCGACCGCTGCGGGCCGCTTCGACTTGCCGAGCGCGAGGGCCACCATCTGGCGGGCGTCACCGTACTGGCGGTCCAGTGCGAGCGCTGCCACGTCGTCGAAGTACGTGTCCACGTACGCGGTCTCGATGGAGTTCCCCACCGCCCAGCGCGTGTCCGCCTCATCGGGGAAGTTCCGGAACGCATCGATCAGCGCGGGCATCGCGGTTCCCTTCGCGGATGGGTTCGTGAGTGTTCGCACGACTGCCCGCTGCATCGCCGGCGTCCGGACCTTCCGTAACCACTCGATCAGCAGCGGCACCGCGTCCTTGTACCGGATGGGGGCCTGAGCGAACGCGGACAGGCTCGGGAAGTCATAGCCGAGCTCCCGCAGGTCGGCGAGGATCGCCGAGAGCTCGGCGGTTTCTTCTGGTGAAAGTGGCATCAGCACCCCTCTTGCCGATCCGTCTGGCTTGCGTCTACGACGAGGACGACGACGGAATGGAATCCTCTCGAAGACAGAAGTTCACGGGCGGCCCCTGCGACGATCCCCCAACGCGACGAGGATCCAGATGCTGGACAGGTCGAGTCGAGACGCCAGCGCTCCGGTGTCATGCGTAAGCCTTCGTCACTGCGATGGAGAACGCCATGACGATGCAGGCGAACGCGAGGCAGATCAGCACGATCTCGGTCAGGGTGTTGCGATGCTTCTGCCCTCGCGGCTGACTCCGTGCACGCCGAGCGGAACTCAGGACTGCGATACCCGACGCAACAGCGCCCCCGAACACGAGCATGCTGAACAGGACCTGCCAGGCCTGCTGGCTCATCGGGCGGATCGCAGACGTGTCGTGCAGTCACCGGCTGCGGTACCGGCGTTGCCGAGGAGTTCGGCGACGACGCCGCTACCGGCCGCGTTCGTCTCCCGTCGGGGCCGGACCTCGTCGCGCATGGATGACCGCCTCATGTGGCCTGACCGTACCGCAGGGGTGACACGGAGCACGTGCTCGTAGGGTACGAGTCGTACCGACCGCACACCCGGGTGGGTCCGTGCCCCACAGCGGACCCGACGGCGGGAACAGAACGCACCTGTTGCCGGTTGCACCACACGGTGTCGCAGCCAGTGACACGAGAGCCCAGGAGGCCACCATGAGCACCACCGAGACCGCCATCCTCGCCGGCGGCTGCTTCTGGGGAGCGCAGCAGCTCCTCCGTCGTCGTCCCGGCATCGTCAGCACGCGCGTCGGCTACTCCGGCGGCGACGTGCCGAACGCGACGTACCGCAACCACGGCGACCACGCCGAGTCGGTCGAGATCGTCTTCGATCCGTCCCAGATCTCGTACCGGGACCTGCTGGAGTTCTTCTTCCAGATCCACGACCCGTCGACGAAGGACCGCCAGGGCAACGACGTCGGCCGCAGCTACCGCTCGGCCATCTTCTTCACATCGGACGAGCAGAAGCAGGTCGCGCTCGACACCATCGCGGACGTCGACGCGTCGGGCATCTGGCCCGGCAAGGTCGTCACCGAGGTCACCGAGGCCGGCCCGTTCTGGGAGGCCGAGGACGAGCACCAGGACTACCTCGAGAAGAACCCCCACGGCTACACCTGCCACTTCGTGCGCCCGGGCTGGAAGCTCCCGCACCGTGACGAGGCGACCGCGGCCGTCTGATCGCGACGACCTGACGGACGGGAGGCACGGTGCCAGCTGGCACCGTGCCTCCCGTCCGTCTTGGGGCGGCTCTGCGGGTGACCAGGCCAGGATGGGACCGGGCCGACGCTCGATCGGCAGGCACAGGAGGACACGGTGGACACAGCGCCCTACTCGCAACCGCTCCGGGAGTACATCGAGCAGCTCCGGACCGAGGGCTACAGCGTGGCGGACGGGCACACGGCCGACCCGGACCTGATCGACCCGTACGGCAACCCGGTGCTGACCTGGCGCGACGACTACCCCTACGCGGAACGGCTGCCGCGCGAAGAGTACGAGTTCGAGAAGTACCTGCTGCAGATCGAGCTGCTGAAGTGCCAGTACTGGCTCGAGGACACCGGGCAGAAGGCCGTCGTGCTGTTCGAGGGCCGCGACGCCGCGGGCAAGGGCGGCACCATCAAGCGGTTCACCGAGCACCTGAACCCGCGGACCTCGCGTGTGGTCGCGCTGAGCAAGCCGAGCGAGCGGGAGCGCGGTGAGTGGTACTTCCAGCGGTACGTGCAGCACCTGCCGTCGGCCGGCGAGATCGTGCTGTTCGACCGCTCCTGGTACAACCGTGCGGGCGTGGAGCGCGTGATGGGCTTCTGCAGCGACGACGAGTACGAGTCGTTCATGACCCAGGTGCCGCAGTTCGAACGGATGCTCGTCGACTCCGGCGTGCACCTGACGAAGTTCTGGTTCTCGGTGACCCGGCGTGAGCAGCGCACCCGGTTCGCGATGCGGCAGCTCGACCCGGTGCGGCAGTGGAAGCTGTCCGACATCGACCTGCTGTCGCTCGACCGGTGGGACGACTACACGGCGGCGAAGACCGAGATGTTCGCACGGACGAGCAAGCGGTACGCGCCGTGGACGATCGTGCGGTCGAACGACAAGAAGCGCGCGCGACTCAACGCGATGCGGTACTTCCTGACGCAGTTCGACTACCCGGACAAGGCGGTCGACGTGATCGGCAAGCCCGACCCGCTGATCGTCCGGCGCGGCAAGCGGGACGTCGACGTCGAGTGACCGCGGGGCACGCGGTGCCGGGGCCGGTGAGGACACCGTCAGGAGTCCGCTCCGCGCCGTAGGGGTTCCGTGAGCGCGGGTTTCCGGCCCGTGGCACCGCGCGCGAGTGTGGGGACCGTGACACTGACAGCGATCATGCCGACGCTCCGCGCGTCGCTCCCCGATCCGATGGACCCGCACCTCTGGCCCGCCCACACCGAGGCCACGACCGACGACCTGCTCGTCGCCGCGATCTCGATGGTGCGGCTCGCCGACCTCACCGGCACGCCGACGGTCCACACCGCCGAGCAGTCCCCGCCGCGGTACCGCCCCCGCGGGTGGACGCCGCGCGACGTGAGCGTCGCGGTGGCCTCGGTCACCCGCGTTCGCCGTCCGCGGCCGGGTGTCGTGCTGCTGGAACTCGACGCCGTCCTGCCCACCTGCGCCGTGCTCGACCAGGTGCGCCTGATCGGACGCAGGAGCACCGCTCCCCTCGCCACGATGTACGTCGTCACCCGCTGTGACGGTCAGGCCGACGGTCCGTTCCACCGCCTCCCGGCCCCGCTGCCCGCCGACGTGCGCGACGGCGACCTCGTCTGCTTCCCGTGCCTGACGAACGTCCGGCACCGCGACGTCGTCGAGCCGGTGCGCGCGGAGCTCGCACCGGTCCGTGCGGAGCTCGCGCCGGTGCGCGCGGAGCTCGCGCCGGCCGAGCGATGACCACCGCGCTGTCCGTCCGCAGCCGCCTGCTCGACGGCGTGCACGTCTGGGGTCGGTACACGATCCGACCCGTCGGTCGGACGATGTGGAGCTCGCGCACCCTCGTCGTGTACCCGCCAGGCACGAACACCCGCGAGCGCCTGCTCCTGCGCGCCTGGCACGTCTGGCCCGCCGTCGGTGCGCTCGTCGCACTCGCCGCCCTCGTGCTCGCCGCCGAGGTGCCGGCCGTCGGTGTTACCACCGCGCTCCTCGCCTACGGCGGCGGCTTCGCGGTCCTGGCCCGGTTCACGCGGTCAGTGCGCCCGCGGGTGCGTTCGGTCTCCGTGACGACGTTCCTCGGCGACGGTCGACGCGAGGTGCACGGCGACGAACGGCTGCTCGCCGGGTCCCTCGACGCCCTCTCGATCCTGGAGCGGGCGTTGCGGGCGCACCGCATCCGACCCGTCGACTTCGAGCTCGTCTGGGCCGACGTGTGGAACGACCTGCCCGCCGCGGTACCGGACCGCGTCCATCGGCCATCCTGAAGCGGGTCTCGCCGGGGCGGCGCTTCACTGAGGTGGGGAGGAGTACCTGATGAAGCACATCCGCTACGACAGCACGACGATCCTGGTCGGTGACGACGTGGCCGACGCCGTGATCGAGTACGCCGCGGCACTCGCCGGCGGGGACCGGGCAGACACCGTCGAGGTGCCCGCGGTCGCCGAGGACGGCACGATGACCACCACGAAGGTCCTCATCGGTCCGTCGAGCGAGATCGTCATCGAGGACGCCGACGAGGACGAGCTCGAGCTCGACGACGGCGACTTCGTCGCACGACTGCGAGCGGCGGCGAAGACGTTCGGGCACAGCGAGCCGATCCACGCCAACTCGCGGGACGACCTGGCGGACGTCGCGGACTCGGCGGCGGACGCCGACGGGGCGCACCCGGCGGCGGATGCCGACGGGGCGGACGCCGCAGACGAGGACGACGCCGAGCGCTGACGCCGGGGTGCCCGCCTCGCCGACCGGGCGGGCGGGCCGCGCCCTCGTCGGTACCCCGGTCAGCCCGCGGCCGGACCCCGTCCGGGCGCGGGCCAGCCCGCGGTCGGGCCCGGGCTAGTCCGCGGTCGGGCCCGGGCGGCGCGTGCGCAGCTCCGGGAACTGGTCGTCACGCCACTCCCCCTCGGGCCGCGTGCCACCGGCGTGCGCCTGCTCCTCGCGCTCGCGCAGCTCGACCCGGCGGATCTTGCCCGAGATGGTCTTCGGCAGCTCGGCGAACTCGACCCGGCGGACCCGCGCGTACGCCGGCAGGGCCGTCCGGGCGTGCTCGAGCACGGCGCGCGCGGTCTCGGCGGTGGGCTCCCACCCGCCGGCGAGCGCCACGTAGGCCTTCACGACGTTGAGCCGGGCGTCGTCCGGCGCCGGCACCACGGCGCTCTCGGCGACGGCGGGGTGCTGCAGCAGGGCGCTCTCGACCTCGAACGGTGACACCTTGTAGTCCGACGACTTGAACACGTCGTCGGTCCGGCCGATGAACGTCAGCTGCCCGTCGGCGTCGCGCGCCGCGATGTCCCCGGTGTGGAAGAAGCCGTCGCGCATCGACGACTCGGTGCGCTCCGGGTCGCCGAGGTAGCCGGCCATCAGGTTCACCGGCCGCTCCGTCAGGTCGAGGCAGACCTCGCCCTCGTCGCTGGCTCGACCGGTCACCGGGTCGAGCAGCACCACGTCGACGCCGGGCAGGGGTGTGCCCATCGCACCGGGGGTCACCGGGTCGCCGGGCACGTTGCCGATGATCGCGGTGGTCTCGGTCTGCCCGTACCCGTCGCGGATCGTGAGGTCCCAGGCGGCGGCCACGCGGGCGATCACCTCGGGGTTCAGCGGCTCACCCGCGGACACCACCTCGCGCAGTGCACGGGGCCGGGCTCCGAGGTCGGCCTGCAGCATCATCCGCCACGCGGTCGGCGGCGCGCAGAACGTGGTGACCTCGGCCGCGTCGAGCTTCGCGAGCAGCCCGACCGGGTCGAACCGCGGGGTGTCGTGCACGAACACGGTCGCCTCGGCGATCCACGGGGCGAAGAAGCAGCTCCACGCGTGCTTGCCCCAGCCGGGCGAGCTGATCGCCAGGTGCACGTCGCCGGGACGCAGACCCAGCCAGTGCATCGTGCTGAGGTGCCCGACCGGGTACGAGGTCTGCGTGTGCACGACCATCTTCGGCTTCGACGTCGTACCGGACGTGAAGTACACCAGGCACGGGTCGGACGTGCGGGTCTCCACCACGGGACGGGTGGGTTCCCCCGAGGGCGCCGGCTCGCCCAGGTCCTCCGGGTACGCCGTCCAGCCGTCCGTCGGGCCGCCGATCACGATGCGCCCGAACGACCCGTGCACGCCCGCGTACTTCGCCGTCTCTCCGACGTTCGTGACGACGTGCGCCACCGACCCCCGGTCGACGCGGTCCTGCAGGTCGGCGGTGTCGAGCATCGTCGACGTCGGCAGGATCACCGCGCCGAGCTTGATGACGGCCAGCATGGTCTCCCACAGCTCGAGCTGGTTGCCGAGCATGACGAGCACGTGGTCGCCCTTCGCGACGCCGTGCTCGTGCAGGAACACCGCCAGCCGGTCGGAGCGTGCGGCCATCTCGGCGTAGCTGAACCGCTGCTCGTCGTCGGCACCCGCGATCCAGAGCGCGGTGCGGTCGTTGTCCTGCGCGATGACGTCGAACCAGTCGTTCGCCCAGTTGAACGTGTCGCCCAGGTCCGGCCAGGCGAAGCCGCTGCGGGCGGTCGCTGCGGAGTCGGCGGCGAGGAGCTGGTCGCGCGCAGCACGGTAGGCGGTGGTCACGGAGGATGAGGGCACACGACGATCATGCCGGATGCGAGTGCGACCGGGTCCGGGTTGGCCGGTCGTGCAGAATGAGACCCGTCATGCCCGCTCCCGAACCGACCGTCGGCCGCACGCCGCGGGCACGCGCAACGACAGCCACGGTCGCGATCGCACTGTTCGGCACCCTGCTCACCGCGGTCGGCTCGTGGCAGCCCTCGTACTGGAACGACGAGGCGGCGAGTCTCCGGCTCGCCCGCCTGGACCCCGTCGAGATCCTGCGCTTCGTGCAGGAGAAGGACGCCGTGCACGCCGTCTACGCGCTGCTGCTGCACTGGTGGACCGCCGTGTTCGGCGAGACGGAGTTCGCCGTCCGGCTGCCGTCCGCGATCGCGGTCGGCGAGACGGAGTTCGCCGTCCGGCTGCCGTCCGCGATCGCGGTCGGGGCGACGGCGGCCGCGGTGTTCGTGCTGCTGCGACGGCTCGACGCACCCCGGGCAGCGCTGCCGGCGGCGATCGCGGTGCTCCTGCTGCCCCGCGCGGCTGCGGCGGGCCTGGACGCCCGCTCCTTCGCACTCGCGACCGCCTGCCTCACGTGGTCGGCCGTCGCGCTCGTCACCGCCGCACGCCAGCCGTCCCGCGGGCGGCAGTGGGTGCTGCTGGCCCTCGGCCTCGCCGCCTCCGTCGCGCTCTTCCTGTACTCGGCACTCGTGCTCCCGGCGTTCGTCGCGTGGGCGCTCTGCCAGCGGACGGACCGGCGCCGGATCGCCGTCCGCACGGCCCTCGCGAGCGCCGCGGCCCTGGCCGTCACCTCGCCCCTGGTGGTCCTGGCCGCCACGCAGCGCGGGCAGGTGGCGTGGCTGCGCGACCAACCCGTGAACCCGTGGACGGTCGGCGTCGAGAGCGTCTTCCTCGACGCCTGGTGGCTCGCCGCCGGCGTCCTCGCCCTGCTCGTGACCACCCTGGTCGTGGCCGTCCGCCGCGGTCGCCGACCGGGTCCGGCCTGGCTGCTGTTCCTGCTCTGGGTCACCGTGCCGACTCTGGCGCTCGTGGCGGCCACCGTCACCCTCGGCCCGCTGTTCACGCCGCGGTACCTGACCATCGTCGTGCCCGCGGTGGCCGGCCTGGTCGGGTCGTCCATCGCAGCGCTTCGCGGCTCGTGGAGGCCCGTGGTCGCGACCGCGCTCATCGCGCTGTCCGTCCCGTCCTTCCTGACGGCACGTGGCGAGACCGCCAAACCCGGCGGGCAGCCGCTCCGGGCCGTCGCCACCTTCGTGCAGGAGCACGCCCGGTCCGGGGACGCCGTCGTGTTCGGCACGACCGGCACGGTGTCCCTGCGGCCCCGGATCGCCCTGGCCGCCTACCCCGCGGCGTTCGCCGGGCTCGACGACGTCGCGTTCCGGTCGTCGTGGACGGGCACCGGCACGTACAGCGACCGGCTGCTCCCCCGTGCCGCGACCGCCCGGGCGGAGCTGCGGCACGACCGCGTCTGGGTCCTGGTCGGCAACGACGGGACCCGCCCGGGGGCGACGGGTGCGCAGCTGCTCGGGGCCGGGTACGAGCGCGTCGTGGAGCGGGACTTCGGGGGCATCACCGTCGAGGCCTGGGAGCGCTGAGCCCGGCACACGAGCTGCTGCGCGGTGCGGAGCGCGGGTGCGCGGACGCGCGGGTGCGTGGCGGTTCAGTCGGCGTGCTGCTCCGCACCGGCCCGCGGTGTGCTCGCGACCAGGACGCGGGCTGCGGCGACCAGGGCGGCGGTGGACGGGGCGTCCGTCCCGTCCGGCAGGGTCAGGACGTCCTCCAGCCCCACCCGCACGCCGTGTCCCCGGACAGCGGCCCGCCGGAGCACGGCCCACGTGGCGTCCCCGATGCCGTGGTGGAGCTGCTCGAGCGTGATGCCCGCGCCCGTGACGACGGCCTCGATCTCACGGTCGAGCGCGACGGCCGCGTCCTCGTCGTCCACGAGCGGTTCGATCACCACGCGGGCGAACCGCTCCCAGCCGGTCGACCGCGCGAACCGGTGCGCGTCGTCGAGGGACAGCAGGCACGCCTCGACACGCACGCCGCGGTCGACGAGCGCCGCACTGAGCTCGTCGATGCCCGTCTCGCCCTGGTTGGCGGCGACCAGGTCGGGCAGGTCCGTCCACCCGGCCACCAGGGCGGAGCGGCGGTCGGGATCGGGCTCGATCTCGGCGAAGGTCGTCATGTTGAGCGGGACACCGGGGCAGGCTCGGCGGACGGCACGCAGGACGGCGGAGACGTGCCGGGCCTCGAGCGTCTCCGCCCCGTCGTCGTCGTAGGCGTGCAGGTGGAACGTGGTCGCACCGGCGGCGACGCAGGCGGCGGCCTCTGCGGCGATGGTGTCCGGGGTGCGGGGAACCGACGGGTGGGTGGGAGGACCGGCCGGAGCGGCCTGCAGGTGGGGCACCGACCCTGCCTACACCTCGCCGTCGGCACCTTCCGCCCGCCGGACGTCGCGTCGTCCGGGACGGAGCGGCGAGCGCCTCGGCGAGCTCCGAGGCGCTCGCCCCCAGTCGTCCGGCGGTCACCCCTGACCGGGCGTCCGAGCGCGGTCCCGAGCACGGGCACGACGGATGGTGCCGTGCGCCGCGACCGCGGCGCCGACGGCGAGGGCGACGGTGGCGGTGGCGGTGACGACCGCGTGCACCGGATGATCCGGTCGTCGGCCGGGCTCGGTGGCTGACGGAGGGCAGACGGCTGCCCGGGCGGCAACACCCTCGAGGGGTGGCACACCCGGGCCGTGTCCGGCGGCCTGGTCGTCAGGCGGTCGTCGCCCGCCCCCGGAGGAAGAGTGCCACGGCCACGGCGGCGGCGATGCAGATGCCGCCGTTCACCCAGATCGCGGTCGTCACGCCGTCGAGCACCGCCGCGGCCGTCGACAGCGAGCTCCCGAGGACGACAGCGGTGAAGACCGCACTCATGATGGGCGTTCCCATCGTGATGCCCACCTGCTGGCTCATCGTCGTCAGCCCCGTCGCGAGACCCTGTTCCCCGTCCGGCAGCCCGGACGTCGCGGTGACCATGAACCCGACGATGACGACGAGGTTCGCGACACCACCCACGAACGTCGCCACCAGGACGAGCCAGATCGACGAAGCCGCGGGACCGATGAGCACCAGGGGCAGCGTCGCCGCCCCCTGCACCAGGAACCCGCCGACGATCGCGGCCTTGTTGCCGAAGCGGCCGATGACACGAGGCCCGATCAGCCCGCCGATGACGGTGCCGATGCCGAGCACCGCGAAGGACAGCCCGGCGGCGAGCGGGGTGTACCCCAGCACCTCCTGCAGGTACAGGGTCAGCAGGAACACCAGGGACGTCTCGGTCACGAACGCGAGCATCCCGGCGATGTTCCCCCAGGACACGTTCGATCGAGCGAGGATCCCGAGTGGCACCAACGGGAACGCCGCACGCCGTTCGACGAGTGCGAACGCGGCCAGGAGCAGCACCGCGACGGCGAACGCTGCCAGGTTCAGCGGGTCCGTCCAGGACGTCTCGGCCGCGCGGGTCAGACCGAACACCAGCGCCAGGAGCGCGAGCGTGACCGTGATGGCTCCCGGGACGTCGAGCCGCGTCCGCTGCGGCGCACGGCTGTCCCGCAGGACCATCGGGGCCACGATGAGCACCCCGACCGCCACGGGCACGTTGATGAAGAACGCCCACCGCCACGACAGGAGGTCGGTCAGCAGCCCCCCGAGGATGGCACCCGTCGTGAAGCCAGCCGCCATCAACGACCCGTTCAGTCCCAGCGCCTTGTCGCGCAGTCGCCCCTCCGGGAACGCGTGCAGGAGCAACGCGAGGGCCGCGGGGACCACGATCGCGGTCGCGAACCCCTGCGCGACCCGAGCGGCCAACAGGATCCCGGGGGACGTGGCGAGGCCACCCGCGAGCGATCCGGCCCCGAGGAGGACCATGCCGATGAGGAACATCCGCCGACGGCCCGCGATGTCGGCGACACGGCCCATGAGCAGGGTGAACCCTGCCGAGCAGAGCGCGAACGCGGTGGCGATCCACTGCAGGTTCTCGATGGCGAACCCGACGTCGGCACCGATGGTCGGCAGCGCGACGTTGAGGATCGAGAAGTCCACCGCGAGGGTGAAGCTGGCGGTGAGGAGCACCGTCAACGCGATGCGCTGCTTGCCGCTCATCGCGGTGGCGGGTGGGGTTGCTGTTGCGGTCGACGGAGTGACGTCCGCGGTACGGTCCGTGGTCACGGGAACCCTCTCTTCGTGCACGGGCGGACGGGGTCCGCGTTCAGTGGTGGTGTGGGCAACCCTGCCGAGGCGGCGGATCGGCAGCCACTCCCCGTCGTGCCTGTCACTACCAGGGACAGGACAGATCGGTCCACTGGGCACACAATGAGGGGATGAACGGTCCGAACGAGCTGGGGGACTTCCTTCGCGTCCGTCGCGCCGCTCTGCAACCCGGCGACGTCGGGCTGCGGGGCTACGGTGTGCGCCGCGTTCCGGGACTGCGTCGCGAGGAGCTCGCGATGCTCGCCGGGGTGAGTCCGACGTACTACTCGCGCCTGGAACAGGGGCTGAGCACGAACGCCTCCGAAGCGGTGATCGCCTCACTCGCACGGGCGTTGAACCTGACGACGGACGAACGGGCGCACCTGTTCAACCTCGCGCGCCCGGAACGCTCCGCACCCAAGCGGCGTTCCCTGGCGCGACCCGACCACGCCAGACCCGGCACCGTGCGACTCATCAACTCGCTCACCGACACCCCCGCGGTCGTCATCGGCAAGCGGAGCGAGGTGCTCGGCTGGAACGCGCTCGGCCACCGCCTCGTCGCCGGACACGTCGACTTCGACAGCCCAGAACGGCTGCAGGACCGTCCGAACATGACGCGGCTGCTGTTCCTCGACGCACACACCAAGGAGCTGTACGCGCGGTGGGAGGAAGAAGCGGTCCGAGCGGTGTCCTCCCTGCGTGTGCTCGGCGGCAGGAGCCCCGAAGATCCCGAGCTCACCGCACTCGTCGGGGAGCTGACGGTGAAGAGCGCCGAGTTCGGCAAGCTCTGGGCGAAGCACCCGGTGGAGAACTGTGTCTCCGGCATCAAGGCGTTCCGGCACCCTGAGGTCGGCGACTTCGACCTCAACTTCGAGGTGCTGACGCCTCCCGACGACTCCGGCCACCGGGTGCTCATGTACACGCCCGATCCGGGGTCTGCGGCGGAGGGGGCACTCGAGCTGCTCAGCCGCGACGTGGACAGCACACCGACCAGGACCGCGCAGCGCAGCCACTGACCGACCGGAACGACGACGGCCCGGATCTCCTCATCGAGATCCGGGCCGTTGCCGTCTGCTCAGGCTGTGGGGACGGCGGCCGGTTCGGGTGCCGGCGCCTTCCGTCTCGGCCTGGCAAACCGGTCCATCATCGGCTTCTCGACAAGCGCGTAGAGCGCCCAGCCGCCGAGGATGGTGAGCCCGAGGAACCCGGCGATGACGAGCAGCGCCATCGGGGTCTCGAACGTGGCGTTGTGCATCACCTGACGGACCCAGAAGATGACGACGCCCTGGCAGAGGTAGAACCCGAACGACGTGTCTCCGAGCCACTGCATGGGCCGCGATCGCAGGAAGGTCGGCCGGCCGGCTGCGTCCCCTGCTGCGGCGGTCGCGATGAGGACGGCGATGGGGACGATCGTCGCGACGTTGAACGTCCACACGAACGGCACGACGTTCGCCACCGCGTAGCCGACGACGCAGAGGACGACCGCGTGCCACATGCGGACGGCCGGCCACCGCTGCTCCATGACGATGCGGGCGAGGATGGACCCGAGGACGAACTCGAACAGCCGGGTCGGCGGGAAGATGTAGCCGAACCAGAACTGGAACGACGACACCGGGGTCAGCGCGGACTTCGGCTCGTCCGGGACGACGGTGAGGTTGACGACCTGCACCAGGACCATGCCGACGACCATCATGGCCGCCCAGAACCAGAGTCGGTTCCCCGGGATGCGTCGCAACCCGAGGATGATGAGTGGGAACAGCATGTAGAACAGCAGCTCGCTGCACAGCGTCCACGACGGCGGGTTCACGGCCACGTTGACCGCTCCGTCGGGCGAGTACGAGTTCAGCAGGAAGAAGTTCAACACCGCCGCGTGGGTCGGGGTGATCGACGCGGCGAACAGCACCATCGCCAGCACCCACATGACCAGGTGGTTCGGGAAGATCTTCACGATGCGGCGCCGCCAGAACGACGTCATCTTCTCGCCCGGCCGCGCCGCCCACGCCAGCAGGAACCCGCTGAGGACGAAGAAGAACGACACACCGATGTAGCCGGTCGTGACGAAGACCTTCTCGGTCGCGTCGGCGACCTGCGCGTCGGCGAACAAGCTGATCGGGTCGTTCGGCGGGATGGGCGACGCGGACAGGGTGATGTGGAACCCGAACACCAGGAACGCCGCGAAGAACCGAAGTCCGGTCAGCGACGGCAGCTTCGGGGGCCGCTCCGTCGTCGGCGCTTCGATCGTCATCGCTCGCTGTCCTTCCGTGCGGGCAGTTCGACGCCGAGGCTGTGGGTGAAGTAGTCCGTGGGATCCCACTCCTGCTTCGTGCGCTGCAGCCGGGGGTAGTTGCCCTTGTAGTACAGGGTCGACCACGGGACGCCCGACCGGTTGTGCTTCGGGTCCGCCATGTCGACGTCCGGGTAGTTGATGTAGCAACCGTCCATCTGCGCCCCCGGTACGGGGACGCCGCCGGTGGCGGGGAACAGACCCTCGAACGTCTCCCGTTCCCAGCCGAGGTAGAAGGCGTCGTCCTTCTCGTCCTGCCAGAATGTCTGCAGGCAGATCTTGAAGATGGTGTCCCGTTGGGCGTTGGCAGTGGCGTCCTCCGCGACCGCGTTGACCTGGCCGCCGAAGGAGAAGACCACCATCATCGTGTCCGGGTTGGTGAAGTCCGCGCGCGTCATCTGCTTCCACATGACGCGGAGCTGCTGACTGCTGAAGCCCTTCTTGAAGTAGGCACTCTTGTGCGCGCCACGGCTGGTCGGGTTCGTGATCGTCGGGTTGTTCGTGCCGACGGTACGGGTCGCCTGCATCCACGAGAGCTCCTTCGTCTCGTGGAGGTCGGGCAGCGCCGGCAGCTCTCCGCTCGGAGTGGTCATCGGCTCGGAGGCGACGTTCACCCCGGCGGTGATCGCGGCGATGAACCGGCTGAGCACTCCGGCTGCGTCCGGGGCGTCGGCATCGATCTGCGTGAACATGCCGAGGCTGCCGTGGGCCCTGTGGTTCAGGTTGAACAAGCTCGACAGGTTCGACTCCGGTGTCCCCGGGCCCTTGTGTCGCTCGTGCCAGGCGTTCCAGTTCGTCATGAGCCGGCGGAACTCGGTCTCGTCGACCTTGTCCCACGGGAACGACAGGGCGTTCACGAGCACTCGGGAGGGCGCCCTGACGAGCAGCTTCGACGGATCCGACCCGGTGGCGCCAGGGCTGCGGAACCAGTACTTGGTGACGACACCGAAGTTCCCGCCACCCCCGCCGGTGTGTGCCCACCACAGGTCACCGAGCGTACCCGTGGAGTCGCGGGTCGCGATGTGCGTGCTGACCCTCCGCCGTTCGTCGACCGTGACGACCTCGACGGCGTACAGGTGGTCGACGACGAGGCCGTGCGCCCTCGTGAGGAGTCCGTAGCCGCCGCCCGCGATGTGCCCTCCTGCGCCGACGCTGTAGCAGATGCCCCCGGGGATGGTGACTCCCCACCCCTTGAAGAGCTTCTCGTACACGTTCAGCAGGCGCGCTCCGGGTTCGACGGCGAAGGCGCGCATCACCGGGTCGTAGGAGACCTGGTTCATCGCGGACAGGTCGAGGATGACCTCGACCTCGGGGTTGCAGACGAAGTCCGCGAAGCAGTGCCCGCCGCTGCGGACCGACACCTTCTTCCCGGCGCGGACGGCGGTGCGGACCGCCTGTTCGGCGTCCTTCGTGGACCCGATGAGGCGGATGTAGTCCGGCTTCGCCACGAACCGCACGTTGTTGCCGGTCATCATGTCGAGGTAGCGGGAGTCACCCGGCGCGATGACCGTCCCCGTGGGAGCGGCCGCGGATCCTGCCGTGCCGGTGCCCGAGGGCGACGCCGCGACCGGGCTCGCCTTCTCGAGCGCGACCATCGCGCCCGCTGCTGCGGTGCCGGCGGACCCGAACAGGAATGCTCTGCGGCCGACGTTGCTCGTCGGTGTGGTGGTGTCGTCCTTCGTGGGCATCGGTCAGCCTTCCTGCTGCGGAGTGCGGTTGCGGTGGAGGGTGATCTCCGCCTTCGGCGCGACGAAGTAGTGCGGGACGGAGTAGGAGATGGTGGCGAAGTCGTCGACCCCGCGGTTGCCGAAGTCGCCGGCGACGATGCGGGCGATGGACTCGGCGGAGACCTTCCACTTGGCGAAGATCCCCTTCTCGAGGTCGAGCGCCTTGTAGTAGTAGGCGCCCTGCCAGGGTTCGGGTCCGCGGAGGCCGATGAGGAACTCGTCGTCACCGTCGCCGTCGAAGTCGCGGCACATGACCGTGTGCCCCGGCCCTTCGCCGTTCTCGTTCGGGTCGCCGTAGATGTCGAGCAGGTGTCGCCGCCAGGAGGACGCCTCGGTGTCGCCGGTCGTCCGGGTGTACACCGCCACCGTGTTGCCGTGGAACGGTTCGATGGCGGCGACGTACGCGAGCGGGTCGTCACCGACACGGCCGCCGTCGACGTCACCGGAGCCCTTGAAGGTGGTCTGCTCGAACTGGCCGGTCTCACCGTCGCCGATGTGCTCCCGCACGAACCGGTCGTCGTCCTCGTCGTAGTAGAACCAGGTGACGCCCTCGTCGGACGCCATCAGGATGCTGTCCAGTGCCGATCCGGGGATCAGGCCCGGCTTGCTGGCGACACCGTGGATCATGCGGAAGTCGGTCCGGTTGATGACCTCGGCGTCCCACTCCTGCGTGGGGTCGTCCGGCTGGGTGAACAGCATGACGGGGAGCACGGCGTGGACGTCCTCGACGGCGACGATGGGGAAGCCCATGACCTGGATGCGGTCGGTCCGCGAGAAGTGCCCGACGCGCAGACGGTGCATCCCGGTTGCTCGACCGATGTAGTGGCGCTTCCAGTTCTCGCGGCTGATCGCCGGGTCGCCGGGGTTCTCGAGCCAGTCGATCTTCCCGCCTTCGCCGTCGGCGTGGTGGATGGTCCCGCCGGGCCCGTACAGCTGGTAGCAGACGACGAGGTCGGGCAGGCCGTTGCCGGTGATGTCGCCGGTCCCGGCGCCGACGGGTTCCTTGATCTTGTCGACGATGAGGTGCTTCTCCCACGTCGGCGCCTGGTACCAGTAGATCTCGCCGACGGTGAGCCCGTACCCGATCAGGTCGAGGTTGCCGTCACCGTCGACGTCGGCGGCTTCGAGCCAGTACCCGTCACGGAGGAAGTCGGTGACGGTCTCGGTGGAGAAGGAGGGGACGGTGACCGGCAGCGTCGGTGCAGCCGTGCCCGGCACGATCTGTGTGCTCATGGTGGTGCCTTCCTGGGTCAGGTGGTGATGGTGGTGGTCTGTGGCGGATGCGTCACGACGCGACGGCGGTGGGCGCCCGATGCGATGACGATGAGGGCGAACGCGGTCGCCGCGAGCAGCGCACCGACGACGATCGGCGACCGGTACCCGAGCCCGGCCGCGATGGTCAGTCCCCCGAGCCACGCCCCGATGGCGTTGCCCGCGTTGAAGGCGGAGATGTTCACCCCGGAGGCGAGCGTGGGCGCCGCTTCGGCGAAGCGGAGCACCCGCATCTGCATGCCGGGGACGGACGCGAACCCGACGGCGCCGAGGAGGAACAGCGCGCCGCCGGCCGCCCACGGGTTCGATGCGACGACGCTGAAGACGACGAGGACGACGGTCAACGAAGCGAGCAACGTCAGCAGCGCCGGATCGAGGTCACGGTCGGCCGCTCGGCCTCCGACGAGGTTCCCGACGAACAGGCCGCTCCCGAACAGGACGAGCATCCACGGGATCCACGTCGTGGGCATCCCGGCGACGTCGGTGAGGATGGGTGCGATGTAGGTGAACGTCCCGAACATGGCTCCGAAACCGAACACGGTGACGCAGATCGACAACCACACCTGCCCGCTGCGGAACGCGGCGAGCTCCCGGCGGAGCTGCCCTGCGGGCCGGTGTTCCGCCTCCTGTCCGGGGATGAACGCCAGCAGCCCGACCAGGGCGACCACGCCGATCCCGGTGATGGCCCAGAAGGTCGACCGCCACCCGAGCGCCTGACCGAGGAACGTCCCGAGTGGGACCCCGAGGACGTTCGCGACGGTGAGGCCGAGGAACATCGTCGAGATCGCCCGCGCTCGCCGGTCCGGTTGCACCAGGGACGCCGCGAGCACGGATCCGATCCCGAAGAACGCTCCGTGGCAGAGCGCGGCGACGACACGGCCGACGAGCATCGCGGAGTACGTGGGAGCGACGGCCGACAACAGGTTGCCGATGATGAACAGCACCATCAGCGAGCTCAGCACCGTCTTCGGCCGCATGGAGGCGGTGGCCGCCGTCACGAACACCCCACCGAACGCGACGCTGACGGCGTACCCCGAGACGAGGTACCCGGCCTGCGGGATGGTGACGGAGAAGTCGGCGGCGACCTCGGGGAGGAGCCCGAGGATGACGAACTCCGTCAGGCCGATGCCGAACCCGCCGAGCGCGAGCGCGACGAGGCCGACGGGGACGTTCCCGCCCGTGCTCATGCGAGGGAGGGAACCGTGTCGGCGCCGGGCACGAACGGCATGACCGCGGGACCCATACCGAAGTAGTTCGCGATCGCCGCGATCGTGCGCTCCGTCGCCCGGCCGTCGCCGTAGGGGTTGATGGCGCCGGCCATCTCCGCGTAGGCGTCCGGGTCGTTCAGCAGTCGCTGCACCTCGGCGACGATCTGGCCGCGGTGCCGGCTCACCAGGCGGGACGACCCGGTGAGGATGGACTCGCTGCGTTCGGTGACCTCGCGGAGCACCAGCGTCGGCTTCCCGAGCGCCGGTCCCTCCTCCTCTGCCCCCGAGCTGTCGGACAGGATGATGTCGCTCCGGCGCAGGAGCCGGCAGAACGACAGGTACGGCAGCGGGTCGACGATCGTCACGTTGTCGATCCCGGACAGGACCGGCAGCATCACCGCCCGCACCTTCGGGTTCAGGTGCAGCGGGACGACGATGCGGACGTCGTCGCGGGTGGCGATGTCGGCCAGGGCCTCCGCGATCTCCTGCATCGGTTGTCCGTGGCTCTCCCGCCGGTGGGTCGTCGCGAGGATCACCCGCCGTGGGTCGGTGTCGAGGTCCTCCAGCCTCGGGTCCCCGTAGGAGCGCAGGTTCTGCATCCCCCAGGCGAGCGCGTCGACGATGGTGTTCCCCGTCACCGTGATGGCGCTCTCGCGGATCCCTTCCCGGATGAGGTTGGCGTGGTTCCCCGGGGTCGGCGCGAGGTGCAGCGCTGCGATCTGCCCGACGAGCTTCCGGTTCGCTTCCTCCGGGAACGGTGATGCGTTGCTGCCGGAGCGGAGCCCGGCTTCCACGTGGATGACGGGCACCTGTGCGTGGAGGCCGGCGAGGGCTCCGGCGAGGGTGGTGGCGGTGTCCCCGTGGACGAGGACGGCGTCGAGGCCGTCGAGGTGTCCGCCTGAGCAGAGCCCTTCAAGGATGCGGTGCGTGACCTCGGAGAGGGTCTGTCCATCACGCATGATGCGCAGGTCGACGTCGGGGACGATGCCGAACTCTTCGAGGGTGCTGGTGAGCATCTCCCGGTGCTGACCGGTGGAGATGAGGACGGTGCGGAACCGGTCGTCGCCGCGGAGTGCGTGGATGAGTGGGGCGTACTTGACGGCTTCGGGTCGGGTGCCGAAGACGATGCCGAGGGTCTTCATGGTGGTGCTCCTGCCTGGTTTCGGGAACGCCGGAGGAACCGGTGACGGACCGGCCGACGTCGGGAGATGGTGGGAGGTGCGGGAGTCAGCTCGCGTGGTACTCGAGCGCGAGCCAGATGCAGTCGCTGTCAGCCCGGTACTGGTGCCACGGGTAGGTGAACTCGCCGTCCAGGTCGATGCAGAACGGGATCGGGTTCGTGGTACCGGGGCTGAGCTGCTGGTCTTCGTAGATCGTGTCGTGGCGCTTGTCGTCGAACTTCTGCATCCGACCCGTCCCCGTGATCTGGGTGTGCACCTCGATGAACGGGTGGACGTTGTGGATCCCGCAGTCGGTCCCCGCCGGGCTGAACCAGAGGTTGGCCTTCACGACGAATGCTTCCGGCTGCGGGTCGAGCGCCGGCTGGTGCAGCACGGTGCGGCGGTCGAGGGTGACGGTGCCGATGGTGTCCTGCGGAGACTTCAGCAGCACCGGTCCCCCATCGCCGTAGAAGTCCTGCCAGCCGATGGCTCGCGCCTGCTGTTCCTGGTCACCGACGTCGTGGGCGGTGATGGCGAGCAACAGCTCCCCGGTGACCGTCCCGCTCACCAGGTTCGTGGAGCTCAGCGGCGGCAGCGGCCCCAGCTGCGCCGTCCCGGTGAAGGCGTCCGTCTGCGCGAGGTTCACGACGACGGTGCGCTCCGTGATCGGGAACTCGACCACTTCCCGGAGGACGACCGCGGATGCGAGCTCGCTGTCGAAGTTCAGTTTCTCTGCAGTGATGACGTTCATGACGACCCCCAAGTCGTGCAACGACAGGCAGAGGTCCCCTGTTGAACCCCCATCCTGAACAGGAAACTGCGGGGCGAGGAAGACCATCGACTGACCCGTGAAACTTCCTCGTCCCGCAGTGAGGCAATGACAGCAGTCGCCGACGTCCGGCATCCACTCCCTGGCAGTGACAGGCTGCTCCGGCCGCGTTGCTTGACTCAGTACAGAAATACTTGGTAGTCGCGCGCGTTGCAGCGCCGAGGGATCCGTCGGGTCATCCGGTGTGAAGCTCCCGTTTCCATTCGGTGACCGGCCTGGGGCGGTTCGGCCTCCAGCTGGCGAAGAACTTGTCCCGGAGGCTCGCGAGGGAGTAGGAGCACGGGGGCCGAAGTGCGGAACGCATCGCCCTTCTCGCACGGCCTCTCTGCACGGAGGTCAGCGCAGAGCTCGTCGCACGACATGACGAAGGCCCCCAGGGGATCCCTGGGGGCCTTCGTTCCGGGCTTCATCTGACCCGCGCGGTTCCTCGCACGAGGTCGGTGCATCACCCTCTCAATGGCGGTACCGGTGGGATTTGAACCCATCGCCGCGCCTTGGCGCATCTTGGAGAACACCTTTGATCGCTGTAATAACAGGCTTCTCGGGACAACCCGAGCCCCATGCCTCCCACTGCAGCCAGGTCGCGGTGCACCAAAATGCACCGCGACCTTGCTACTCATCGCCAGTGCTGAGCGGCGCAACCGACGGCTGGTCACGTCACAGGCGAGGACGGCTGCTGAGCATCGAGATGCGTCATGCCGGCACTGATCGCGTCATCGGCATGGATCGCGCCAGCGGCTACTTGATGGCTCAACTCGCGCAGCAGCTGGTCTGACAACTCGTGACCGGCCAACGCCTGGGCAGCGTCCGCGAACTGCATCCGGCGCTCTGCCTCGTTGGCTCTACCTTGGTCAATTTCGGCAGCCATGCACGTTTCCCTACTCGAAGTCATCTTGTTTGCAACCCGAAGGTTGACCTGCGCTGTCTCCCCAGTACCCGGCTAGCGGTAGCGGGCAAAGATTATCGAGTGGACGCTCTGTTGTGCCTCACGGCAGCGCTCGACGCTTCAAACGGACCGCTTGTCGGAGCCAGAGATCGGACCGAGGGCATGGCCCGCAGCAACCGGCCGCGTCGGTGGCAGATGCAGGTCTGTCGGATCGATGCGGCGATGAGTTGGTGAGTGCGGTACGGCAGGTCGAGCCGTTTCGCCGGGTCACCTCGACCCGCACGGCACGGTCGGTGTAGGCGAGCACCACGGCACGCTCCTGCACGCGGATCTCGACGAAGTGAAGCCAGACGTCGACGGTCTCCCCCGGGGCCTCCACGACGGGACCTGGGCCGATCTCCTCTTGGGTCAGAGTCACCGGCGCCGGCCGGGTCAGGAACTCGTTGATCGCCGCGCGCGAGACGTCAGTCCCGTGCCGGCGGTTGGACGACCCTGTTGCACCTGCTCGATCACATCCGCCTCAGCTCACATCGCGGCAACGCGATCCGAGTCCGGATACTCGCTGCGCAGCTCGCGGTCATAGTCACGCACGAGCGCCCGTCGACGGGCGGCGAGCTCGTCGACGGTAAGCCACTGCAGAGCTTCACGGTCGGCGTCGTTCACGCGGTCAGTGTATGCCGCCACTCTCGCGTCTTGTCGAGGTCGAGGCATCCCCACGAGTTCGCCGCATGTCTCCAGTTGACCAATACTCGTTGAGTGAAATTCTGGTATCCGGAAAGCGCCGATGTGCCTCGAATGGTTGATATATGGATACCAGTGGTGTAGTATTGAAAGGTTAGGAAAAGACCGCCTAATGGAAAAGCCCCGGTCCTGGTGCAACAGGAACGAGGCTTCTCGCGAAATTTTTTTACCCGCTGCGGCGGCGGTGGTAGGTCGCCGGATGCCGTCGCAGCTCTAAGGAGTTCAAGTGAACCTGTCTTATATTAGACGACTGAAACCAGTTTGGCAACCAATCGTGGATGCGCTTCGAGGTCGCGCCGCCGACGCCGCCGGAGCAGCAGCGGATGCGGAACGCGCGGCAGAAGCCGAGAGGCGCAGCACCGAGCAGACCCTCGAAGACTGGGGCATCCCCCTCGAGCCCGGGACCAGCAGGCTCGGCAGAGCTGGCTATGAAGGTCCTACCTGGGCGCTGGTGGTCGCCGCCGTGGTCGGCGCTCTCCTCGTCGTCTTCGTGGTCTGCGTCCTGCTCATCTTCCTCGCTGCTGTCGTGGGAGGTGTGCTGTTCGTCATCGTCTGGCTTCTCGCCAATGGCGTTGTGACGCCGGACGGCATCGCGACGATGATTCAGTCGTTCTTCCCGTTCCACGGGCGCTAACGCAGCAGGAACCGCCGCCGGCGAGCTCTTCATTGCTTGCCGGCGGCGCCCTTCAGGGTCTGCCCGGTCTCGACCGAGCAAACAGGTCAGCCGCGGGCGGTTGCGACTCGCTGACCTTCGAGTCGCAGCCTCACTGGCTGCGCCCCTCCCGGCTCCGAGCGCGGCCCAGAACCGTGGCTACCTCCGGCGTCATCGAGTAGTGGTCACCGTCCCAGTCCCAGACGTAGTGCCACTCGTCACCCGAGGGCATCTTGTAGAGCGGAAGATCGACTCGACGAATCGCCTTGCCGACGCCGCCGAGCACGCCCGCGACCTTCGCCGTGCCCTGGGGGTGACCGAACGCGTAGGCAAGCTCCTGCGGTGTCATCCGGCGCCCGGCGTTGATGATCAGCTTGTGAAGAAGGATCTTGCCCTGCAACGAGAGCGCCGACCAAAGGTGGGCTGCGATCGCGTCAGCTTCGTCCGTGAGCACCCAGGACGGGACCGAGCCGGAGTCGAGCCGAGTCGGGTTATCGAGGTCACCGGTGTTAGCGATGAACTCGCCGAAGCGGATGTAGAAGTCCTCGACGCGATGGTCAGGGACGTGGACGGTGATGGGGATCATGTTGGGGCCCTCCAAGCCAAGTTATAAGCCCGCTTGGGGCTGTTGCTGATCATGCCCCCATTCAACCTCCCTTGCAAGGTAGGTTGTAACGCCCTGCCCCGTCATTCTCCGCCGCCCTCTCGACAGCCGATCAAGTTCCGGACGGTGCGGAGACTTTCAAGCGTGCGTGGTCGACGTCGAGGATGGAGTGCGTGCCGAGGGGCACGGTGACGAGGTCCTCGATGTGACCGAGGGGCAGGCCGCCGAGGACGGGGACGCCGAGCGCGTCGAGGTGGTCGCGGAGGGTGTCGAGGATCGTCCAGCCCCGGTCTTCGTAGTCGGCGAACTGGTCGATGCTCCCGAGTGCGACGCCGGCAACGCCGTCGAGCGCTCCGGAGTACCGCAGCTGTGTCAGCGCGCGATCCACCATGCCCAGCCCCGCGGCGCGGTTGATTTCGAGGAGGAAGATCCCGCCCGCGAGGTCGAGGTTCACGACCCCGACCGATCGCGCCAGCATCTCGAGGTTGCCGCCGAAGAGCGCCCCCTCCGCATGCCCCGCTGTGGTGAGCGCCGCGGAGAGGGTGCGAGTGTCGGCGTCGACGACGGTCTGGGCGCCCTCCATGAGGAGTCGTCGGACGTGGTCAGCGTGAGCGCCGGCAATCGCACCGTGCAGCGTCGGGACGCCGGCCGCGTCCCACACGCAGTGCAGCGCGGTGATGTCGCTGTACCCGATCAGCACCTTGGGATCGGCGCAGAGCGCGTCGACGTCGACCTCCGGGACGATCCGGAAGCTGCCGCACCCTCCGGTAGACGCAATGACGGCTCGGATCGCCGGGTCGCGGATCACGTTGTTGAGGTCGGCGATCCGGTCGGCATCGGTGCCGGCGAGGTAGCCGCGGTGGTCGAGTGCGTGCGGCGCGATGACTGCTCGAAGACCCCACGACTCGACCTGCTGGGCGATCCAACCTGGCACGGAGTCCTCCGGCCAGGAGGCAGGCGAAACGATCGCGACGGTTTCGCCGGGGACCAGGGTGCGCGGTTCAAGCGTCGTTGCTTCCATGCCTCCGGACCCTATCCAGCCCCTCCGTCACAGCGTCTCGGTAGCCGATGGCCTACCGGACGGCGTGACGCAGAGCGGGAGCATCACTGCGAGCGCCGGTTGGGCCGCAGGCCTCGGAGGGTCAGTGGCGGCGGGCTCCGTCGAGATCTGCGCGAACGTTGGCTGGCTCTGCGGACAGCGGCAGGTCCACTGTGTCCCCGGCGCCGTCGAGAGTGTCGTCGGGGTCGGCCGGGATGGCATCGAACACTGGTGTGAGATCGTCCTGCTCGGGTCTATGGTCGGCGACGAGCTCGAACGTCTTCCGCAGGCGGTGGGGGTGGTGAGGCTTTTGACGAGGACGCGGGCGATCTCGTGTCGGGCGATGACCGCCAGCAACTACTACATGTAGTGGTCCACGGCGTGTCGCAGCACTACATGCGCCATTGCTACGCGACTATAGCGGTGTCGAAGAGGGGTGGAACGTCCACTCGTTCGCGGCAGGAAGGAGCGCGGAGTCATGGCCAAGTCCGGCAAGAGCAGCGGCGGTTCGTCGCGAAGCTCGATCACTGGCAAGTTCGTGACGTCGAAGTACGCGAAGTCGCACCCCAGCACCACGCAGACCTCGCACAAGAAGAGCAAGTAACAAGCGCCGCGAAGCGGTGACTCACTGGCGGGAATCCGAAGTCCGGGTTCCCGCCAGTGCTCTGTACGGGCGACCCTGAAACTTGTATCTACTGCTGCGACGGCTTCGGTTTTGGCGGCTGGATCTGCGAGTTCGGGGGCCGCACGGCCGGCGGTCGCTGCACGTTCGCGGGCTGGATGCCGAACTGGCCGCCGGGCTCCCGCGACTTGTTGTCGGTCACGAGTCAGGCTGCGAATTCGTCGGCGGCTGGATCCGCGAGCTGGACGGGCGAACTGAGGGACGGAACTGCACGTGCGCGGCCTGCATGCCACGCTCGGTCACTCGAGACGTGGCGAGGTGCGACTTCGCGTACTTCGCCGTCACGAACTTGCCCGTAACGGAACTGCGCGATGAACCGCCACTGCTCTTGCTGCTCTTCGCCATGCTGCGCCTCCTCGTAGCATTATGACCGCGAGAGGGGTCCGATGCCTACAAGTGCGCTGGGGGTTGCCTTCTACGTCTTCGCCCTCTTCCCAGGGGTCGCGTTCATCTTCGCCCGCGAAGGGCACCAGCCGGCGGTCAAGCGATCCGCGCTGCGCGAGACTGCGACCTTGGTCTTCATCAGTGCCATCTGTGACGCGCTCGTCGCACTTGTCGTCGCGGTTTTATCCATCTGGTGGGTGCAGCTTCGCGACCGACTCCACGAGGTCGTCACAGGGGACCTCGGCTGGGCGCAGAGCAACGTGGCGCCGTCGATCTTCATCGCGGTCGGCGCAGCCACGATCGCGACGCTGCTCGGCTACTTCCTAGGCTCACAGTGGGCTGACCAACACGGACTCAGCTTCATTTGGAACTCCGCCATCCCCCGAAACACCTCGGCGTGGGCACGGCTCTTCAACGATGCGCCGGAGGATGCGGTGGTTGACGTGGCCCTGGTGCTGAAGTCGGGTGGATGGGTGAGCGGCACGCTCTACGAGTTCGACAACGACCCCGACCCGCACCCGCACAGGGCGATCGTGCTCACCCAGCCGCGGTACCGACCCGAAGGCAGCGACGAAGCTGTCCCAATCGAAGGCGCTGACTATATCGTCGTCGAGGCAGGTGAGATCGAACAGCTTCACGCGGCCTTCGTGCAGGTCGAGATCCCGGTTGACGCTGACGACCCGACTGAACCCGGCCAGAGCGTGTAGCGGGACCACACGCATCAGCGTCGCGTAGCGCGGCACTTCGGTGTCTCAATAGCCGATCGCTTTCGCCGGCACGGCTCGCTCTCAGAGCATGTCCCTGCGGCCACGGGTCCATCAGTGATGGGCGAGCCGTATGCTCCGCGGCATGCGGCTGATCTCACCTCCCTTGCCCCCCCTACCAGAAGGTGCAGGCCGCTTGACGGTGCGAGCTGCGCTCGTCGGTGGAGCAGGCCTATTCCTCGTGCTGCTTGGCACCAGCTTCTTCGTGGGCACCGCGGGGACTGATCGACCGATACCGGTTGTGGATCGTCATCGTCTTGATCGTGGTCGGCGTCGGCTGCTGGATCGTGGAAGGGCTCTTCAGAGCGCGAAGCACGGAGGGAGACGACTCGTCTCGATAGCCGGTCGTTCACCGAGACGGAGCGTCGAGTGTCTCCGTCCACTTACTTCCGGGGCTCCGACTGTCTCAGATAGCTGGTTCGAAACTGATTCCGGCGAGGTGACCTATGCGAGACGGTGTCGTGCGATGGGGCTCGGGCATCAAGACGGATGAGCTCGCGCCCGCGGCCGCCACCACGACCACGACCACCGCTAAAGCTGTTCCGCTCGTTGCCGACTCAACGCGGAGGAAACGTTGTCCAGATCGTCGGGGAACAGCGCCGCGTAAGTGTCAAGAGTGACTTTCGCCGACTTGTGGCCCAGCATCCGCTGGACGACTTTGACGTTGGCACCAGCGCTGATCGCGAGTGATGCAGCTGTGTGCCTGAGGTCATGTGGTGTGACTCGGCGGAAGCTTGCATCGGCCGCCATCGTCCGCTGGACGGCCTTCGCGAACCATCCCTGGCTGGAGTGCCCTGGCCGGAGGAAACCTCCGACCGGTGACGACCAGAGACGATCGTCGGGGTGCTTGCCCCGACAGGCCGCGGCAACAGCAGAGTCGAGGAAGTCGGGAAACGCAACGGAGCGCCTTTCATGGGACTTAACGCTGCCCAGGACGTGTTGACCGTTCACCTCCGTCACTCCCTCTCGGATATTGAGGCGACGTCGACCGAGGTCAACGCTACGAACCCGCAAGGCAGTGGCCTCGCCCCATCGGAGCCCGGTGTACGCAAGCAGCCGGACAAGCTCGCCATACCTGGCTTCTGAGGCCAGCGCCTTGACCTGCCGATGTGTCAGGAACACCTCGTCGGGGATCGGCTTCTTTTTGACTGTGAGGCCGCGCGCAGGGTTCTTCACCACACGGTTCTCCTCGATCGCTTCATCGAGGATGCCAGCGAGCAGGTCTCGGGCTCTCGCCACGGAGGTGTGCGAGAGCGAATACCCAAGTTCGTTCAGCCACGTTTGGACGTCTCGCTTGGTGACTCGGCCTACGGCATACCCTCCCCACTTTGGTTCGACGTGCACGCGCCAGCAGCTTTCAACGGAGTGGAAGCTGCTTTGGGTGAGCTTGAATCGGTGCATCTCGAGCCAGGCTGTCCCGAGCTCGCCGATGGTCACTCGCGCATCTGTTGGATCGACGTAGGAACCTCGCAACTTCGACACCTCGACTGTGTTGAGGTAGTTGATGGCATCGGTCTTTCGGCGGAAGCCGCGGTCATGACCGCGAGTCCCATCAGGTTTGCTGTACCAGACCTCGTAAAGCTTGCCCCGGGTCTTCGTCTCGTAGGACTTGACTGTCCCCATCGATCAGCGCAGTTCGTCGGCGGTGCTGGCGTACTCCTGCTCGAGCAGCCATGCTTCGACGGCTTCCGGACGGTAGAGCGGGAATCGGCCGACTCGGACGAATCGCGGGCCTGCCCCCGTGACACGCCACTGGCGCAAGTTGCGGGTCGTCACGTGGAGTCGAGCAGCAAGGGCGTCTGGGGTGAGCAAGACGCCGGGCTGAACTGACGGGCTGAGAGCGGTCTGAGACATGGGTACTCCTCGAAAGTCGATGCTTTCGAGGAGGCCGTTTAGCCGAACCTGTTAACGGTTGCTTGGCGTACCTGCTCGTCGAGCCGGCAATGGCTCTGGTCCTTTTCAATCACTCAGACCTGAAGCAGACCATACACGTCCAGCCAGTTGGTGACAAACGTACGCGGATGAAGCAGCTGACGATGTCGCCCACGACGCGTCTACGGCTGCGCACGGCGCGACCATGATCGGCCATCTTGTGAGGCAAGGGCTCCATCGGTGTGCATGGAGCAGGCGTGAAGCGCCCGCTCTGAGTGCCGGTCCGCCTGCGCTGAAATCATTATGCGGAACGTACTAGCCAGCGCCGGGAGGACCGAAGCACCGTCGTCGCGTCTGTGGTTCACGCTCCGCGAAAGCGTGGTCAGCCGAAGGTGTCCGAGGGGGAGCGAAGCGGAGGAACGGCACCGGCGGAAGGCACCCGAAAACGCCCCCGATGGGGCGTTGGAGGGCAAGGAGCGCAGCGACGCAGTAAGGGCAGGAGGAGCGCAGCGACGAGCGGTGAGGGGGACCCAGAGACCGAGCGCAGCGCGAGTCTCAGGGGCTCCCGAAGAGGTGTCGGCTACGCCGACCGACGAGCAAGTTTCCAGGTCGCGAAGCGGACTGAAAACGCAGCTCGGCGTCACATCCCCTTATGCCCTTTCTCTCTGCCGCGAAAATCCGGAGCTCCAGCGACGGATCGACGTCGCAATTGCTGCTGTGATCGGGGGAAACGGATGGATCAGCCTCATCTTGATCAACACCAGCTCCGAAGGATCGAGCCTGGTGGTGGTGATCAAGTGGCATCCGTTTGCCACGGGAAGTCGGGGTTTGGGTTGATCCACGGTTCTGGGCGTCGTGACGCCGGGGATCAACCCATGGAGCGCAGCGACGCCAGGGGCTGAGGAGCTTGCGGATCAGCACCTGATCAATCCCGACGCAGACGCGGGCACGCGGCTGCCTTGGCCCTCAGAGCAGCGCAGGTCGGAGCATCGCGGAGACCTCTCGCGTAGCGCCGTCGCCACATCGGCACGGGGGAGGAACGACGCCGTGGCGGGTCCCGCTGCCGCCGCTTCAGTGGCGCCCTTAGGTTCTCCTCTCGCCCCACCGGGCACGACTGTGGAGTGGACGTGAACGAGGGGCTCGTGACAACAGGTCGGGCTCAGATCCAGCCGCGCGACCGGGCGCCCTCACGTTGGGAGCCGCATCCGGTGCGTTCAGCACCGGGCTTCTGTGCCCCCTTCCTGGTCACGGCTGATCCGCTCGTGGGCGAATCCTGACCAGGGGCGGCCTTCTCTGGGCCGCGAGGCGACCGCCGAAGCTCCTTCGACGGCGCGTTGGAGGAAAAAGGGGGGCCACCCGGACGCGCCTAGCGTCGAATGGCCACGCTTTGACCGTACGGCGGCCACGTCTGGGTCAGAAGGTGGGCGGATCGGTCTGCAGCGACCATCGAGCGCCAGTGAGCGGGAGCGCAGCGGTCCCTCTCCGGCCACGGACGAGCCACAGTGGGCCGCGCCGTGACCGCTCAGCGCCGGCGGCCGCCGGTCGGTACGCTGCGGCCGTGAGCACAGCGCACGCGTCCGACTCCCTCGCTCAGCGCGACGCCGAGCCGTTGATCATCGCCGCGATCGCGGAGCACGTCGGGGTGCCGCTGGCGCCGGCGCGCGTCGTGTTCGAGGACGGCGTCCGTGTAGAGCTCGACGGAGCATCCGAGGACCGGAAGGTCCTCGTCGAGGCGTACGCGCATGTCGGTGCGCTTCGAGGCGGGCAGCCGAAGAAGCTCGCGACGGACGCCTTCAGGCTCCTCTGGGCCGGCCAGAAGCTCGAAGCGACAGGGCTCGTCATCGCGGTCGTCGATGCCGAGGTCGAGCAGTACCTGATGCGGCCGAAGGTGTGGCTGACCGCGGCGCTCCGCGATAGCGGTGTCGAGGTCGTCCGGGTCGCGACCGACGACGAGGCGCACGCGCGCGTCGAGGCGGCGCAGCAACTGCAGCTGATGGCGCCGCCCGGTTCCGCAGCGCACGGGGTGTGACTGGTGACTGACGGGCTAGGGGCAAGTCCACCCCGATGAGCTCCCCCACCAACGGTGGGCAGAGCAGCGGGCCACGTCACCATCGGGTGGCGCGCTCAGCCTGTGCGAACAGGCCGTGCCGGCGTCGACCACACAAGTGATCCCCCGTGGAGCGTCTGCTCCTCGGGGGATCCGTCGTCGTACCGGTTCGTACCAGATTTCTCGGTACAGGCTCGCACACTGCGACGCCACAGAAAACCCTGTTCAGAAGGAGAATACGTGCCGATCCGCTGATCGTAAGCGCGTGCCGTTCCACTTCGTGTACCGGAAGCGGAACGGCCTGAAAGCGGTCCTTATCGGGGGAAAGTGTGACCTGTACCGGTTGTACCGCTTTTTTCGAGGAACCTCTGTGTGTGCGTGTGCGCGCATGCGCGCGTGCGCGAAGGTCCGCAGAAACCGGTACAACCGGTACAACCGGCTCTTCCACCCTCCTACTTCCTCGAAAAATCAGGGATGTAGGGCTCACAGCGTGTACTGGTTCTCGAAAATAGGAGTTCAAAAGTGGTACACGAGCCACCCCTGCACGAGCCCTCGAAAAGCGGGGTGACCTGGGAAAAGCTGCCTTGCGAACCTGTACCGGTTTACGAACGCAAAAGTGGTACACGTGGTCCGGGCGAACCTTTGAGTGCATCGAACTGGCTGGCGAGCGTGAGCATCCGTGCCCGACGATGGGTGCGGCTCTCCGCCGCAGCGGTTCAGTCACGCCACTTCGGTCGCCGTCCGAGGGCCTGTGCTGCGTGGAATCTATGCTTCGCCGAAGGCATTCGATCGACCGCCTCGCAACAGTCATGTCGCCTATTCATTTCCCCTGGATCGCGTTGATCAGAGCCGCTTGTCGCCGAGTCAGGACGCTCGAGGCACGTTCGCGCGCACGTCATCGGCCTGTGTCTCGTCGAGCTCCCAGAGTCCGGTGTGCTCCGGGTACTTCTCACGGAGGTACTCCCGCACCACCTTTCCCGGTCGCGACTCATTCGTGTAGCCGAGCTCGGCCGCCAGCTCTCGCGGCGTGTACGTCGTCACGAGCGCGGCCGCTTCGAGTGATTCCGCGCGGGGTTCCGAGGCTTGGTGAGCGACTTCGAGTTCGTCCGGCACAGCTCGCCGATTCCGGAGCCACACGACGGGCACGGGTGGGACAAGTCCTCGGTGGCGTGAAGATCGCGCTCCATACCTGCGTAGAACGCGTCCACCGGAACACTCGACGAGTCGAGGATCGCCTGTTCGACCAGATCGCGGTGCTTCACGAGCGCGTCGTAGAACCGCTTTGGGTCATCGGCCACACGCATCACGGCCGGGGCGACCTCCCACAGCGCCCGCTGCAGGTTCGGAAACGGTCGCGGACCACCGAAGTCGCCGTTGCCGACGCGAACACCGTTTCGTCGGGCTCCGGCGATGTGCAGCATCTCGAGGTAGTGCAGTTCGAGAGGCGACTCCGCCGTCGCGACGATCGTCTCGGTGAGGCCACTGGTGCCATGCTCCGCGAGCATCTCGGTCATGAAGGCCCCGCTGCCGAAGTAACCATCGACGCGCTTCGGGTCGAGGCGGGTGCCCTGACCGATGTAGGCCCACGCCTTGTCGGCCGGTTCGGTCCTGAACACGTACCCGACTGCTGACGCCGGCACCCTTGCCTGATCGCTCATGGTCACCACTCCCTCGAGGTCATCGTCATCGTCCCATGAGCCGACCGAGCCACCCGCGACGTCGCGGTGGTGCGACGCGCGCCTCGGAGTCTCCCGCCGGCACGGGAACGCCGATCGTCATGGTCAGCTCTCGCTCCGCCGGGTCCGGCATCGGCGCCATGGGCCAGTCCGACGGCACGTAGTTGTCGGGCACCACGTACCCGCCGCAGTTGACGACCTCGCCGGCGGCGCTGATCGTGACGCTCTGCACGTGCAACGTCCCGTCGTGGAAGCCGAACGGCCTCCGGCCGTCAGCGACGTACGCGGTCGCCTCCCGGAGGTTCTTCGACCAGGTGAGCCGTCCGACCGTCCCGGCGGGCGAGGCCGCCCACCAGTGGCTTCCATCCCACCGCACACAGAGCTCGTCGCCCAAGCGCACCCCACGCATGTGCTCGGTCACGCTCGAGCGGTAGAGATTCGACGCCTGCGGCGTCCCGCGGCCGGCATAGACACTCGCCAGGAGCCCCGTCGTCCCGAACCGGCGGTCACCGTTCTTCTGCACCGAACCGGGCTGCGGATGACCGTCCGCGGCAGCGGGCCTGTCCTCTGCGTCGTTCACCTGATTCCTCCCCGGCTCCTCATCCCCATCGTGCTGCGTTCTCGCGCCGATGACCAGCGTCCGGGGCTCCCGCTCACTTGTCGAGGAAGTATCAGAGGTATACCCAGGTTCCCCTGTCGCAGCTGCCGCCGACGTCAAGTCGTCGTACACCCTGCGCCGGACTCATCAGACGGCCGCCAATGGGCTGATCGTCGTCCTCTTCACCCGCCGACAAGCTCAGCCCAGTGTCACTTCAAGGAGCCGGATCCAAGCCGACGAGAATCACAGTTATCGCAGCTATCCGGCGAGGGGTCTACTCGCCTGGTTTCGACTCGATTGGTGCTCCGAAGCCGTCGGATCTGCTCGTGTCCGGGGTGATTCGTAGGCTCGAACCGCCGTAACCGAACTGCTGCCACTCCCCGCCCAGGCCCTCCCTGCGCGCGTGATCACGTACGTCGGGAACGGCCTCGGACTCGCGGATGCGCCTCTCCGTCCTGAGCTGCTCGAGGGCATCACGGAGAACACGGCGCATGCGAGCGCCGCGGGCACCAGACGGGCCTACGAAGGCGATTGGGCGGCGTTCGAGCGCTGGTGCGACATCCATGGCCGGCGGGCCCTGCCCGCGCAGCCACAGACCGTCGCGGGCTACATCACCGACCGCGCGGCGCTCGTCGAGCCGGGCACCGGAGACCACGTCTACGCACCGAGCACGATCTCGAGGTGATTCACCTCGATCAACGTCCGCACGAGCGCGAGAACCTCGCCCCTCCGGGCGCGAACCGTACGGTCAAGGACACCCTCGCCGGCATCCGCCTCGACAACGCACGGCCAACCAGGCGCATGGCGCCACTGCTGCTGAACGACCTCAAGCGAGTGCTGCGCGGCATCGACCTGCACTCCTACCCCGCGTGTCGCGCATATTGTTCTGGTCTTCGAGGACTTGGAACGGTCCAAGAAAAAAGACCAGCCCGCTTCCGCTCTTAGCCTCGCCCTGCGCGGCACCCTGATCGCATGACTTATGTCCCTCCGGAGCCTCCAGAGCTCCGCCGCGAAGTCGGCTCTTCTCTCTCAAATCGATGGCCGCCACCCTGGCAAGATGTCATCGAGTTGACCGCCCAATGCCTCGCAAACGCCTCAGATGGGGACCCAGCAGGGTGTCCCACTGCCTGGGAACAGTCGTCGTTGGCGCAACGGGAGGCCCTTCGTCGATTGGTCGTGCAGGTGCTCCAGGCCTACGCCGATGCCGACAGGCTTGCCGCCTCGCGGTATATCAGCGAAGAGGCAAACCACGAAGCGCTACGACACCGGGGCCAGCCATAACCGATACGCAAGACGAATAAGGACGGTTGACCGTATGACGACACGTCTTCAGATCGCCCGAGCGCGGGCTCGCGTTGCCCTCGCCGAAAGGATGGGCGAGGAGTTGCCGGACAGCGTTCACAAACTCGCAGCGATGGACTTCGCAGACGCCGAACACACTGCGGCAGCCGGCCGAGGTCGCGAAGACCGCCAGCGGCCGTGGCGCGGAGACCTGGCACCCTTGCTGGGTGTTCACGGCGCGGGTCACGACTTCGGGCGCTCACCAGAGTTGGAGCACCCGCGGGACGCCCAGGGGCTAGAGCATCGCGAAGAGCAGGCGATCCTCGAGTCCCTTCCTTGGACGCATGAGCAATACGAAGCAGCAAGGACTTCCGTGGCGCGTGGCGACCTTGACGCGCTCGAACGCAGTGTCAGGCAGAGCGCGCTGAACGCCGCAATCACCTTCGCGGAGGCATCCGACTGGCTGGAGATGGGGACTGCGCGGATACTTGCGCGACTCGCGTCAGGGGACTTGTTCGCATTCGTCGCGGACGACGAGTTACTGTTCCCGGCGTGGCAGTTTACGGACGACCCCGACCGCCCGGTCTTAAATCAGCTGTCGACCTTGATCGAAGCATTTGATGCTGACATGCACCCAGCGTCGATCCTTGGCTTCATGACGACACCGCACTCCTCCACACGAATCGACGGCATCCGGAGCACCCCTGTCCAATGGCTCGCCGGGGGGCATCCGATTCAGCCCTTGGTTGAGATACTTGGGGCCAGGCGCCTGATGTGACAGCAGTCGCGTGACCTCGGGACGAATGTCCGCGGTTCGACGGCCATAGGAATTCTTATCACGCTGATCGGGATCACGGTGGTGGTCATGCAGTCAAGCTGTCGCGCCTACGGTCAAAGCCCACCCGCGCTGATGCGTTGGCGAGTCCCGGCATCGACGCAGCCCGCGCTGAGCTGCAGGAAGCGATCCCTCCTGCGCGAAGCCCGTTCGGAGGCCTGGCGACAAAGGCGATGCTTCCTTCGAACCGGCCGGTGAGGCCTTTCCGCCTGCAGGCTGCTCGCGGCCGCTCTGGACAACCTGCCGATCACCGAGGTGTTCACATGGCAGACCCACTCGGTCAACCGCGGAATGGTGTCCGTGCTCGGACGCCGCGGGTACGACCCGATAGCGGACGACATCGAGAGCCAGGCCCGCACGTCCCCGAAGCGGGGCGACGGCGTCTCCGACACTGCCCGAAAGATGGCGGCATGCTTGGAGAAAAGCCGCATCGGCAGGTGGGTGACCCACTCGGCGGCAACCTGGCCGGAAGTGTCGCCCGCAGTTAAGCACACTGACTCCGGCCCCCCGAGTACGACGGAAGTCGGCCGCCCCGAAGGACGGCCGGCCTTCGTCATGTCCCGGCGGCTTGTGGCCGCCCGGAGGTCAGCTCAGGTCGACAGAGCACGGTCAGTTCAGGACAGTCAAAGCACGCTTAGGTCGACGCTCCTCCTGAAGACGGGCACGACGGAGATCCGCTTCAAAATTGTTCATTGCTGAATTGCGCTGTCCCACCGAGGAGAAATCATAACGAGCATCAATGACATCCCTCAAGTACTGGCGAATGGTGCTACGCTGCGCCTCTGAGAGTCTCCCGTCCGTCACGAAGGCATATTCGGCAAAACGCGCAAAAAACGTTGCTGAAAACCAACTTCGGACGGCCGCTTCGGAAAAGTCATCCAGCGTATCAACCCAAGAAGTCGAACCGCTCGCGAATAACGTCAAAGTCCGAAGGAGCGCAGCCCATTCCCCTAGGGAGCCGCCGTCGGCCTCGAACTTCATGAGAAGACGATCCAGAGTTGGTGAACTCAGACAGTAGCTCAAGCCACTGTAGGTGATGTACGACGGTACCATGCGGAGTAACGATTGCTTGAAGTTTTCGAACCGCTTTTCGGGGAAACCTGTCTTGTCGAAGATGCGACGTACCGTCTCGTCGAGGTTTGGCAGCGCGAACAATTCAGCCTGATAAAGATCCATGAACATCACCCACGCCTCGAGGAGCTTGCCGAGATACTGTTGCTTTCGCTCCTGATCCCGAATTTCATCCGAGTCGCGCAACACTCGTGAGGCTAGGTCCACCACCAGCATAGCGACGCGCGCGGGCGGCAGGTCCTCGATTCGCGCCGTCAGAAACGTAGGGCGATCTGAGTCGTCGGAACCATCATAGTAGACGGTTCGTTCAGGCGCCCTATCGACCGCGTCGTCCGCAGGCGCCGCCTGCTCGTCGTCAACATCGGGAACGGTCGATTCGCGAAGCAATGCTTCGGGCGCTACACGCTTTCGTACACTGGACAGGATAGTTCCGGAAGGAGGCTGAATATTGATTCGTCCGAGCTCAGTTTCGACAACATCGAGTACGTCCAAGTCATTGCGGGACATCGCCGCATACATGCGAACAATCGACGCTAGTTCCAGTGGCGAAGCGAAAATGAGCTGGCGGAAATCAGGATTACTCTTTGCCGCAATTCCGGCCAAGAGCTCGAGGTAGATACCACGTTGGAAACGCACCATGTTGCCAGGGCCGGTCGTGAGCACACGGCGCTGCTTGAGGTCATCCAAAACAACGTCGACCTCGTAGGACCACCCAAGTTCCTCGAAAAGCTCAGAAATCCATCCCGCCACGTCGGCATACGGGGCCTTATCTTCGCGAGCTTCAACGAGCTTCCTGGCAATCAATTCGATAACTACCCGCTTGTTCCGTAGACTCATCCTTGGCGCGGACGTCACACGAAGGAAGTCGGCGAATAGCAGGAGGTTCAGATACTCGTCAAGAACGGCAATCTCCGAATCCTGGTTCTTCAAAGTCTTGCCGCTGTTGAGAAGCTCCATGAGCAGGGTGATTGTAAACGGCGTCCGGGGCAGGTGCTTATCTCGGATGATGACCATCACCGTGCTGACGAATCGGCTCTCGCGTCCCGGCGCCACACGTCTCGCTATTTCCGCGGCTTGCGCGTCGCTGAAACGCCCTAGGTAAACAACGTCAACGTCATGTATTCCCTTATCGGCGAGCTCTCGAACCACCTCCACGGTGTCTGATTGCTGCACGCCGATTATTTTCATCGTTGCGTCACTCTGGGCAATATCCGAAATAGCGCGGTCAAATCGCGCCGAGGCCTCGTACTTCAGATTATCCACCGCCAGGATAAGGTCATCCTGCCCCTCCCCCTTCGAAACACCCCAGTCCGAATAGATTGTCTGCACGGCCTTAGTGACTGGCCTCGGGCCCGCGCCGTAATACTTCGGGAGCAAGACGCCGTGAGTACCCGGTCGCTCGCGCACGGCCTGATGCAACACCCAGGCCAGCGCCGTTGTGACACCACTGTTTTCGCCACCCGCTACGACAAGCACCTTGCTATTCGCCACCAAGGAGACCATATTGATTGGCTCAACTTGACGGGATTCGGCTTCTATGACGCTATTGGTAGCGTACTGGTCATGTGGCTCGGGCAAGAAGATAGGAGGGATTACGAGGTCTTCAAACTTTTTTTCGTCCAGTACCTCGTTTTCTCGCCACAAGGTTGAATTCTCACGCACCTGCCGAAGCAGGCGCTCCTCCCCCTTTGCTCGACGATCTACGTGGCCTACTCGAATCACTTCGGGCGCGATGGACCGAAGAAAGCCAGCAAGCTCATCGTACTGTTCGCCATATGAGACGTCGACAATCGCGTCCAATTCAGAACCGGGCCGAACATCCTCTGCTTTGCACAGCTTGAAGTGGGAGTAGGCCGCTGTCTGGTTGTCATCGGCAAATCTACTGACCATCGGCTCGAAGTTCGGGTCGTCTAGACCGCTTCCAAATCCAATGAACAAGAAGTTCCGCATCGAGAACGCCGCGTTCTGGATGGCTTGCGCCTTCGAGTCGTTGATTATGCGGTGATAGTCAACGTCATTGAAGATGACGCTGTCGGGGTCTCTGTAGATTCCGTGGAGATGGCCTACCGCGTTGGAGTTGTTCATCGCAATGTCGCGCATTATCGCAGGCTCCTTCCACGTTGCAGAGCTTCGACCCAGTGCCTGCTCGAGGACGTCATCGTAGTTCGTGGTGAAAATCGGGACACCCAGGTCGGCAATCGCATCTGCGACAGCGTTTTCCTTGGGGTCCAGCGCTCCGATTGTCGTCGCAAGCCACCTGCCATACCGGTCATTTGTGGCGCGTCTAAGTTCTGAACGGATGTCGGTCGCCAGTGAGAGAAGGTCGTCGACACGAGGGTCATCAAGGAACAGGTCAAGCTTTGCCTGCATCAGCTTGCCGCGGCGGGCGTCCGACTGAATCACGTGATTGACACCGTGTTCCAGTAGACCGAGCCAGGAGCTCGTTGGCGCGTTGTTCGTGAGGGCGGAGGTGACACCGGTTCCGGTGACAACGACTAACTGGCGACGCTTCACTGCGTCCGCGAGCTTCTGCAAGGCGATCATGCCTCATGATGGCGCATCACCTGATCGTTCGCTGCTCATGTGTCGCTCAGCGCGCCGTGCGGCTGGTGGGGGTTCTGTCGCTCAGGGGTATGCCTCAGTGCCACGGGCGCCGACGGCTACGCGCCCGTGGTTCCCGACTCCTCCGCGAGCCGTCGCCACGCATGCTCCACACACGGAGCTGACTCCTGCGTGAGTTCGGGGAGACCTCGACTGTGCAGCACGAGACATCCTGAGCGAGATCTGCACCAAAGGCGCACCACGGGCACTCTCAGAAACAAGAAAACCCCCGCGTAAACGGGGGTTTTCTGTGGCGGTACCGGTGGGATTTGAACCCACGGTGGAGTTGCCCCCACACATGTTTTCGAGACATGATCCTTCGGCCGCTCGGACACGGTACCGGGAAAGATCTTACACGATCCGAGAGGCACGCAACGCCACCCCTGGTCTGCTCACCCTCCACAAGCGGTCGCCCCCGGCGCTCTCCCCACACCCACAGCCGCCCCTCGCCGCCGCCACGACCGCGCGGCGTACCGTCCAGGGCATGAGATCACGCACGCTCATCGCCCTCCTCACCTCGGTCGTCGGCAGCCTCGGCGTCGTCGGCGCGGCTGCTGTCGGTGCCCGGGCCGGCGTCCGCGGCCAGCGCGCCGCCGCCCAACGCGTCGTCGACATGCTCCCCATCCACGCGGACTGGTGGCGCGAACGGCAGCAGCACGAGGGGCAGTTGCTCTACGTCGCGATCGGCGACTCGGCCGCGCAGGGCGTCGGGGCGACCGCTCCCGGGCGCGGGTACGTCGGTCTGCTCGCCCGCCGCATCCGGCACCGTTCCCGCATGTCGGTCCGCGTCGTGAACCTGAGCGTCTCGGGATCGACGACGTGGGGCGCCAAGCGCGACCAGCTGCCGAAGCTCCGGCACCACTCTCCTGACATCTGCACGGTGTCCATCGGTGCGAACGACATCGCCGACTTCGCCCCGGACAAGTTCGAGCGCAACATCCGCGCGATCTACGGAGCAGTGCCGTCGCACACGATCGTCGCCGAGCTGCCCTGCATGTTCGTGCCCGACCGTGAGCGCAAGGTGGCGGTCGCCAACGAGATCGTGCACCGCGTGGCCGCCGAGTTCGGGTTGACGGTGGCGCCGCTGCACACGATCACCAAGCGGGTGGGCCTGCGGCGGACGTTCTTCAACAGCTATGGCGACCTGTTCCACCCGAACGACCGCGGCTACGAGATCTGGGCGAGCGCGTTCGAGCCGGCGGTCGACGCCCGGGTGGACACGGTCGCGACGATCCGCCAGTACCTGTCGGCGCGCGAGGCCGAGAACCTCGGGCGCGAGGCCGGTGCGGTCGCCAGCGCACGAGCAGAACAGGACACCGACGGGGCCGAGGCGCTCGACCACCCCTCGGGGCCTGGGCCGGTCGGCCGGCTGCGTCAGCGCATGACCGGTTCGATCGCGCTGCCCGACGGACCGGACGACCGTGCCGGTGATGTCGGCCGTACGCCCTAGCCTCGTCGTCATGGCACGCCCGCAGTCCCTCTACCGTTGCACCGAGTGCGGCTGGACCAGCGTCAAGTGGGTCGGCCGGTGCGGTGAGTGCCAGACGTGGGGTTCCGTCGAGGACTCCTCGGCCGCGTCGGCGAGCACCCGCGGCACCGCGGCCGTCGCCGTGACCGGCGCACGGGCCGCTCGGCCGATCACGGAGGCCCGTGGCACGTCGGTGCAGCGCTGGCAGACCGGCATCGGCGAGTTCGACCGCGTGCTCGGCGGCGGTGTCGTGCCGGGCGCGGCGGTGCTGTTGAGCGGGGAGCCGGGCGTCGGCAAGTCGACCCTGCTGCTCGAGGTCGCGTCACGAGCGGCGGCATCGGGCAAGCGTGTCCTGTACGTCAGCGCCGAGGAGTCCGTCGACCAGGTCCGGCTGCGCGCGGAACGCACCGGGGCGATGCACGACGAGCTGTACCTGGCGAGCGAGGTCGACCTCGGGGTCATCATCGGGCAGATCGACCAGGTCCAGCCCGACCTGCTCATCGCGGACTCGGTGCAGACCATCTCGTCCAGCTCGATCGACGGCATCGCCGGTGGCACGTCACAGGTGCGCGAGGTCGCGTCGACGCTGATCCGCATCGCGAAGGACCGCGCGCTCCCCGTCCTCATCGTCGGGCACGTCACCAAGGACGGCACGATCGCCGGGCCCCGGCTGCTGGAGCACCTGGTCGACGTCGTGTGCCACTTCGAGGGCGACCGGCAGACGGCGCTCCGCTTCGTCCGGGCGCTGAAGAACCGGTTCGGCCCGACCGACGAGGTCGGTTGCTTCGACATGGGCGGCGACGGCATCCACGAGGTCCCCGACCCGAGCGGCCTCTTCATGTCGAAGAACGCCACACCGGTCTCCGGCACGTGCGTCACGGTCGCGCTCGAGGGGCGTCGGGCCCTCCCGGTCGAGGTGCAGGCCCTCATCGTGCCGAGTTCGGCGCCGCAGCCGCGACGCGTCGTGAACGGTGTCGACTCGTCACGCGTCGCGATGCTGCTCGCCGTCCTCGAGCGTCGAGCGGGCCTGAAGCTCTCCGACGCAGACGTCTACGTGTCCACCGTGGGCGGCATGAAGCTCACCGAGCCGGGCGCCGACCTCGCGATCGCACTGGCCTTGGCGAGCGCTGCGCGCGACCGCCCGTACCCGCACACGCTCGCGGCGGTCGGGGAGATCAGCCTCGCCGGCGAGATCCGACCGGCCACCGGCACCAAGCAGCGCGTGAACGAGGCGACTCGCCTGGGGTTCACCACCGTGCTCGGCTCTGATTCAGGGCACCTGCGCGAAGCCCTGCGCGTTGCGTTCTCGATGACGCAGTCCGCCCGCGAACGCGAGCTCGACCGCGCGTTCTGAGGGTCTACGCGCGCAAAGCGGCCAGCAGGTCCTCGGGCGCGGCCTGCATGGTGTGCGGCCCCGCGATGTCGAAGAACACGCCCTCGAGCATGTCGAGGTGGGCGGCCAGGAACTCCTCGAGCCGCGGTCCGTCGTAGACCATGACCTGCCGGATCTTCTCGTCCGGGACCATCGCCGTGTAGGCGTCCGCCGACGAGAACAGCAGCAGGATGCGCTTGTCCGACCCCTCGCGGCCGAACACCCGTACCTGCATGTCCTTCTTGCCGGTGACGAGTCGGGGGACGATCACGATGTCGTTGCGCAGCGCGAACGCCACCGCAGCGACGTCCTGCTTCGCGAGGGCTTCCTCGAGCTGTTCGCTCCGGAAGCGCTGTTCCTTGTCTGCCATCAGCTCAATTCCACCAGATTTTCGTCGTTCCGGGACGCACGGGTAGCCAGTCAGCCCACAGCACGCTAGCCTGATGAAACCGCTTCGGCGGCGCTCAACGTCCGGGCGAGGTGGTTTACCCCTCAACCGGGCACCAGGGTCACTGGCCGTCAGGTCTGACCCCGAACCCGTCCCGCCGGCACCTGCCCGCGTGGCGCATCACCCCCGTCGATGTCCGTCGGGGTCTCCGTCGGTGCGATCGCACCCTGGCGGAAGCAAGAAAGCTAAGGAAACGCCATCATGGCATCTACCGGTACCGTCAAGTGGTTCAACAACGAAAAGGGCTTCGGCTTCATCGCCCCGGACGACGGCAGCGCTGACGTCTTCGCGCACTTCTCCGCGATCGCTGGCAACGGCTACAAGTCGCTCGAGGAGAACCAGAAGGTGGAGTTCGACATCACCGAGGGCCGCAAGGGCCCGCAGGCGGAGAACATCACCGTCCTCGGCTGATCACATCAGCTTGAACAGGCCCCGTCGTCTCCGGACGACGGGGCCTGTTGCTGTTCCCGGCGCCCTCACCCGGCGCCCCGCACAACCGAAGTCACGCCGAACCACGTGAACGCGCGGCGCCGATGCACTTCGGTTAAGCGAACCGCATCGGAACCGCCCACCGGCCACCGCCAACAACGAACCGCGCCCGGCAACCAAAAAGCAGAACCAGCGGCAGCAGCCGCACCACCCCTACTGCAGGATGAACTGCGCCGAGCGCTCCGACTCCAGGTCCCCCACCGCGACCTCCAGGTGGTAGCTCGCCCCGCCGGCACTCACCGCGGGCCGTGACGAGTCGCACGTCGACGTCGACGACCGGGTGCGGTCCCACGCGATCGCCGGCGTCGTCAGCGTCTGACCGGCCTTGATCGTGACGTCCTGGTTCGTGCCCCCGGTCTGGCAGTCCTTCGACGACCAGTACTGCTCCTCGCCCGAGCTGATCGTCAGCACCTGCTGCGCCGACCCGAGGTCCAGGTGGCACGAGTTCTTCCCGGTGTTCTCGATCGACATCGCGATCTGCGGGTCCTCGGTGGGGCCGTAGGCCTGCTTGTCGAGCACCGGGGTCAGGACGATCTGGTCCTTCGCGCAGGTCGCGCCGTCAGCAGCAGCCGGTGCGGCCGACGCCGGAGCCGACGCTGCGGACGAGCGCGACGGCGAGGAAGAAGAAGCAGCAGACCCAGATCCAGACCCAGACCCAGACGACGACCCGGCGGGCGATGCCGAGGCCGTCGGCGCCGCCGACGTGGCCCCGCTCCCCCGCCCGACGACGATCAGCACCACGACCAGGACGACGACCAGCAGCGCCCCGAGCACCAGGGCCCGCCGACGCCAGTAGACGACCGGCTTCTCGGGACCGACGGGGTGACGCAACGACGACATGCGCACAGGGTAGACAACGCCACGAGACACGAGGGGGAACCCCGCCGGGTGCCGTGCGAAAGCGTCAGAGGATCTTCAGCATGCGGGTGTTGCCGAGGGTGTTCGGCTTGACCCGGGCGAGGTCGAGGAACTCCGCGACCCCCTCGTCCGACGACCGCACGAGTTCGGCGTAGACGTCGGGCGACACCACGCTCTCGCCGATCTCCAGGTACCCGTGCTTCGTGAAGAAGTCGACCTCGAACGTCAGGCAGAAGATCCGGGCGACGCCGAGCGCACGGGCATCGTGTTCGAGCCCCTCGAGCATCCGGTGGCCGACCCGCTTGTGGATCCACCGCTCGTCGAGCGCCAGGGTGCGGACCTCGGCGATGTCGTCCCAGAACACGGCGAGCGCTCCGCAGCCGATCGGCACACCGTCGGGCCCTTCGGCGATCCGGAACTGCTGGATCGAGCCGTACAGGGCGACGTTCTCCTTGCCGAGCAGGATGCGCCGGTCGACGTAGGGGGCGATGAGCCGCTGGATGTGCGGGACGTCGGAGGCGAGCGCCGGCCGCACGAGGATCCCGTGCTCGTCGCGCTCGTGGAACGCGTGCTTCCCGTGCTCTGTCATCCGCCCCACCCTACTGCGCAGGACAGGAACACCTCACGGCGCACGACAGGAGCACCTCACGGCACCAGCACGACAGGACCACCCCACGGCATCCGCGCGACAGGGGGACACCTCACTGAGCCGCACCCAGGGTCACCGGCCTACCGTGCGGGTCATGCCTCAGATCATCGAAACCGTCGACGTCAACGTCCCCGTCCGCCAGGCCTACGACCAGTGGACCCGTTTCGAGGAGTTCCCGCACTTCCTCGACGAGGTCGAGAAGATCGTCCAGGTGGACGACACGACCACCGACTGGACCGTCAAGGTCGCCGGCCAGGTGCGCGAGTTCCGTGCCGTGATCACCGAGCAGCATCCCGACGAGCGCGTCGCGTGGACCGTCAAGGACGGCGAGACCGACCACGCCGGTGTCGTCACCTTCCACAAGCTGTCGGACACCGAGACGCGCGTGACCGCGCAGATCGACTGGGAGCCCTCCGGCATCCTCGAGAAGCTCGGCTCCGCCGTCGGCGTCGGCGGCCACGCCGTCAAGAAGGACCTGCAGAACTACAAGGAGCGCGTCGAGAACGCACCGACCCAGCCGGGTTGGCGCGGCGACGTGCAGGCCTAGTCCACACCACGCGCCGGACGGGAGGCGCGGTGCCAGCTGGCACCGCGCCTCCCGTCCGTCGTGCCCCCTTCGGCATCCCCCCACTGAAATGCCGACCTGACGCCCGAGCGCGAGCCTGGCAGAGTGGTGACACCGGCGGTCGCGCTGGTTCAGTTTTACCATGTCTGAGACAGATGCGAGAGGGGTCACGTGATCGAGTACACCGATGACGACGCACACCGCCGGGAACTGTCGCGCAAACTGCAGCTCCTGATGGACGTCGTCGAGGCGAACTCCGGACAGCGTCCCCCGTACAAGGAGATCGTCGCGGAGATCGAGGCGCAGGGTGCCTCGATGAGCCGGCCGCGCTGGGGGTACATGCTCGGCGGCAACGGTCCGGCGGTGCGCGACCAGCGGCTCCTCGCGGCCCTGGCGTCGTACTTCGGGGTGCCGGCCGAGTACCTGACCGACGCGGCTGGCAACACCGACGTGCCGGAACGGGTGCAGGCCCAGCTCGAGCTCGTCCTCGAACTCCGCAAGCGCGAGGTCGTCGCGTTCGCGACCCGACGGCTCGGCGAGTTCGCCTCGGCCGACGAGATCCGCGACTTCACCGAGCACCTGCGGCGGCTCGACGAGTCCGGCGGCGCGTCGTGAACGTGTGTCGCGACCGGTTCGGCGCACGCCGCCGGCAGTCCGAGGCCCGTCGACGGGTGCAGCGGCTGGGCCTCCCCCGCCGGCTGACCCTGCCGGAGCTGACCATCCGTGCGGAGCAGGCACTCGGGAAACCGATCCGGGTGCAGACCACGGAGTTGCCGGGCGACCTGTCCGCGCGGCTCATCCAGCGTACCGACCACGCCCTGCTCGAGACCCGACCCGGACTGTCCGAACGCTCGCGCGTGGCCTGCGTGCTGCACGAGCTCGCGCACGTGTTCATGGACGACAGCGGCTGCGACCACCAGGCGTACACGGGACTGCTCAGCGGTCGGACGGCCTTCACCCGGTCGCTCGACACCCCGCACGAACAGGCAGTCGAGCTGGTCGCCGACCAGCTCGCGCTCCGGATCGGCCTGCTCGACCCCGACGGCCGTCCCGGGATCTTCCGGTGACGCTGCACATCTGGGGCTCGATCCCGGTGTGGGTCGTCCTGACGGTGCTCGTCGTCCGGCTGGTGCTCGTGCGCACCCAGTCGGCGAGCGTCGGCTGGCTCATGGCGTGCTGCGGCTTCGTCGCCGTCGGCCTGACCATCAACCAGCCCGAGATCACGTCGTTCCTGGCCGGAGTGACCTCGGTACCGAACATCGCCGACCTGATCGGCCGCTGCCTGATGGTGTGCGGGATGTTCGCGTTGGCGCAGTCGGTCGAGGCCGCCGCACGGTCGGCCAAGCTCGTGCGCCCCGGTCGGATCGCGGGCTGTCTGGCCGTGCTCGTCGCGCTCGTCGTGCTGTTCACCATGATCGACGCTCCGACGCCCACGGCGCAGTTCATGGTCGTGTACGGCGACCAGCTGCCGACCGCGTTGTACTCGGCGGTCGAGATGACGTACATCGCCATCGTGATCGCCCGGTCCGCCGTGGCGGTGCTGCGCTCGTTCCGCAGCGGAGACGGCCTCGGCCGGATGTACTGGCTGTTCGTCGTCGGCGCGGCGGGGCTCGTGCTGCTCGCGGCGATCGCCATCGCCCTCGACGCCGTGCACGTCGCCGGGATCGAGCCCGCGGTCGCGGTCCTGTCCACGATCTACGCACCGGTGTTCCTGACCTCGATGGTGCTGCTCGCCGTCGGGGCGGCCGGTGGGGTCCTGCCCGACGCGGCACGCGAGTTCCGCGATTGGGGGGACGCCCGGCGGCGCTTCCGACGCCTCGAACCGGAACTCCGGCGGCTCGAAGCGGCATCGGGCAACACCGGGCTCTACTTCACGATCGTCTGGCAGCGTCGCCAGTGGCGGAGCCGGCTGCACCGGCTGTCCGTCGAGATCGAGGACCGGGCGCGCGAGGCCGGGCAGGACGTCCCGGCCGACGCGACGCTGACCACGGCACGACTCAAGGAGATCTCATGACCGGTGGACGCATCACCGCACTCGGCACCGCAGCAGGGGCGGTCGGCACGCTCGGGCTCGGCGCCTTCGTCGCCCGACGGCTGCTCTTCCCCACTCCGTACACCGCGACGGCCACGGTCCGCAGCGCCACGGACACACAGGTCGAACTGACCGCCACCCGCGACACCCGGCTGCCGGGCACCTACGACCTGCAGCGCGACGGTACCCGGGCGCAGGTCGGCGCGATCCTCGACACGAACGCCGAGACCGTGCGCCGCAGCGTCACCGGCCCGGTGGCGGCCGGCGAGTGGACCTGGGACGCCCTGCGGTACGACGAGCCGACCGAGGTGCCCGACGTCGAGCCCGAGCCCGCCACGACGCACGTGGTGCACGTGCACGGACAGTCCCTCGGGCCGCGCCAGGTGCTCCGCGGCATCGGGGTCTGGCGGTCCCTCGGCGCGACGTCCGAGATCGTCGACACCACCGACCTGCCGCTCCGCTCCCTCGACCCGCAGGCCGCCGACCGGGTCGTCGCAGCGGTCCGTGCCGCCCGAGCCCGGGGCGCCCAGCGCGTCGTGCTGCAGGGCTGGTCGGCCGGCGCCCTCGCCTGCTCGATCGCGGCCGCCCGTGTGCCGGTCGACGGACTCGTCGGGATCTCGCCCCTGCTCGACGTCGCCTCGGCGCTGCGGGGCGCGGTCCGGGCTGCACACCTGCCCGCATTCGTCGGTACGGTCGCCGCGCGGATCACGACCACCCCGGTGCTCTCCCGCCTCGCCGGCGCCGCGCAGCCCCTCGCCACGGCCACCTGGCAGAGCTCGGCGACGCCGACGCTGCTCGTGCACTCCGAGGCGGACGTCCTGGTCGCGGCGGACGACGTCGCCGCCGTCGCCGAGCGACAGCACGCCGCCACGGTCGTGTTCCGCACGGCCCCGCACACGCTCGAGTGGAACGAGGACCCGGAGCGCTGGGACACTGCCATCCGCGACTTCGCCGCCGGGCTGCCGTCCGGCTCCTAGGCGCGCACCGCCCCACGACGTGCAACGGCCCCGGTCTGCGAACAGACCGGGGCCGACTGCGTCTCGATCCGTTGGGGGGAACCGATCGAGCGCGACGCGCGAGGAGTTGGGGGGAACGTCTCGCGCGTGATCATCACAGTACCCCCGGACGGGGGCCGATGGACGCGGGAACGCGCAGATCGGCGAGGCGGGATCTGTACGCGACCCGAGAACGGACGGGAGGCCCGGTGCCAGCTGGCACCGAGCCTCCCGTCCGTGGCGTGTCAGGTCCTAGGACTCGATCTCACCCTGGGGCGCGTCCGGAGCGGACTCGACGGCGGCTGCGCCGGCGAGGACCCCTTCGCGACCCGGCTGACGGCCGGTCTCGAAGCGGAACGCACCGTCGACGAAGTCGACCTTCACGTGGTCGCCCGCGTTGAGCTCACCCTGCAGGATGTGCTCGGACAGCTGGTCCTCGACCTCGTGCTGCATGGCGCGGCGCAGGGGGCGAGCACCCAGAGACGGGTCGAACCCGACCTTGATGAGCTGCTCCTTGGCGGCGAGCGTGAGCTCGACGGTCATGTCGCGGTCGAGCAGGCGGTCGGCCAGACGCTTCACGAACAGGTCCACGATCTGCAGCAGCTCGGGCTGCGACAGCTGCGGGAACACGATCGTGTCGTCGACGCGGTTCAGGAACTCGGGCTTGAAGTGCTTCTTCAGCTCCTCGTTCACCTTGCCGCGCATGCGGTCGTAGCCGACGGCCGAGTCGCCCTCGACCTGGAAGCCCACCGGACCACCGGCGATGCCCTGCGAACCGAGGTTCGTGGTCATGATGATGACGGTGTTCTTGAAGTCGACCACGCGGCCCTGACCGTCGGTGAGACGGCCTTCCTCGAGCACCTGCAGCAGCGAGTTGAAGATGTCCGGGTGGGCCTTCTCGATCTCGTCGAACAGCACCACGGAGAACGGCTTGCGGCGCACCTTCTCGGTGAGCTGCCCGCCCTCCTCGAACCCGACGAACCCGGGAGGGGCACCGAACAGGCGGGACACGGTGTGCTTCTCACCGAACTCCGACATGTCGAGGGAGATCAGCGCGCCTTCGTCGTCGAACAGGAACTCGGCGAGCGCCTTGGCGAGCTCGGTCTTCCCGACGCCCGTGGGGCCGGCGAAGATGAACGAGCCGGAGGGACGGTTCGGGTCCTTCAGACCGGCACGGGTGCGGCGGATGGTCTTGGACAGGGCCGAGATGGCCTCTTCCTGACCGATGACGCGCTCGTGCAGGGCCTTCTCCATGAAGACGAGACGCGAGGTCTCCTCCTCGGTGAGCTTGAACACGGGGATGCCCGTGGCCTGCGCCAGGACCTCGGCGATGATGCCCTCGTCGACGGTGCCGGACGCGGCGACGTCACCCGCACGCCACTGCTTCTCGAGGCGGAGCCGCTCGCCGAGGAGCTTCTTCTCCTCGTCGCGCAGGCTCGCGGCCTTCTCGAAGTCCTGCTCCTCGATGGCGGCTTCCTTCGACCCGCGGACCGTCGAGATCTTCTCGTCGAACTCGCGGAGCTCCGGAGGCGCCGACAGGATCGACAGCCGCAGGCGAGCGCCGGCCTCGTCGATCAGGTCGATGGCCTTGTCCGGCAGGAAGCGGTCCTGCACGTAGCGGTCCGCCAGGTTCGCCGCGGCGACGATCGCGCCGTCGGTGATGGACACCTTGTGGAACGCCTCGTACTTGTCGCGCAGACCCTTGAGGATGTTGATCGCGTGCGGCAGCGACGGCTCGTTGACCTGCACCGGCTGGAAGCGACGCTCGAGTGCGGCGTCCTTCTCGAAGTGCTTGCGGTACTCGTCGAGCGTGGTGGCACCGATGGTCTGGAGCTCACCGCGGGCCAGGAGCGGCTTGAGGATCGACGCGGCATCGATCGCCCCCTCGGCGGCACCGGCACCCACGAGGGTGTGGATCTCGTCGATGAAGACGATGATGTCGCCGCGGGTGCGGATCTCCTTCGTGACCTTCTTGAGGCGCTCCTCGAAGTCACCGCGGTAGCGGGACCCGGCGATGAGCGAGCCGAGGTCGAGCGAGTAGAGCTGCTTGTCCTTGAGCGTCTCGGGCACGTCGCCCTTGACGATCGCCTGGGCGAGGCCCTCGACGACGGCGGTCTTGCCGACGCCGGGCTCACCGATCAGGACGGGGTTGTTCTTGGAGCGGCGGGAGAGGATCTGCATGACCCGCTCCATCTCCTTCTCGCGGCCGATCACCGGGTCGAGCTTGGCGTCGCGCGCGGCCTGGGTGAGGTTCCGACCGAACTGGTCGAGGACCTGCGAACCCTGCTGGGCGTTCTGCTGCTGCTCGCCACCGACGGCGACGGCTTCCTTGCCCTGGTAGCCGGACAGGAGCTGGATGACCTGCTGGCGGACCCGGTTGAGGTCGGCGCCGAGCTTCACGAGCACCTGGGCTGCGACACCCTCGCCCTCGCGGATCAGGCCGAGCAGGATGTGCTCGGTGCCGATGTAGTTGTGGCCGAGCTGCAGCGCCTCGCGCAGGGACAGCTCGAGCACCTTCTTGGCGCGCGGCGTGAACGGGATGTGCCCGGTCGGCTGCTGCTGGCCCTGCCCGATGATGTCCTGGACCTGCTCGCGGACGGCGTCGAGCGAGATGCCCAGCGACTCCAGCGCCTTGGCGGCGACGCCCTCGCCCTCGTGGATGAGGCCGAGGAGGATGTGCTCGGTGCCGATGTAGTTGTGGTTGAGCATCTTCGCTTCTTCTTGAGCGAGGACGACAACACGACGGGCCCGGTCGGTGAATCTCTCGAACATGTGCTCTCCCTTGGCCCCTTCGTCCGGAGCCGACAGCTGCACCGGAATCGTGTGAGTCCGGTCACGTCCTTCGAGAGTAACCAGCGCTCCCTCCGGAGGCCGCCCCTGTTCGCCCTGGGCGTGACCACGGTGCGCGTTGTGCGCGGTGGGCGAACGGCAGGACGGTCGGGAGGCCCGTGGCGGCGTCCGCCACGGGCCTCCCGTCCCGCCTGCGCTCCCGACTCAGGCGCGTCGCGCCGCCCGACGCAGGGCACGCCGGAAACGGCGCGGATCGACGCCCAGGGCGTCGAGGACGTCGTGCGCGGAGCCCATGAACGGATCGTCGACGCCGTCGAGCACGGCCAGCACGACGTGGACGGGGCGGACGCGCTCGAGCGGACCGGCGATCGTCGCGGCCCGGGCGAGGACCCGTGCCGCCGCGGGTGTGCAGGCGACACGGTCGTGCTCGCCGGGACACGGTCGGTGGGCGCCGACGAAGGCCCGGATGCCGGCGCGGACGCCGTCGGGGGTGACGCCGTGCGCATCGAGCACGGGACGGAAGCGGGGCATGCCCGCGCACAGGGTCACCGCGGCGAGCAGCAGGTGCTCGGCGTCGACGAACCCGAAGCCGGACTCGTGGGACTCGAGGTCGGCCAGCAGCACGATCTCGCGGCCGTGCCGGACGGAGGGGAGGGCGACGGAGAGGTGAGCGGTCTGCATGTATGCAGAATATCTCATGCCTTTTGAACGAACAGCCTGCATCGGAGGTCCGCTCGGTACGATCCGGGCATGGAGCAGCCCGTCGTCGGCCTCGTCGTCCACCCCACGAAGAACGTGCAGGAGTCCATCACGACCCTGCAGCGCTGGAACGCGTCCGGCCAGGGCGCCCTCATCGCCAGACGAGCTGATGCACAGCGCATCGGCGGAGGCGTGGACGTCGTCGACGACGACGACTTCACCGACCGGGTCGACCTCGTCGTCGCACTCGGCGGCGACGGCACGATGCTCGGCGCGATGCGGCTCGTGGCGCGGCGGCCGGTGCCCGTGCTCGGTGTGAACTACGGCAACGTCGGGTTCCTGGTCGAGATCGAGCCACCCGAGCTCGAGATCGCCCTCGACCGGTTGTCCGCCGGCGAGTACCAGCTCGAGCCGCACCACGCGCTCGAGGCCCGGCTGTCCTGGGGTGGGGCGCGGACGGACTACCTGGCCTTCAACGACCTGACGATCGTGCGGCGACCCGGTGCCGGGCAGGTCTCGGCCGACCTGAGCGTCGGCGGGCTCGGCTACGGGTACTACCGTGCCGACGCCATCGTGGCCGCGACGCCCGCCGGGTCGACCGCGTACAACTACGCCGCCGGCGGTCCGGTGCTCTCCCCCGCGCTCTCCGGGTCCGTGGTGACCCCGGTCGCGCCGATGGCCGGTATCGACCGGTCCGTCGTGCTCGCCGCACGTGAGCGCTACCGCTTCGACATCGCCGAGGGCACCAGGAGCGCCGCGCTCGAGGTCGACGGGCTCGTGGTCGGTGAGGTCGCCACCGGCGCACAGATCGACATGCGCCTGCGGAAGGACGCCGGCAGTGTCGTCCGGCTCGACGCCGAGCGACACGGGCGGACGGGCCGGGTCAAGCTGAGCCTGCTCGACCTGCCGGTCCGTCCGGACCAGCTCATCGAACTCATCCCGAACGACCTGCGACAGAAGCTGCGACCGGAGCTCGACGACTGAGCGGGAGCAGGTCACGGGTCGAGCCGGCGGCACAGATGCGAATGGCCCGCCCGAGCAGTGCTCGAGCGGGCCGTCCCATCACCCCACCGGATCGCCTTCCCACAGGACGACCCGGTTTCCCCTCGCCGGCACGGGAACCGCACCGGCGGAAGTGCGCTGACCTCAGTCGGTCAGGTAGAGCTGCATGTCCTGCGAGACCGCCTTGGCGAACAGGCGCAGCTTGGCACGCGACTCGACACGGCTGACCGCCTGACGGGTCGTGTGCACGATCTTCGAGATCTCGTCGAGCGTCATCGGCTTGTCGTCGTCCAGGCCGTAGCGCATGCGGATCACGTTGGCCTCGTCGCTCGGCAGCTCGGCGACGATGGAGCGGATGTCGCGGTGCAGGAGCGTCGTCTCGGTGAGCTCGTTCGGGCTCGCGGCGTCCTCGTCCTCGATGAAGTCACCGAGCTCGCTGTCGTCGGAGTCGCCGACGACGGTGTGGATCGAGACCGGCTCGTGCGAACGGCCCTTGAGGTCGACGAGCTCGTCGACGCTCATGCTCAGCTCGGCGGCCACTTCCTCGGGCATCGGCGCGCGGCCGAGGTCGACGGTCAGGTCACGCTCGGTGCGCGAGATCTTGTTGATGAGCTCGACGGTGTGCACCGGGATGCGGATCGTGCGCGCCTTGTCGGCGAGACCGCGCGAGATCGCCTGGCGGATCCACCAGGTGGCGTAGGTCGAGAACTTGTAGCCCTGCGTGAAGTCGAACTTCTCGACCGCACGGACCAGACCGAGGTTGCCCTCCTGGATGACGTCCATGAAGGGCAGGCCGCGCTGCGAGTAGCGCTTGGCGATACTGACGACCAGACGGAGGTTCGAGGTGATCATCCGCTCCTTGGCACGCTCGCCGTCGCGGACGAGCCAGCGGAGTTCACGCTGCAGGGTCTTCGCCAGGCCCTTCTCGGTGGCCAGCTTCTCCTCGGCGAAGAGACCGACCTCGATGCGGCGGGCGATCTGCGCTTCTTCCTCGGCGGTGAGGAGCGAGAGGCGACCGATGTGACGCAGGTAGTCGCCGACCTGGTCGACGGATGCACCGCGGACGCCGGCGAGCTGCTCGTCCGCCTCGACCTCGGTGTCGAGCGAGGTGGTCGCGGCCTCGGCGGTCGCGGTCTTCGATGCCGCAGCCTTCTTGGTGGCGGTGCGGCGGGTGGTGCTGGGGGCAGCCGTTGCGATCGTCATGGTGTCTCTCCCTGCGTTCGGCGGTGATGGCTTTCGGGGTGGTGCGCCCTGTGGGGGGCGTTGACGAGTAAAGCGGTCCGGGGGTGTACCCCACAAACCGTCCGGATCGATTCCCAGCCTTCTCCGTGCTTCACGCCTAGAACCGTCCCCCATGGGGGACAGCACGCACCCCCGCATGCCCCCCGGGATCACGCCCGACCGGCCCTGGATCGCCGTTTTTCCGGGGTTACGACGGTGTTGCCGCCGTGTTTCGGGTGCTGTACCCCGGCGTACCGCGTCATCCGGACATGCAGAAGGGGTACGTCGGACCAGATCGGTGGGATCCGGCCGTCGTACCCCGAACGGCGACTGGGTGGGGGTCACCAGGAGGGTTCGAGCCACCCGTCCCGACGCTTGGAGACCTCGAGGTCGGCGTCGCGGTCGAACTCGTCGTACTCGCTCTCGATGTCACCGACGAGGCTGCGGCCGGTGAAGGGATGTGAGGTTGCCATGCGGACGATGGTCATCCCGGGGCGCGACGGCGAGGTGAACGTCGTGTGACGGCTCGTCGGCGCGCAGGCGTCGAGGTCGTCGTTCGGACGTCGGAGTCGTCGTCCAGACGTCGAGGTCCGCGTTCAGACGTCGAGGTCCGGGGTCAGCCGTCGAGGTCGTCGTCGTCGCCGGTCGGCCAGGGCCGGTCGTCGGTCGGGACCACACCGGGCACCGGGTGCCCGAAGGCGTCCTCGTCGTCGACGTCGACGTCGGGCTCGAGGCCCGGTGCGTCGACGTCGGGCTCGAGGCCGGGTGCATCAACGTCGCCGACGCGGTCCGGCGGGGTGGCGGCCATGTGCGCCAGCCTCACACCGCCGGGTGAACGGAGGGTGACGTGCCGCGCTACTCGGCGGAGGTCGGTGCGGGCGCCGGGAACCCGTGCTCACGCTCGAAGCGGGCGCGCTCCTCGGCCTCGACCTTGGCGTACGCCGCTCGCTCGGTCCGGTCGGCGCGCATGATCGCGCGCATCACGAACCAGAAGATGAGGCCGACGACGATGGTCGGCGTCAGGGCGAAGACGATCCCGCTCACGACTCCTTCAGGCACCCGGCCATCCTACCCGGGTGGAGCGTCGCCTACTTGACGAGCGGGAACAGGATCGTCTCGCGGATCCCGAGGCCGGTGATGGCCATGAGCAACCGGTCGATCCCCATGCCCATGCCGCCCGACGGGGGCATCGCGTGCTCGAGGGCCCGCAGGAACTCCTCGTCGACGCGCATCGCCTCGGGGTCACCGCCGGCCGCGAGCTTCGCCTGCTCGACGAAGCGCTCGCGCTGCACCACCGGGTCGACGAGCTCCGAGTACGCCGTCGCCAGCTCGAAGCCGCGGATGTAGAGGTCCCACTTCTCGACGATGCCCGGACGGGTGCGGTGCTGCCGGGTGAGCGGCGAGGTGTCGACCGGGAAGTTCATGACGAAGGTCGGACGGTCGAGCGAGTCGATGACGAAGTGCTCCCAGAGCTCCTCGACGTACTTGCCGTGGGTCGCGTGGGCGACCTCGACGCCCTCGGCCTCGGCGAGCGCCTGCAGCTCGGACAGCGGGGTCTCCGGGGTGATCTCGCGCCCGGCGGCCTCGGACAGGGAGCCGTACATGTCGATGCGCGGCCACTCGCCACCCAGGTCGTAGGTGGTGCCGTCGGGCAGGGTGACCTCGAGCGCTCCACCGGTGACCGCGCGGGTGGCGTTCTGCACGAGCTCCTGCGTCAGGTCGGCCATCTGCTCGTAGTTGCCGTACGCCTGGTAGGCCTCGACCATCGCGAACTCGGGCGAGTGCGACGAGTCGGCGCCCTCGTTGCGGAAGTTCCGGTTGATCTCGAACACCCGGTCGATGCCGCCGACGACGGCGCGCTTCAGGAACAGCTCGGGCGCGATGCGCAGGAACAACTCGGTGTCGAAGGCGTTCGAGTGCGTCACGAACGGACGGGCCGAGGCGCCGCCGTGCTGGGTCTGCAGCATCGGCGTCTCGACCTCGAGGTACTCGTGCGACGTGAAGGTCTGCCGGAGCGAGGCCATCACGGCGGCACGGGCGCGGACCGTCGCACGGGCCTCGTCGCGCACGATGAGGTCGAGGTACCGCTGGCGGACCCGGGTCTCCTCGTTCAGCTCGTTGTGCAGGTTCGGCAGGGGCAGGATCGCCTTCGCCGCCATGGCCCAGTCGTCGACCATGATGCTCAGCTCGCCACGACGCGAGGAGATCACCCGGCCGTGCACGAAGACGTGGTCGCCGAGGTCGACGAACTCCTTCCACCGGGCCAGCGACTCGTCGCCCACCTCGGCCAGCGACACCATCGCCTGGATGCGTGAGCCGTCACCCGACTGCAGGGACGCGAAGCAGAGCTTGCCGGTGTTGCGCGAGAACACGACACGACCCGCGATCCCGACGACGTCCTGCGTCTCCTCGCCGGTCTCCAGGTGCTCGTACTGCGATCGCACGGCCGGGATCGTCGTGGTGATCGGCAGCTCGGCCGGGTACGCGTCGACACCCGACTCCAGGAGCTTCGCGCGCTTGTCGAGCCGGACCTGTCGCTGCTCGCTGGTCTCCTGCTCGGCCAGGGTGGCGTCGGCGATCGCGGTGTCGGGGGTGACGGTCTCGTCGGTCATGCGGGTGCGGCTCCGATGGTCGTGGGGGTCGGGGGAAATGCTACCCGCGCCCGACACCCGCACCCGAACGGCGGCCCCGGACCTACAGCGTCGACTGCCCGTCGGCCGCCGTCAGCGCGTTGTCGACGGCCGAGCGCACGAGCGCACCGAGGACCCGGCCGGGGTGCTCCACCCCGATCCCGGAGAGCGTGCCCGCCGACTGGTCGACGATCGCTGTCGAGAAGCTCACCGCTGCCCGCACGGCGTCGGCGTAGGCGGGTCGATCACCCTCGGCGACGACGAACGGCTCGGCCCCCATCTCGACCACGAGCGCCTGGGCGATCGGCAGCACGGGCGCCGGAGCGGTCACCGCGCAGTAGGCGTCACGGAGTCGGGACAGGTCGACGCTCGTGCCGGTGAACGCCATGGCCGGGTGGATCGCCAGCGGGATCGCACCGGCAGCCATCGCGGGGGCGAGGATGCCGACGCCGTGGTCCGGACTGGTGTGCACGACGAGCTGCCCGGGCTGCCAGATGCCGGCGTCGGCCAGGCCCTGCACCAGGGACGCGAGCTGGTCGTCCGGCACGGCGAGCAGCACGAGTTCGCTCCGCTCGACCAGGTCCGGCGTCGCGAGGACGGGTGCTCCGGGCAGCATCGCCTCGGCTCGGTCGCGACCCTCGTCCGACACCGCGGTGACGCCGACGACGGCGTGTTCCGCGTTGGCGAGCGCTGCGCCGAGGACCGGACCCACCCGCCCGGCGCCGACGACGCCGACCCCGAGTCGTCCCGCCCTCACCGCGCGGCTCCCGTGGGCGGGACGTCGTCCCACCCCGGACCGGGAGGCACGGCGCCGGTCGCGCGGTCCTCGCCCCGCCCGGCAGGGGCACCGGACCCGGGCACGGGCTCATCCGCAGCCTGCGTCGCGACCGCGGGGCGGGCCTCCCGTTCGCGCCAGCGGTGGGTCGTGTCGACGGCAGCCGCCTCGACCGCGCGGTGCGCCGTCTCGGCCCACAGCCGCTGTGCGTCCCGCGCGTCGAGCGCGCCCACGCGCGCGGAGACCGGCCCCGCGACGGTGTGCACGTGCACGGCCGCGAGCCGCAGGGCGCGCTCGAACGGCCCCTGCTCCACCTTGACGCTCTGCACCCGGGGCAGCGGCACGATGACCAGCGACCGCCACACGGCCCCGAGCCGGAGCAGCACCGCGCCCTGCACGAACCGGTACCCGTTGCGCCGGAAGGCGAACGGCCGCAGCCAGGCGGCACGGCGGGGCGAGTGCACGAAGCCGCCGCGGTCGCCCGAGGTGGTGAGGCTGTCGTCGACGACGTTGACGGCCTCGGCCGAGCCCTCGCGCAGGGCCTCCTGCGATGCCTCCGGACCGGCGACGACGGTGCCGACCAGGCCGGGCAGGATGATGTCGAGGACCTCGCGGACGTCGGCGGCGGTGCCGACCGGCAGGATGATCGACGACACCTGCTGGTTGCTCGACGCGGCACCGGTGGCGCTCGTCGCGCGGTTGATGCGGATGTCCCACCAGCCGAACGGCCGCCACAGCAGGGGCTGCGCGACGCTGACGGCGTGGATGCGCCCCGGCGGCAGCGTCTCGTTCGACGTCGAGACCAGGCCGTAGCCGATCCGGATACCGTCGCGGGTCTCGGCGATCGTGTACCGCAGCGAGCGCGAGAACTTGCGGATGTAGTAGCCACCGGCGCCGATCACGGCGGGGAAGAGCCCGAACAGGAACCCGTACTCGCCGGTGAGCGCGACGCTGACGATCATCGCCGCGACGACCAGCAGGATGAACAGCGTCGTGCCGGACAGCAGCATCGAGGCGATGAGTCGACCGGGGCGCACCTTGACGATCCGGGTGGCGTGCACGGCCGCCGGGTCGAGCTCGGGCGAGAACATCTCGTCGACGCGGTCCTGCAGCGCACCGTTCGAGCGGCGTGCCGGGCCGTCGTGGGCGTCGTCGTCCTTCGCGCCGGACGCCAGCACCAGGATCCGCTGCCGCAGGTCGTCGGCGGCCCGGGCCCCGAGGTAGGCGAGCTGGACGTTCGCGTCGTTGCCGGCCTGCGCGATCTCGAGCTTGGCGGTGCCGAACACGCGGGGCACGAGCGGCCGCTGGATGTTGATGCCCTGGATGCGGTCGAGCCGGGCCTTGCGGTGGTTCCGGAACAGCACGCCGGATCGCACCTCGACGATCTCGCCGGTGACCCGGAACTCGTGCATCCGCCACGACAGGTAGAACAGCCCGATCAGCACGACGAGGAACACCGCGATGCCGAGCAGGACCCAGCCGACCGCCCCGTGCTCGTACACGTACCGGACGGGGTCGCCGTCCTCCTGCTGCTCGCCCGGGATGAAGAACTCGACGAGCTGGTCACGCAGGCTGTTCAGCACGTAGCCGAGGATGACGATGAGGAAGATCCCGCCCTTGAGCAGCGGGGTGAGCGGGTGCAGGCGGTGCCACTCGCCGTCGGTCAGGGGCGCTGCTGCGGCCGCGTCGCCCCGGGTGGGCGGTGCGGGCGGCGGGGTACCGGGTCGGAAGGTCACGGACGACCCCTACAGCCCGGCGCGACGGGACTCGGCGAGTTCGACGAGTCGATCGCGCAGCTCGTCGGCGTCGGCGGCGGGCACGCCGGGGATGCGCACGTTGGTGGCTGCCGCCGCGGTCACGAACTTCAGCTCGCTCATCCCCAGCGCGCGGTCCAGGGGGCCGCGGGCGACGTCGACCAGCTGCATCCGCCCGTAGGGGACGGCCGTGAACCGCTGCCACATCAGCCCGCGCCGCACGACCAGGTCGTCGTCGCGCAACGCGTACCCGATGGCGCGGACCCGGCGCGGGGTCAGCGCGGCCGTCACGGCGGTGACGACGGCGACGACGACCCCGACGGCGATCCAGATCGTGCCGGCGGGGGAACCGAAGCCGTCGTTCGCGACGCCGATGAGCACGCACCCGGCGGTGATCACGACCCCGATGAGGAGCGTGGTGACGAGCTCGGTCCAGACGAGCTTGGCGGACACCCGGTGCCAGTGGATCCCACCGAGGCCGAGGCCCGGCTCGTCGAGTCGTTCACGCGGCATCGCGGGCCTCCTGGGTGTGCGGTCAGTGGACCGTGGTCGTGCCGCCCCGCGGGTCGTCGCGGTCGTCGTCGTCACCCGGGGGTGCGATGCACATGCGCTCCGCCACGAGTGCGCAGACCGTCAGGACGATCCCACCCGCGACGGCGATGACGTTCGGCAGGGTCGAGCCTAGCGAAGGCGTCACCGACCGGGTCAGCAGGTACGCGACGAGGCCGAGGGCGAACCCGCCGAACAGGGTGCCGCAGATGCTCGACGCCTTGGCGAGCACCACGACCCGGGTGGCGTACAGGGGGTCGACGGGCCGCTGTCGTCCTGCGCCCTCGCGGGCGTGCCGGCGGACCGGGCGGGCCATGAGCACGACGGCGACACCGATGAACGCCAGCGTCACGCCGAGCGGGACGGACAGGATCAGCGTGGGTGCCGGGCGCGACGCCAGGACGGCGTCGAGCGCGAAGCCCGCCACCGCCGTCACGACGGCGATGCTGATGAGCGTGGAGGCGCGGGTGGGCTTCATGCGGTCGTCGTGCTCCCCGCCGGACGGGAGGCCCGGCTCGGCTCGTCGAACAGGCGCGGCTCGTCGACGCGCTCGGTGTCGTCCCCGACTGCGGTCAGCAGGTCGGCCACCGGTCCGGCGCCGGGCAGCACGGCCGCGGGGTCGGCGTCGAGCCACGGCGCGAGCACGAACGCGCGCTCCGCTGCCCGGGGGTGCGGGACGGTCAGGGTGTCCGTGTCGATCCGTTCGGCGTCGACGGCGACGACGTCGAGGTCGAGGGTGCGGTCGCCCCACCGGACCTGGCGCGTCCGGCCGTGGTCGTCCTCGATGCCGTGCAGCGCGTCGAGGAACGCCTGCGGTTCCAGCTCGGTGTCCACGATGACGACGGCGTTCCGGTAGCGGGGCTTCGACGCGTCGGGCCCGTCGAGCGTCACGGCGACGGACTCGACCTCGCGGCTCGAGGCCACCGGCTCGACACCGGGCAGCGCGGCGATCGCGGCCGCGGCGGCGCGCAGGGTGCTCCCCCGGTCGCCGAGGTTCGCGCCGAGTGCGACGACGACCCGGCGGGTCACGCGGCGTCCCCGTCCGGCACCGCGTCGGCACGGCTGCGGCGGATCGTGATCGACACGTCGGTGAACGGCACGGTGATCGGCGCCTGCGGCTTGTGCACCGTGACCTCGGTCGCCAGGGCCGCACCGTGGGTCAGCACGACGGCGGCGATGCGCTCGGCGAGCGTCTCGATCAGGTCGACGGGGTCCCGCTCGATCTCGGCGACGACCTGCTCGGCGAGCACGCCGTAGTGCACGGTGGCGTCGAGGTCGTCGGAGCCCGAGGCCGCGCGGGCATCGAGCTCCACGGCGACGTCGACGACGAAGTCCTGGCCGTCGGTGCGCTCGTGGTCGAACACACCGTGGTGTCCACGAGCTCGGACCCCAGTCAGGCGGATGGTGTCGTTCACGATCGAGCTGCCCTCCAGGCGTCCCAGACGTCGAGCACGGCACGGGTCGGTGCCGGGTCGTGCACGCGCACGCCCCACGCGCCGCGCTCGGCGGCGAGCAGGCTGATGGCGGCGGTGGCGAGGTCGCGCTCCTTCGGCGGGGCACCCTCGGGGCTGCCGACGCCGTCGAGGAAGCGCTTGCGCGAGGCGGCGACGAGCACCGGCAGACCGATCGAGGCGAAGCGCTCGTAGCCGGCCAGGATCTCCCAGTTCTGCACACCGTGCTTGGCGAATCCGAGGCCCGGATCGATCACGACCTGCTCCTGCCGGACGCCGAGCACGATGAGCTCGGCGACCCGGAGTTCGACCTCGCGCCGGACCTCCTCGACCGCGTGGGTGTACTCGGCGTTGCGGTACATCCGGTCGCTGTGGCCGCGCCAGTGCATGACGACGAACCCGACCCCGGTGGACGCCACGACCCGGGCCATGTCCGGGTCGGCGAGGCCGCCGGAGACGTCGTTGACGATCGCGGCGCCGAGCTCGACGGCGCGCTCCGCGGTGGCGGCGTTCATGGTGTCGACGCTGACCGGGATCCCCTCGGCGACGAGCTGCTGCACGACGGGCAGCACCCGCTCCTGCTCGACGGGGACCGGGACGCGCTCGGACCCGGGGCGGGTCGACTCGCCACCGACGTCGATGAGGTCGGCACCGGCGGCCACCAGGTCCCTCGCGTGCTGCACGGCGGCGTCGTAGGCCTGGTGCAGCCCCCCGTCGCTGAACGAGTCGGGGGTGACGTTGAGGATGCCGAGCACGCGGGTGCGGTCGTCGGCCGGACCACCGCGGTCCCGACGACGGCCGGTCACGACCTCCGGCACCGGCTGGGGTGCACGGAGGTCGATCGCGACCGTCGGCGGTTCGGCGGCGACGGCTCGGGCGCGACGCACCTCGGCGAGTCGGCGCTCTCGTCGCGTCGGCTGGTCCGTCATGCCGGCCTACGCGGGGGCGATACCGGGGTTGCCGAACGGACGACGGCGGGGCTTCGAGGCCGACTCGGAGTCCGACGTCTCCGCCGCCGTCGAGGCAGCCTGTCCGGGAACACCGATGGCGGGCAGGTTGCTCACCGGGCGCTTGTCGCTGGAGAGCCACTGCGGGCGCTCCGGCAGCTTGCGGACGTCCTTGAAGATCTCGACGAGCTCCGGGGCGTCGAGCGTCTCCTTCTCGAGCAGCTCACCGGCCAGGCGGTCGAGGATGTCGCGGTTGTCGTTGAGCACCTGGTAGGCCTCGTCGTGCGCCTGCTCGAGCAACGCACGGGTCTCGGCGTCGACGGTCTCGGCGATGTTCTCCGAGTAGTCCCGGCCGGTCCCACCGCTCATGTCGCGACCGACGAACGGCTCGCTCGACCCGGAGCCGAGCTTGACGGACCCGACGGCACGGCTCATGCCGTACTCGGTGACCATCTTGCGCGCGGTGCCCGTGGCCTTCTCGATGTCGTTCGAGGCACCGGTGGTCGGGTCGTGGAACACGATCTCCTCGGCGACGCGACCACCCATGGCGTAGGTCAGCTGGTCGAGCAGCTCGTTGCGGGTGACCGAGTACTTGTCCTCGAGGGGCAGGACCATCGTGTAGCCGAGGGCACGGCCGCGCGGCAGGATCGTGATCTTCGTCACCGGGTCGGTGTGCCGCATCGCCGCCGCCGCCAGGGCGTGGCCGCCCTCGTGGTACGCGGTGATCAGGCGCTCCTGGTCGGACATCACGCGGGTCCGGCGCTGCGGGCCCGCCATGACGCGGTCGACGGCCTCGTCGAGGGCGCGGTTGTCGATGAGCTGCGCGTTCGACCGCGCGGTCAGCAGCGCGGCCTCGTTCAGGACGTTCGCCAGGTCGGCGCCGGTGAAGCCCGGCGTCTTGCGGGCGAGCAGCTCGAGGTCGACGCTCGCGGCGAGCGGCTTGCCCTTCGCGTGCACCTCGAGGATCTGCTTGCGGCCGGCCAGGCTCGGGGCGTCGACGCCGATCTGGCGGTCGAAGCGGCCCGGGCGCAGCAGCGCGGGGTCGAGCACGTCGGGGCGGTTCGTCGCCGCGATGAGGATGACGTTCGTCTTGCCGTCGAAGCCGTCCATCTCGACGAGCAGCTGGTTCAGCGTCTGCTCACGCTCGTCGTTGCCGCCGCCGATGCCGGCACCACGGTGACGACCGACCGCGTCGATCTCGTCGATGAACACGATGGCCGGCGAGTTCGCCTTGGCCTGCTCGAACAGGTCGCGGACGCGGCTCGCACCGACACCGACGAACATCTCGACGAAGTCCGAACCGGAGATCGAGTAGAACGGCACGCCTGCCTCGCCGGCGACGGCGCGGGCGAGCAGGGTCTTGCCGGTGCCGGGAGGGCCGTACAGCAGCACGCCCTTCGGGATCTTCGCGCCGACGGCCTGGAACTTCGCCGGCTCCTTGAGGAACTCCTTGATCTCGTGGAGTTCCTCGATCGCCTCGTCGGAGCCCGCGACGTCGGCGAACGACACCTGCGGGTTCTCCTTGTTGTTGATCTTCGCCTTCGACTTGCCGAACTGCATGACCTTCGAGCCGCCGCCCTGGGCGCTCGACAGCAGGAACCAGAACAGGGCACCGATGATCAGGAACGGCAGCAGGATGCCGAGCAGCGACAGGAACCAGTTGCCCTGCGACACGTGATCGTTGTAGCCCTTCGGCAGGTCGGCGCTGTTGACGGCGTTGATGACCTCTTCGCCACGCGGTGTGGAGTAGTAGAACTGCTCCTGCTTGCCGCCGTCCTTCAGGGTGAGGTCGACGCGCTGCTCGGTGGAGTTCACCACCACGGACGACACCTTGCCGTCGGACAGCAGCTCGAGGCCCTTCTGGGTGTCGATCTCTTGCGTGTTCGCCTGCGCGAGGAAGCTCCAGCCGATGAGGATGCCGGCCAGCGCGATCAACACGTAGAGGTACGGGCCGCGGAAGATGCGCTTCAAGTTCATGTGATCCGGGCGCGATCGCCCGACACCTTTCTCTGCCGAAGTTGCGTGCTGATCAGCATACGGCCGCGATTCTGTGGCGAGAATGGGTGTCCTCTGCGGGCGAACTCACCGCCGGACACGAGTCCGCCGAGCGCAGCCTGCGCCGGCGGACGCGCTGGTCGGGGCCCGTCAGGAGTAGACGTGCGGGGCGAGGACGCCCACGCCGCGCAGGTTGCGGTAGCGCTCGTCGTAGTCCAGGCCGTACCCCACCACGAAGGCGTCCGGGATGTCGAAGCCGACGTACTTCACGTCGACCTCGACCTTGGCGGCCTCGGGCTTGCGGAGCAGGGCGACGATCTCGACGCTCGCGGCACCGCGGGACTGCAGGTTCTGCTTGAGCCACGACAGCGTCAGGCCGGAGTCGATGATGTCCTCGACGATGAGGACGTCGCGCCCGTGCAGGTCGGTGTCGAGGTCCTTCAGGATGCGCACCACGCCGGACGACTTCGTGCCGGAGCCGTAGGACGACACGGCCATCCAGTCCATCCGCGCCTGCATCTTCAGGTGTCGCGAGAAGTCCGCCATCACCATGACGGCGCCCTTCAGGACGCCGACGAGCAGCGGGTCGCGCCCCGCGTAGTCGGCGTCGACGACCGCCGCGAGCTCGGCGAGCTTCTCGTCGATCTGCTCGGGGGTGAAGAGGACTTCGGACAGGTCTGCCTGGACGTCGGAGAGTTCCACCGGTCCAGCCTAACCGGCGCTGAACGACAGGCGGTCACCGGATCGCGATGCCCGGACCCCCGGCAGGTCGATCGGCCCCTGCCCCCGCCAGTCGGTGACGAGTCGGCAGACCTCGAGCGTCTGCACACGCGTCAGCGTCACCCCGAACTCGCTCGCGACGGCCAGCCGGACGAGCCGCTGGCGGAGCGCCGGCGGGTTCGCCCCGAGCGCCCGCACTGACAGCGAGATGCCCGCCTCGGAGTGCTCGGCGATGTCCTCGGCGAGCTCCTCGGCGAAGTGGTCGAGTGCCGCGGAGTCCTCGCGCAGCTGGTCGGCGGTGCGGGCCAGGGCCTCCTGGACCCCGGGACCGAGCTCCCGTTCGAGCACGGGCACCAGGGTGTTCCGCACCCGCACCCGCGCGTACGCCGGGTCGTCGTTCTGCGGGTCGTGCCACGGCGCGAGGCCCGCCGCCGCGCACGCCTGCCGGGTCGTGTGCCGACGCACGGCGAGCAGCGGCCGGCCGTAGGCCGGACCGTCGTCACGCCGCGCGAGCGGGAGCATGCCGGACAGGCTGTCCGGGCCGCTGCCGCGCAGCAGGCCGAGCAGCACCGTCTCGGCCTGGTCGTCGAGCGTGTGCCCGAACAGCACCAGGGGCGACCCGGTGGCGGCCGCGACCTCGGCGATCGCCGCGTGCCGGGCCTCCCGGGCGGCGCCCTCCGGACCGCCGTCGGAGCCGACCGTGACCCGGCGGACCGTCACCGGGTCGAGTCCCAGCTCGGACGCCTGCCGGGAGGCGCGGCTCGCGACCGCCTCGGAGCCCGCCTGGAGCGCGTGGTCGACGACCACCGCTCCGGCGCGCAGTCCCTGCTTGCCGGCCTCGAACGCGGTGGCCGCGGCGAGCGCGAGCGAGTCGGCCCCGCCACTCAGGGCCACCAGCACCAGGTCGCCGTCCGCGACGAGCCGCTGGTCGCGGGCGTCGGCGAGCAGGTCGCGCACCGCACGGCGGGTGTCGGCGACCGCGGGATCCAGCCGGGGGCGCGGAGAGTTCACCCGGTAACGTTAGCCGCGCTCTCGGGACCACCGACAGCCCCACGACACACCCACCGACACACCAGGAGTGCAGACATGGCCGCGTACGACGTCGTCGTCGAGATCCCCAAGGGCAGCCGCAACAAGTACGAGGTGGACCACGAGACCGGTCGCGTGTACCTCGACCGCGTGCTGTTCACGTCGTTCGTCTACCCCACCGACTACGGCTTCTTCGAGAAGACCCTGGCCGACGACGGCGACCCCGTGGACGCCCTGCTGCTGCTCGAGTTCCCGACGTTCCCCGGCGTCGGCGTCAAGGTCCGCCCGGTCGGCGTCTTCAAGATGAGCGACGAGGCCGGCAACGACGAGAAGGTCCTCGTCGTCCCCGCCAAGGACCCGCGCTGGGCGCACATCCAGGACATCTCGGACGTGCCGGAGCAGACCAAGGCCGAGATCGCGCACTTCTTCGAGCGCTACAAGGACCTCGAGCCGAACAAGTGGGTCAAGGCCGAGGGCTGGGGCGACGCCGCCGAGGCCGAGCGCATCGTGCAGGCCGGCCAGGCCGCGTACGTGCCCGGCTCGCACTGACGCTTCGTCCGTTCGTTCGTCCGTCCGTCCGTCCGGACAGTGGATCGCGCCCCCGTGCGGTCGTTGCACCCCGACTCCTCGGGGCGCGATGACCGCGCGGGGGCGCGTTCTCGTTCGTGGGTGTGACGTCTACAGGGCGCCGGTCGGGCGGGCGACGTAGGGCAGGAGCTGGCTCGGGGTCCAGACGGCACGCTCGACCACGCCGACACCCGGACGCGCTGCCTCGACCATCATCCCGTTGCCGGTGTAGATCGAGTCGTGGTAACCGCCTGATGCGGTTCCGTTCGACGAGTAGAACAGGATGTCGCCGGGCTGGCGCTGCGAGAGCGGGACGAGGCGGCCGATCGAGCTGAAGTGGTTGTACTGCCAGACCACGTTGTGCCCACCGGTCGAGACGCCCTGCGAGTCGTAGGCCATCATCACCAGGCCGGAGCAGTCCCACGTGTTCGGGCCGGCGCCGCCGAGGACGTACGGCTTGCCGAGCTGTCCGCGGGCGTAGGAGATCGCGCCGGCGGCCTTCGAGGGGCTGCTCGGCACGGCGGGCTTCGGGGCCGGAGCGGGGGCAGGGGCCGGCTTGGGCGTGCTGGGCTTCGGGGTGCTCGGCTTCGGCGTGCTGGGCTGCGGGGCGCTGGGCCGCGGCGCGCTCGGCTGCGACGGGGCGGCCGGAGTGTCGGGTCGTGACGGGGTGGCCGGTGCGTCGTCGGAGCCGCCGCGGTCCCCACCGCCGCTGCTGCTGCCTCCGTTGCCGGTGCCGCCGGTGCCGCTGCCGGTTCCCGCACCGCCGGTGCCGGCACCGTCGCTGCTGCCCGCGCCGCCGCCGCTGCCCCCGCTGCCGCCGCCGGTCGTGCTCGGGCCCGACTGTCGGGCCAGGGCGGCCTCGGCAGCCTTCGCCTGCTGGGCGTTCCAGTACGCCGTCTCGGTCGCGACGCTCGTGCCCTTGAGGTAGGCGAGCTGGCGGAGGACCTCGTCCTGCTGCTCCTGCTCCTCCTGCACCCTGGCCTGCGCATCGGCGGAGACGTCGTTCGCGGTGGCGAAGGCGGTCTTGGTCGCCTCGGTGGCGTCGTCGAGGGCCCGCTCGGCCGCGGACTGCTGGGCGGCCAGGGACTCGACCGTCTTCTGGTCGGCACGGGCCTCGGCGAGGATCCTGGCCGACCGCTCGGACAGGTGCGACATCGTGCCGACCCGGTAGAGCAGGTCACCGGAGTCCGACGAGTCCACGAGCATCGACGTGGACAGGTCGCCGCCGCCCGTACGCGACAGCTCGACGACCAGGCCGGCCACCTGCCCGGCGGAGTCATCCGCGCGCCCCTCGGCCCGCTCCGACTGCGCGGTCAGGTCGGCGAGGGTGTCCTTCGCCTCCTGCTGCTGCGAGGCGGCCAGCGCGTACGCCTGCCCGGCCTGCTGCTCCGCGATGCCCGCCTGGTCCGCGGCGTCCTGCAGCGCTCCGAGTCGGTCGCTCAGCTCGTCGACGGTCTGCTGGGCGTCGGCGGCGTCGGACTTCGCAGCCTTGACGTCGTCCCACGACGGGGTCGACGGAGCCGCCTGGGCCGGGCCGGCGATGACGACGGACAGGCCGAAGCCGAGCACGGCGATGGTGGCGATCCCGCAGGAGAGCGAGCGTGTGGACGTGGTCATGACGTGGATCGGTGCCTCTCGGACGCGCTGGTGCTCATACCGAGATCCCCCGCGCTGCCATGAAGGGGACCGGGTCGACGGCAGCACCGTTGACCCGGGTCTCGAAGTGGAGGTGACACCCGGTGGACCAGCCGGTCGAGCCGATCTTGGCGATCTGCTGCCCCGCGGTGACGTGCTGGCCGGCGGTGACGAGGATGCCACCGTCGACCACGTGCCCGTAGGCGGTGGAGATGCCGCCGCCGTTGTCCAGGATGACCTCGTTGCCGTAGCCGCCGCCGTTGCCCGCGAAGGTCACGGTGCCGTCGTGGGCCGCGTAGATGGGGGCGTTGCAGGCGGGCGCGAGGTCGACCCCGGCGTGCAGCGCGGTGTAGTGCGTGTACGGGTCGACGCGGTAGCCGTACGGGCTGGTCTGGAACCCGCCGGACGGCCGGACCCACCCTGCCGCGTTGGCCGACCCGCCACCGGCACCGCCCTGGCTGGTCGTCGGGGCGTTCGCGGCCGCCTTCGCTGCCGCCGCGGCGATGCGGGCCTGCCGGGCCTTCTCGGCGGCGACGCCCTTGCGGTAGTCGGCCTCGACGCCGCGCTGCTTCGAGGTGAGGGCGGTCAGCTGCGCCTCGAGCCGGGCCTCGTTGTCGTTCTGGGCGTCCACGGCGGACTGGGCCGCGTCGGCGGCACCCTGCGCCTGTTGCATCTTCGACTGCGCCGCGTCGGCCAGGTCACCGAGGGCCTTCTTCGCACGGTCGGCCTTGTCGGCCAGGCCCTGGGCGACACCGCGGTCCTGCGACGCCTGGGAGTAGATGCCGTCGGCCTGCTCGGTGAGCTTCGACATGGCGCCGAGCTCGTACAGCAGGTCGTCAGAGTCGGACGGGTGCGTGAGGATGTCGGTCGTCACGTCGTCCCCGCTGGCCCGACCGAGCTGTGCGGCGAGCTGCCCGGCCTGTTCCTCGGACTCCGCTGCGGTCTGCTCGGCCTCGTCCGCCTGCGACTGGAATGTGTGCTGCTTCAGCGTCGCGGCGTCGTACTTCGTCTGCGCCGCCTGGTACGCCTCGCCCGCCGCCTGCGCAGCCTTCCGCTTGGCGGTCGCCTCGGACCGGAGCGAGGTGATGAGCGACTCGATCTCGTGCACCTTGTCCCGCTGGGCGCTCGTCGAGGACTTCGCCCGCTGCACCTCGTCCCAGCTCGGGTAGTCCACCGCGCTGGCGGACGACGTCGGCGACAGCGCGGCGAGCGTGCCGGCGGTGAGCGCGACGGCGACCGCGGCGGCGACGAGGCGGCTGCGGGCGGGGCGGGAGAACTGCGGAGAGGTCGTCATGGGTCTCGATTTCGTAACAGCGCGGCATGGCTCACGCACGTAACACTGTCAACACACGCAACAGTAACAACAGCGGCCCCAGGCTCGACAGCCCCTCGGTCGAGGGGCGGGACCGGCGTCGATGCTGGCATCGTGACCCGGTAGACAGCCGGGCGGCGAGGGCGCGACACGCCGGGGATGCACGTTCGACGGGCTCGGATTTGTGAAACCCGGAGGGCGTCCGTATGCTTGTCCATCGGTAGCGCGATGCACTGCTTGCGGCCCTATCGTTTAGTGGCCTAGGACACCGCCCTTTCACGGCGGCAGCACGGGTTCGAATCCCGTTGGGGTCACTCCTTGAGTGAGCAAGCAAGTAGTACTGAACAACACCACAGCAAGTCACAACATGCAGTACCCACAACACAACATGGCCCTGTAGCGCAGCTGGTTAGCGTGCCGCCCTGTCACGGCGGAGGTCGCGGGTTCAAGTCCCGTCAGGGTCGCCACGGCTGGATAGCTCAGTTGGTAGAGCGTTCGACTGAAAATCGAAAGGTCCACGGATCGATGCCGTGTCCAGCCACCGGTGAAGGCCCCCTGCTTCGGCAGGGGGCCTTTTCGGTTGTCTGGGTGTCTCGAGCGTCGGTCGAACGCCTGTCGTTCGCACAACCGAAGTCACCCGGAACCACGCGCAGGTGCGGTTCGGGGTGACTTCGGTTGTGCGGCTCGCGTCCGCGCGGGGTCGCTGACGGCCTGGAGGCGCGGCTCGCGTCCGCCAGGCCGCCGTCGGACTCAGGCCTCGCGGGTCTTCGGGCTGCTGTCGTTCGTCTTCGCCGGGTCGCGCTCGACCACGGCACCGAGGGCGTCGTCGATGCGGGTCATCAGCTCGGCGGGGATCTGCACCCCGGCAGCGCCGGCGTTGTCGTGCACCTGCTCCGGTCGCGATGCCCCGATGATCGCCGAGGCGACGTTCTCGTTCTGCAGCACCCAGGCCACGGCGAGCTGCGCCATCGACAGGTCGAGCTCCTTCGCGATCGGCTCGAGCTCCTGCACCGACGACAGCACCTCGTCGCGCATGAACCGCTTGATCATGTCCGCGCCGCCCTTCTCGTCCGTGGCGCGCGAGCCCTCGGGCAGCGGCTGACCCGGCTTGTACTTGCCGGTCAGCACGCCCTGGGCGATGGGCGACCAGACGATCTGCGAGATGCTGAGCTCCTTCGAGGTCGGCACCACTTCTTCCTCGATGACCCGCCACAGCGCCGAGTACTGCGGCTGGTTCGAGATGAGCTGGAACCCGAGGTCCTTCGCCAGCGCAGCGCCGGCACGGAGCTGGTCCGCCGTCCACTCGCTCACGCCGACGTACAGGACCTTGCCCTGCCGCACGATGTCGGCGAAGGCCTGCATCGTCTCTTCGAGGGGGGTCTCGTGGTCGTAGCGGTGCGCCTGGTACAGGTCGACGTAGTCGGTCTGCAGCCGCTCGAGCGAACCGTCGATCGACTCGAGGATGTGCTTGCGGGACAGGCCTGTGTCGTTGTGGCCCTTCGGCCCCGTCGGACCGAAGACCTTCGTGGCGATCTCGAGGGACTGGCGCCGCTCCCCCTTGAGCGCTTCGCCCAGGACGGTCTCGGCGCCGGTGTTGGCGTAGACGTCGGCGGTGTCGAACGTCGAGATGCCGACCTCCAGCGCGGCCTTGACGCAGGCGATCGCCGCGTCGTTCTCGACCTGGGAGGCGTGGGTGAGCCAGTTGCCGTAGGTGATCTCGGAGACCTTGAGGCCCGAGTTGCCGAGGTAGCGGTACTCCATGTGCGTGTCACTCCTGTCGTGGGACGCGTCGGTGCGACCCGAACCGTGACGGTAGTCCGACGTCGCCGCCGCGTACTCGGCAACGTGGCGCGGCGCTGTACGCTGATGTTTCAGGAGTGGTGGGGAAAGACGAAACCCCGGCGATGTGGCCTGAGCCAGGGATCGTTCCGGGGTCTTCGCCGACAACGGTAGCAGCCGGGACCACGACTACGCGGTCGAGCTGCTCGGGTGGATCATCCCGCACGCGGCGAGCTGGGCCGCGGAGACCACCTCGCTGCACGTCGTGCTCCGCGCCCGCCCCGACGTGGGGGTGCAGGATCGGTAGGAGTGCGGCACGGAGCAGTGCAGCCAGGAGCGAGGGAGCACCCATGACCGGGGCGAACGTGTTGTTCATCGGCGGGAGCGGCGTCATCAGCGCCGCCTGTGTCCGCGAAGCCGTCGAGCAGGGGTTCGACGTGACCGTGCTCAACCGGGGGACCACCGGGGGCAGGCCGATCCCGGAGGGCGTGACGCGCCTCCAGGCCGACGTGTCGGACCGCAGCGCCCTGGCGGACGCACTGGGCGACCGCCGGTTCGACGTGGTGGTGAACTGGATCGCCTTCACGCCGGACCAGGTGCAGGCCGACGTCGACTTCTTCGCCGGGCGAACGCGGCAGTACGTGTTCATCAGCTCGGCCTCGGCGTACCAGACGCCGGCGACGCACCTGCCGATCACGGAGTCGACGCCGCTGAAGAACCCGTACTGGCAGTACTCGCGCGACAAGATCGCGTGCGAGGAGCTGCTGATGCAGGCCTACCGGGAGCAGGACTTCCCGGTGACGATCGTGCGGCCGTCGCACACCTACGACGAGACGAAGCTGCCGCTGACCGGCGGGTGGACCGCGGTCGCGCGGATGCGCGCCGGCAAGCCGATCATCATCACGGGCGACGGCAGCTCGCTGTGGACGCTCACGCACAGCCGCGACTTCGCGGTCGGGTTCACGGGGCTGCTCGACCGGGCCGAGGCCATCGGCGAGCCGTTCACGATCACGAGCGACGAGGCGCCGACGTGGAACGCCATCGCGCAGGAGATCGCGGCGGCGGCCGGGGTCGACGACCTGCGGATCGTGCACGTGCCGGCGGACGCCATCAACGCCGTGGACCCGGAGTGGGGTGCGGCACTGCTCGGCGACAAGGCGAACAGCTCGGTGTTCGACAACAGCAAGGTCCGGTCGCTCGTGCCCTGGTACCGGCCCCGCACGCCGTACCGGCACGGGGTGCGCGAGGTCATCGCCTGGTACGAGGCACACCCCGAGGAGCAGGTCGTGGACGAGCGGCTCGACGGGCTGATGGACGAGCTGGCGGAGCGCTGGGCGGTGTGAGCCGGGCGCTTCAGTGAGCAGAAGACGTCAGGTCGCTTGCGATGACCCGACGTCTTCTGCTCACTCGGCGAGCTACCCGCGCGCGGCGAGCACCTCGCCCAGGGTCGCGATCGCGAAGCGGATCTCGTCGTCGGTGACGACGAGGGGCGGTGCGAAGCGGATCGTCGACCCGTGGGTGTCCTTCACCAGGAGCCCGCGGTCGGCGAGGTCCTTCGCGATCGCCTTGCCGGTGCCGAGCGCGGGGTCGATGTCGATCCCCGCCCAGAGTCCGGCGACGCGGTGCGACACGACCCCGTGCCCGACGAGCTCGTCGAGCAGGCCGCGCAGCAGCGGTTCGCCCTCGAGGGCCCGCTGCTGGAACGTGCCCTCACCGAGCATCGCCACGACCTCGGCGCCGACGGCTGCGGCGAGCGGGTTCCCGCCGAAGGTCGATCCGTGCTCGCCGGGGCGCAGGACACCGAGGACCTCGCGCGAGCCCACCACCGCGGAGACCGGCACGATCCCGCCGCCCAGGGCCTTGCCGAGCGTGATGAGATCGGGGCGCACGCCGACGCGCTGCACCGCCAGGGTGTGGCCCGTGCGACCGAGGCCGGACTGGATCTCGTCGGCGACGAACAGCGCGCCGAACTCGTCGCAGATCTCCCGGACGGACGGCAGGTACGACTCCGGCGGGATGACCACGCCGCCCTCACCCTGGATCGGCTCGAGCAGCACGGCGACGACGGTCTCGTCCATCGCCTCGCGCAGGGCAGCGGCGTCGCCGTACGGCACCGTGCGGAAGCCCGGCGTGTACGGACCGAAGTCGTCGCGGGCGTCGGGATCGTCGGAGAACGAGATGATCGTCGTGGTCCGGCCGTGGAAGTTCCCGGACGCGACGATGATCGTGGCCCGGTCGGCTGGCACACCCTTGACGCGGTAGCCCCACGCGCGGGACACCTTGATCGCGGACTCGACGGCCTCGGCACCGGTGTTCATCGGCAGGACCATCTCGGTCCCCGTCAGCTCCGCCAACGCCGCAGCGAACGGCCCGAGCTGGTCGTTCACGAACGCGCGGCTCGTGAGCGTCACCCGCTCGAGCTGGGCCCGCGCGGCATCGAGCAGCCGGGGGTTGCCGTGGCCGAAGTTCACGGCGGAGTACGCGGCGAGGCCGTCCAGGTACTGCTTGCCGTCGACGTCAGTGACGGTCGCTCCGGCACCCGACGCGATGACGACGGGCAGCGGGCTGTAGTTGTGCGCGAGGGCGCGGTCCTCGACGGCGAGCGCCGCCGCGGTGTTGACCCCGAGCGATGCTGCCGCCGACATCAGCTGACCCCGAGGGAACGCGCGACCGAGGTGCCGGTGCCGACCGGGTGCAGGTCGAGCGTGCAGCACTTCACGCCGCCACCGCCGAGCAGCAGCTCGGACAGGTCGACGCCGATCGGGTTGTACCCCTTCTCCTTCAGCTGCTCGGCAAACCGAACAGCCCGGGCGGCGATCACGACGTTGTACCCGTCGGAGTACGAGTTCAAGCCGAGGATGGCGGCGTCCTCCTCCGTCGCGATGATCGCGTCGGGGAAGCGCTCGCGCAGGATCGCCAGCGACGGCTCGTCGAAGGCGCTCTCCAGGTAGGCGATGTTCGACGTCCCGTCCGCCGCGGGCTCGGGGTCGAGCACGGCGATGGCGGTGTCGAGGTGGTAGAAGCTCGGGTTGATGAGCTTGAGCGTGACGACCTCGCGGCCGTAGATGCGGGCGAGCTCGTCGTGCGAGGTGCTGTCCGACCGGAAGCCGGTGCCGGCGAAGATGGTGTCGCCGATGAGCAGGAAGTCACCCTCGCCCTCGTTGGTCTGCTCCGGCTCGGCGACCGTCAGACCGGCATCGCGGAACCAGTCCATGTAGGCGGGACCCTCGGGCTGGCGCTCCGGGTACTGGAACTTCGCACCGTACGCGATGCCGTCGAGCACGAAGCCGCCGTTGGCCGCGTAGACCATGTCGGGCAGCCCGTCGATCGGGTCGATGTACGAGATGTCGAAGCCGAGCTGCTCGTAGACGGCGACGAGCGACTCCCACTGCTCGACGGCCTTCGACGTGTCGGTCGGCTCCTCCGGGTGCATCCACGGGTTGATCCGGTAGCTCACCGTGTAGAAGTCCGGCTTGCACATCAGGATCGTGCGCTTCGTGGCGACACGGGCCGGAGCGGCGGGAGTGGCGGGTGCGGTGTTCGACATCAGTCCTCCGAGGACCGGGGCCCGAGCCTGCCAGGAACCACCACTGAAAGTTGCTCCGGCGAGATGCAGGCTCACTCGCCGTAGCGGACCAGGTCGACGCCACGGAAAGTCTGGCACGAACCGTCCGACGAGTGCAGTCCCCCGCTGCCCACGGCTTGGCACCCGTTCGGGTGACGCACGTTTCGTGCGCGGAACCATCTGGACTCGCAAGAAGTCGGCGTACGATGGTCGTACATGGACACGCTCGACCACCGCATCCTGGATCAGCTCCGGGACAACGCCCGCGCCGGCTACGGCGACATCGGGTCGGTGGTCGGACTCTCGGCCTCGGCCGTGAAGCGCCGCGTCGACCGGCTGGTCGGCGACGGGGTCATCCAGGGCTTCACCATCAAGGTCGACCCCGCTGTCGAGGACCGCGGCACCGAGGCCTGGGTCGAGCTCTACTGCCGCGGCACCGTCTCGCCCAGCGAGCTGCGCGCCCTGCTCGACACGGTTCCCGAGGTCATCGACGCCGGCACCGTGACCGGCAGCGCCGACGCCGTCGTGCACATGCGCTCGAAGGACCTGTCGGCGCTCGAGCAAGCGCTCGACAAGGTGCGCCTCGCACCCCAGGTGGACCACACCCGGTCTGCGATCGTGCTCTCCAAGCTCGTCAGTCGCGACACGGCGTAACGTCGCGTTCGTGGGACGCGAGCAGACAGCCTGGAGGCGCGTGGGGCCTCCCGTCCGATCGGGCGCAGCCCGGCGTCTGGTCACCGCGGCGACCCTCGCGTACGTGGCGAACTGCCTGTGGGGCACGGCGGTGGCCGTGCGGCTGATCCGCACGAAGAAGCTCCGCGTCGTGCACCACGGCCTGTTCGTGGTGACGGCCACCCTGACCGGCGCCGCCGCGACGACGCCGGTCTGGACGCGGGACCGCTCGGCCCTGTTCCTGCTGCCGGCGCTCGTGCCCCTGGCCGTCGCTCCACGCACGGACCCGCGCGCCAGAGCACACTGGAGCGTCGCGGTCGCCGCCGCCCCGTCCTACCTGGGGGCGCTGCTCAGCCGGCGCCGTGCCTGACGACGAGACGAGAAGGACGCAGTGGAGCTGTTCGAGGCCATCCGACGACGACGCACGACGAACGGTGCGTTCCTGCCCGACCCGGTGTCCGAGGAGCACCAGCGACTGCTGATGGAGCTCGCGGGCCGGGCCCCGTCGCAGTTGAACAGCCAGCCGTGGCGGTTCGTGGTGATCGAGGAGCGCGACACGATCGACCGGATCGCGGCGATCAGTGGGCGGTCGATGACCAGCACGATGGCCGAGGGGACGTTCTTCGAGCGGTACAAGCCGTACTTCCGGTTCTCGCAGGCCGAAATGGACGCCCGGCGCGACGGCATGCTGTTCGACAAGCTGCCCGCACCGCTCCGGCCCTTCACGAAGCAGGTGTTCACCAAGCGCGGGCAGGTGCTCATGAACGCGCTCCGGGTGCCGCAGACGCTGGGTGAGGAGAACCGGAAGCTCGTGGCCGGGTCGCCGATGCTGCTCGGCGTGATGCTCGACCGTGACGAGTACCGCAAGGAGGCGCGGAACGCGTTCTACTCGGTGTTCAGCATGGGCGCGGCGATGGAGAACGTGTGGCTCGCCACCACCGAGCTCGGCCTCGGGATCCAGTTCGTGTCGTTCCCGATGGAGATCGAGGAGGCGTGGGCCGAGGTCGAGTCCCTGCTCGAGGTCCCGCCGGAGCTCGAGCTGATGGCCGTGTACCGGATCGGGTACCTGCCACCCGAGCGTCGGCGCCCCGCGATCGACTGGGTGTCGAACGAGCGGAAGCGACCGTCGCAGTACGTGTTCCGCGGCACGTGCGCGACCCCGCAGGCCGGGTGGGACGACCTGCCCGTCGTGAGCACCGACCCGGAGGCGACCACCCCGTGACCGACACCCGACCCGCTGACGGCGCTCCGGGCCTCCAACCCGTCGCCCCCGGCCTGACCGGCCGCCCCTGGATCTCGCAGGACTGGCTCGACGTCGTCTTCGTGCACTGGCGCGTCGACGTGTCGGCGGTGGCCCCGCTGCTGCCGGCCGGCACGCGACCCGACACGATGGCGCTCGACGGGACCGACGACGGGGTGACCACCTGGGTGGGGCTCATCGCGTTCCGGTTCGAGGACACGCGGTTCCCGCCGTTCTCGACGGGCAGCATCGGCGACTTCGTCGAGCTGAACGTCCGCGTCTACACCGTCGACGAGCAGGGGCAGCGTGGCGTCGTGTTCCTGTCGCTCGACGCCGGCAAGCTCCTGCCGACCATCGGCGCGCGTGTCGCCACCGGGCTGCCCTACCGGTGGGCGGTCGCGGAGTCGCGCAGCGGTGACGGACGGATCGGGTACGCCATGCGACGGCACGGCACGCACCTGCGGTCGATGGTGGACGTGCGGGTCGGCGACGCGATCGACGAGCCCGGGCCGCTCGAGACGTTCCTGACTGCACGGTGGGGCATGCACGTGCACCGCGCCGGTCGGACGCGGTTCTGGCCGAACGAGCACGAGCCGTGGCCGCTGCACCGGGCGTCGGTGGTGTCGCTGCGGGACGACCTGGTCGGGGCGGCTGGGCTGCCCTTCGGGCTGACGGAGCTCGAGCCGGACTCGGTGCTCTCCTCGCCCGGGGTCACGACGCGGTTCGGTCGGGGGCGCTGAGCGGTTCCTGGCCGCGTGGTGTGCGGGCGGCGATCCGGAACTGACCGACGGCCAGCAGGGTCGCGAACAGTGCGAACACGGCGCTGGCGATCCAGGCGGCACGCAGGGACTCCGGCACGCTCTCGACGGTGAGTCCGACGACGGCGAGGGTCGCGCACGCGACCGCGACGGTCGCAGAAGCCCATGCGGCCACGAGGTGATCGAACCGCGGCGCCGCGCGCGCGGTCGTGTACAGCCACACCGCGGCCCCCACCCCGACGAGCAGGCCGAGTCGTGACCCGACCAACGAGCTGGTGATCGCGACGACGACAGCAGCCGTCGCAGCGACGACCACGCGGGTCACGTGGCTCCGCCACGAGGCCACACGCGTCTGTTCGTCGTACGCATGCCGACCGGTGACGAACACGGCGACGGCGCCGACGGTGATGATGATCGCACCCGACACTCCGACGACGAGGGCGAGCACGCCCCCCAGGACGACACCGACGACGGCGAACGCGGCAGCGAAGACCACGGCCAGCACCGGGTACGTCCAGACCTCGAGCGGCCGGTTCGGCGCGTTGAGCACCCAACCGGGCGGTGCTTCGTCGGTGGGGTCATCGGTCTCGGGGTGTCGGGTCTCCACCTGGCCATGATGTCCGGTCGCCGTCGTCATGGTTCGACGCAGCCGCTCCGGGGGACAGCGGCTGAGTGGTGCACGACCGGTCGCAGGTACAAGGGAGCCATGACGCGAGTGGCAGTGGTGACCGGTGGATCCGCAGGACTGGGACGGGCGACCGTCCGGGAGCTCGCCGCACGGGGGTGGGACGTGGCCGTCCTGGCCCGCGGTCAGGAGGGCGTCGACGCCGCGGCCGCCGAGGTCGAGGCCGCCGGACGCCGGGGACTGGCCGTCGCCGTCGACGTGTCCGACCGTCAGGCCGTCGAGGCCGCTGCCGACCGGATCGAGCGGGAACTCGGGCCGATCGACCTGTGGGTGAACGGCGTCATGGTCGGCGTGTTCGGCAAGTTCCTCGACACCGCGCCGGAGGACTTCGAACGGGCGCTGCACGTCACGTACCTGGGGTTCGTGAACGGGACCCGGGCCGCACTGTCGCGGATGGTCCCGCGCGGCCGCGGCCACGTCATCCAGGTCGGGTCGGCGCTCGGGTTCCGCGGCATCCCCCTGCAGGCCGCGTACTGCGGCGCGAAGCACGCGATCGTCGGCTTCACCGAGTCCGTCGTCTCCGAACTCCGCGAGCAGGGCAGCAAGGTCCGGGTCTCCCGCGTGGACATGCCGGCGCTCAACACGCCCCAGTTCCAGTGGGTGAAGTCGAAGCTGCCGCACCACCCGCAGCCCGTCGCACCGATCTACCAGCCCGAGGTCGGGGCGCGGTCCATCGCGGCCGTCGCCGAACGACCGCGCAGCCGCACGTGGGTCGGTGAGTCCACGGTGTACACGATCCTGGGCAACCGGATCAGCGGCCGCTTCGCCGACTGGTACGCGGCGAAGACCCTGGTGTCCGGGCAGCAGGCGCCCGACAAGGACGGCCTGGAGATGCGGGACAACCTGTACGAGCCGGTGCCGGGCGACCACGGAGCGCACGGGGTCTTCGACGAGTCGGCGCACGCCTGGTCGCCGCAGACGTGGTGGGTCGAGCACCGCCGGGTCGGCAACGGGATCATCGGTGCGGTGCTCGGTGCCGCCGGCGCCGTCGCGCTCGTGGCCGGGCGACGACGATGAGCCGCCGGGTAACCGGGCTCGCAGCGCCGTCGCTGGTCGAGATCGGTCGGGCCGGGCTCGGGCTGTGGCACCTGAGCCGTGCCCTGCGCGGCCGGGAGCAGGCGGTCCTGCACGGCGTGCTCGGTGTCCGGCAGCTGGCGCAGGCCCTGCTCGTCAGGCGCTCCGGCACCGGCAACGCGCACACCCTGAGCGCCGTCGTCGACGCGCTGCACGGCGTGACCATGGTGCCGCTCGCGGTCGCCGACCCCCACCGCCGTCGGTTCGCCGTCGACCAGCTGTGGATCGCGACGGTCCTGGCGGTCGCCGAGGCCGCCGCGGTCGGTCGCGGTCAGCGCCGGCGCTGATCCTGTCGGGGGTGCTCGGTAGCGTCCCCCGACATGAGCACGATCTACTCGGTCGCCTCGTCGCTCGACGGGTTCGTGGCCGCACCCGACGACGACCTCGGCTGGCTGCTGCAGTTCGGCTTCGAGCCGTTCCAGGAGCACCACGACCGGTTCTTCGCGGGCGTCGGTGCGATCGCGATGGGGTCGACCACGTACGAGTGGTTGCTGACCCACGACGACACCTGGGCCTACCCGGACGTGCCGACGTGGGTGTTCACCTCGAGGACCCTGCCGGTGCCGGACGGCGCCGACGTGCGGTTCGTCTCCGGCGAGGTCGGCGACCACCAGGCCGACCTCGAGCATGCGGCCGGTGACCGTGACGTGTGGGTCGTCGGCGGCGGGCTGCTCGCGGCGCAGTACCAGCATGCGGGACTCCTCGACGAGCTGCGGGTCACCGTGATGCCGGTCGCGCTCGGTGCCGGAGCACCGCTGCTGCCGGTGGCGGCCCCGACCCCGGTGTTCGCGCTCGTCGGTACGACGCCGTTCGCGGGCGGGGCAGTCGAGCTGCACTACCGCTCCGCGGCTTCCGCAGCTTCGTCGGCGTAGCGTCCGGACCATGAGCGACAACGAGCAGACCGAGCCCGTCATGGACGGTGCCACCGAAGCCACGAACCACGAGAAGCTGCAGGGCCTGATCGAACAGGTCGACCACGACCACGGCGACGAGGGTGCCGGCGCGATGGCGGACCACCTGCGGGACCGCATGGACGAGACCGGCGTCGAGGCCGAAGAGGGAGGCGACGGCGAGGACTGACCGCCGAGCGACTTCGTGAGCAGGAATGGTCGGGTGCCGTGCGGGTACCCGACCATTCCTGCTCACGAAGCGTGACGCGCGGAACGCTCGGGCGGGGTCAGACCCGCAGCTGGGCGAAGTCCGGGTCGACGTCACCGAACCGGTGCGCGGTGATCGACACCGACTGCTCGCGCAGGTACGGCAGCATCTCGATCAGGCCGGCCTCGACCACGGGGGCGTCGTGGATCGCGACGTCGATGCTCGCCCCGAAGGCTTCCTCGAGCGCGAGCGGGTCGCCACCGAGCAGACGGATGCGCGCGCCGGGTCCTCCGAACGCCGTGTGCCCCCGACGCTCCTGTCCCTGCGACAGCACGGCCTCCAGCGCGTCGACGGGCTGGTCGTCCTGGCCGTCGGACCAGTTCGCCTGGAACACCGCGCCGGACGACGCGCGGGCGTGGAACTCCTGGTCGGATTCCACCAGGTGGTCGACGACGTCGAGCGGGGACCGGCTCGACGCCAGCAGTTGCGTGAGCGGACCGGGCAGCGGGCGGGCCGTGCTGAGCAGGACGTGCGCACGCGCAGCGGTCGCGGCGACGAGCGTCCGCACCAGGTCACCCGTCGAGGCGTCCTCGGCCTGGCGCACGATGACCGACTGCGGGCGGTGCCGCAGCACGTTCCGCTGCACGACGAGGCCGGCGAGGTCCTGCGACCGGCCGTAGCGCGTCTCGAGGGCCCGCACGTCGCTCAGCGCGCCGGCGCGGACGCGGTCGAACTCCTCGAAGGACAGGCCGCTGCGTGCCGCCTCGATGACCGCGGTCACGCGCGGGGGCAGGCCGTGCAGCTGGATGCTCTTGTGGACCGTGCGCGGCACCGGGAGCCACCGGCCGAGGGTCGCGACGTACATCGGGCCGCCGGCCTGGGTGCCGGTGCCGACCGCGGAGCCCTTCCACCCGCCGAACGGTTGGCGCCCCACGACGGCGTCGGTGGTGGCGCGGTTGACGAACAGGTTGCCCGCCTGCACGCGGCTGAGCCACTCCGCGACCTCGTCGACGTCGAGCGAGTGGATGCCCGCCGCCAGTCCGGAGTCGATGCTGTTCTGCAGGGCGATGGCCTGCTCGAGGGTCTCGGCGCGCATGATGCCGAGCACCGGTCCGGCGTGCTCCGCCTGGTGGAAGTCACTGCCGGGGCGCACGCCGTCGCGGATGCCCGGTGACCAGAGCCGCCCCGAGTCGTCGAGGGCCTCGGGCTGCACCAGCCAGGACTCCCCCGGTCCGAGCTCGGTCAGACCCTGCCGCACCGTGCCCTGCGGTTCGTCGATGAGCGGGCCGACCTGGGCCGTGGGGTCGTCGGGCCAGGCGACGCGGAGCGTGCGCGTGGCGTCGACGAGCTGACGGCGGAACCGCTCGCTCTCGCCGATGGACCCGACCAGCACCACGAGCGACGCCGACGAGCACTTCTGCCCCGCGTACCCGAAGGCCGACCGCACGATGTCCTGCACCGCGAGGTCGACGTCGGTACTCGGGGTGACCACGATGGCGTTCTTCCCGCTCGTCGCGGCGGTGAGCGGCAGCCCGGCCCGCCACCACCGGAACGACCGGGCCGTGTCCGACGACCCGGTCAGGATGATGCGGTCGACCGCGGGGTGGCCGATCAGGTCGCGGCCGAGTTCGTCCTCGGCGATGTCGACGAGCCGCAGCAGCGAGTGCGGCACCCCGGCGTCCCAGAGCACGTCGGCGAGCACGGCACCGGACCGTTCCGCACGGGGCGCGGGCTTGAGCACCACGCCGCTGCCCGCGGCGAGCGCCGCCAGCACGCCCCCGGCGGGGATCGCGACGGGGGAGTTCCACGGCGGCACGACCACGGTGAGCCGCGGCGGGACGTACTGCGCGCCGTCGACGTCGTCCAGGCGGCGGGCGCTCTCGGCGTAGTGGTGGGCGGCGTCGACGGCCGCGGTGACCTCGGTGTCGGCCTCGGCGAAGGTCGTGCCGGTCTCGGCGGCCATCACCTCGATCAGGTCGGCCCGACGGGTCTCGAGCTCGTGCCCGATCAGGTCGAGGAGCTCCGCACGGTCGGACGGGTCCTGCCGCCCCCAGTTGACGCCGGCCTGGGCGGTGCGGGCCATGATGCGCTCGAGCGTGGAGCGGTCGGTGACCCGCGCCCCGCGGATCGTCTGCGCGCCGAGCTTCGAGCGCGGGACCCGGCGCAGGACGTCGAGCGCCCATGCCCGGTTGGCGGCGACGGTGGGGTCGGTGTCCGGGGCGTTCCGGAACGCGTCGCGCAGCACGGGTTCGCCGAGGGCGCGGTGGCGGTCCTGCGTGCGGTGCGTGGTCGGCACGGGCTCGTCGAGCGCTGCGACGGACGCCAGGTAGCGCTCCCGTTCGCGCTCGAAGACGCTGGCGTCGCGGTCGATCTCGGACGCGCCGGAGACGAAGTTCTCGGGGCTCGCGCTCTCCTGCAGCCGGCGCGCCAGGTACGCGATCGCGGAGTCGTACTCGTCGGGCTGCACGACCGGCGTGTAGAGCAGGACCTGCCCGACGTCGGCGCGCACCGCCTGGGCGTGCGTCGACGCCATGCCGAGCAGCATCTCGACGTCGACCGCGTCGGTCACCCCGCGACGCTGGGCGAGCACCCACGCGGTGGCGAGGTCGAACAGGTTGTGGCCGGCGACGCCGATGCGCACGGCGTCGGTGCGATCCGGGGTCAGCGCGGCGTCGAGCATCCGCAGGTAGGCGGTGTCGGTCTCGCGCTTGCTCCCCCACGTCGCGAGGGGCCACTCGTGCAGGATCGCGTCGACGTGCTCGAGGGCGAGGTTCGCGCCCTTCACGAGCCGCACCGTGATCGGCGCGCCACCGCGCGAGCGGCGTTCCTGCGCCCACACGGTCAGCGCGTCGAGGGCCGGTGCGGCGTCGGGCAGGTACGCCTGCAGCGCCACCCCGGCGGGCAGGTCGGTGAACTCGTCGCGGTCGAGCAGCGCGCGGAACACCGCGAGGGTGACGTCGAGGTCGCGGTACTCCTCGACGTCGAGGTTGATGAACTTGGCCGGACGGCCCGACGCCAGCGGAGCGGCCGCCAGTCGGTACAGCGGGACGAGCCGGTCGACGACGCGCTCGACCGTCTGGTCGAACCCCCACGACGACAGCTGCGGCACGACAGCGCTCACCTTGACCGACACGTGGTCGACGTCGTCGCGCGCGAGCAGGTCCATCGTGCCCTGCAGCCGGCGGTCGCTCTCGGCGCTGCCGAGCACTGCCTCGCCGAGCAGGGCCACGTTCAGCCGGGTGCCCGGTCCGCGCACCCTGGCGAGCGCCGGCCCGAGCTTGGCCGTGCTGGCGTCGATGACCAGGTGCTCGGTCATCCGGCGCAGGATCCGACGCGCGGTGGGGATCACGGCCCAGGGCGCCATGGTGGCGAACCCGCCGCCGAGCGTCACCGCGCCGCGCAGGTACCAGGCGAGGAAGTCGGGGACGTCACGGCTGAGCTGTTCGAGGTTGCGGGCGGCGACCCGGGGGTCTTCCGGACGGATGACCTTGTCGATGAAGCCGCGCGTGAAGTCGAGTCCGCGTTCGTCGCGCAGCGCCTCGGTCAGGCGGGCCGCTCCGGGGTCCGGCTTGGCCCCCGCAGACGCCGCCAGCCACCGTCGCACGAGCGCGACGGCGTCGTCGGTGGTGTCCTGCAGACGGGCGCTCGGCATGCTCCGATCGTATGCCGCACGTCCGACGCCACATCGGAGCGCGCCGTGCGTCGGCCAGGGTTCATCCGAGCGGATGAAACCACCGACGGCACGGTCCGACCAGCGAGCCGGTGGATACGCTGGTCGGCATGTCGACGAGGGGCAACGGTGGCCACGACTGGGCCACCTGGGACGCGTACCACGACGTCTGGCGACGGCTCGACCGGGCGCTCGACCAGGCCGTCCAGGCCGGCGCCGGCATCTCCATCCCCGAGTTCGAGATCCTGATCGGACTGCACCGCGACCCCGACCACCGTCTGCGGGTGCGGGACATCGCGGCCGGCATCGGCTGGGAGAAGTCACGCGTCAGCCACCAGGTCACCCGGATGGTCTCGCGTGGCCTGGTCGAGCGCGCGGACTGCCCGACCGACGGCCGCGGCAGCTGGGTGGTGATGACCGCGGACGGCCGGCGCGCGGTGCTCGCCGGCATCCGTGCGCACACCGGGGCGCTCGAGGACCTGTTCTGGAGGCCCGTGGGGACCGACGCCGAGACGCTGCGGTCCGTCAGCGCGCGCGTCCAGGACGCCATCGGCCCCGACGACGCGTCGGACGAGGCCGACGCCGGTTAGAGCGTGACGGCGGCGAGCGCGCCGCGCTCACCCCGCAGCCGGACCTGCACGCTCGCGATCTCGTCGCGCGGGATGTCCGTCGAGGCCGACAGCCCCCGGGCGTCAGCACCCGCAGCGGTCCACGACCCCACGGTCTCGGTGGTGCCGTCCGTCCGGACGACCACGAGGTCGTACAGGACCGACCCGTCGGCAGACCACTCCTTGCCGCCGTACGAGCACCCCCAGTCGAAGCGGGTGCCCCACTGCTGGCCGCTGACCGCGAGCCGGACGTCGAGCCCCGGCACGCCGGTCATGTCGTAGCGGTCGGCGGTGGCCGCCGCGGTCGGGACGGGACCGGCCTGCACCGTCGTGCGCTCCCCCGCGGCCCCGACCGCGAGCCCGCCGAGGACGGCAGCGACCACGGCGAGCCCCGCGGTGGCGGCGACCCAGACCCGGCGACGGCGGCGACGGTGGCGGACGCGGTGTGCGACGGAGGCGAGGTCGCTCTCGGGACGGGTGTCGGGCCTCCCGTCCGGTTCGGCGATCTCGATCGCCTGGTCGGCCGGCAGCTTGCCGAGCAGGCCCGGCAGACCGGCGAGCTCGGCGACCGCGGCCGCACAGCGGTCGCAGGTCTCGAGGTGCCGCTCGTACGCCAGCCGCTCGTCCGCCGGGAGCGACCCCAGGACGTACGCCGCATCCCACTCCGCGTACTCGTCGTGCCGGTCGTCGCTCATCGGGTCACTCCTCGTTCCTGCAGCGCGAGCCGGAGGGCTCGCAGCCCGTAGTGCAGCCGCGACTTCGCGGTGCCCTCGGGGATGTCGTGTCGTCGTGCGATCTCGGGCACGGTGTGTCCGAGCCAGTAGGCGTCCACCACCACGCGGCGGTGGTCCGGGGTCAGGGACGCGAGGGCGTCGGCGACCACGATCCGGTCGAGCACGGCGTCCGTGCTGTCCGGCTCGACCCGGTCGACCTGGTGTTCCGAACCGTGCTCACGGCGGCTGCGCGCTGACCGGGCGTCGTCGACGACCAGGTTGCGGGCAACCGTGAAGAGCCACGCACGCGCGCTGTCGGGTGCCCGCTCGAGCACGGCCGGACGCTGCCAGGCACGGACCATGGTCTCCTGCACGACGTCCTCGACCGTCGAGCCGTCCCGCGTCAGGTGCCGGACGTACCGGGTGAGCGCGTCCCCGTGCTCGCGGTACAGCGTCGCCAGCAGCTCGTCGGCGGAACGACTCGTCACGGTCACTTCCCGAGGTCGAGGGAGAACTCGACGGAGCCCTTCCCGTCCACGGTGACGAAGCCGAGCGAGGGAGCCTTCACGCCGTGGTCGGCGAAGGTGATCGGCACGGTGCCCGCGACCTGGACGGTGCCGCCCTTGCCGACCGCGACCTGTGCATCGGCCGTGACGGGCTGCTCGACGCCGTGCAGGTCCATCGTGCCGGTCAGGGTGACGTCCTGCGTCGAGCCGTCGAGCGCCTTCGTGACGTCGACGGGCTTCGTCAGCTCGAACGTCGCCGTCGGGTACTCGTCCGTCTGCAGCGCGGTGGAGCGGAAGTACTCGTCGCGGGCGGACTCGGGGGTGGTGATCTTCGCGACCTGCACGGTGACGGTCGCCTTCGTCAGGGAGCCGTCGTCGACGACGGCGGTGCCCTCGACGTCCTTCGTGCGGCCGACCACGTCCACGTCGTTCCCCTGCAGGACCTCGTGCACCCGGTACCCGGCGTACGAGCTGCCCGTGCTGGTCCAGGTGCCGTCGGCGTCCTTCGCGTCGAGGGAGCCGGACGAGGACGCCGACAGCGACGGGGCCGCGGCGGCCTGGCCGTTGACGGTGTTCGCGTAGATGACCGGGCCGGCGATGACGGCTGCTGCCGCGACGACGACGACGCCGGCGGAGATCCCGATGATGACCTTGGTGCGTTTGCGGAGTGCCATACCCAGACGACGAGGCAGCCAGCCAGATCGTTCAGGTCGGGTTCAGTCGGTGGCGCGGGCGCGTTCCGCGTCGGCACGATCCGGGTCGCTCGCCACCGCGTCGTCGTCGGTCGCCGGGGTCTCGCCACGCATCCGGATGACGCTCGCCAGGGTCGACACCGCCATCGCCGCCACGATCACGCCGAGCGACACCCAGGTGTTGATCTCCGGTGCCCACGCGATGTGCTCGCCGCCGTTCAGGAACGGCAGCTCGTTGTCGTGCAGGGCGTGCAGCACGAGCTTCACGCCGATGAAGGCCAGGATCACCGCGATCCCGTACTTCAGGTAGACCAGGCGCTCGAGCAGCCCGCCGAGCAGGAAGTACAGCTGCCGCAGCCCCATCAGGGCGAAGACGTTCGCGGTGAACACGATGAACGGGCTCTCGGTGATGCCGAAGATCGCCGGGATCGAGTCGAGCGCGAAGAGGAGGTCGGTCGTGCCGATCGCGATGAGCACGATGAGCAGCGGGGTGAAGTGGCGCACGCCGTCCTGGGTGGTGCGGAACTTCATGCCGTCGAAGTCGTCGGTGATCCGCACCCGGCGACGCAGCAGTCGCACGAGGGCGCTGTCCTGCTGCTCACCCTCGTCCTCGCCGCGCAGCTGCTGGATCGCGGTCCAGATCAGCCAGGCCCCGAAGATGTAGAAGATCCACGAGAAGTTCTCGATCAGCTGCGCGCCGACGAGGATGAAGATGCCCCGGAGCACCAGGGCGATGATGATCCCCAGCATGAGGACCTCTTGCTGGATCTTCTTCGGCACCGAGAACCGCGCCATGATGATGACGAAGACGAACAGGTTGTCGATGCTCAGGCTGTACTCGGTCAGCCAACCGGCCAGGAACTCCCCGGCGGGGTCACCACCGGCGAACACGAGCATCAGCACCGCGAAGACCAGCGCCAGGCCGACGTAGATCCCCACCCAGGTGCCGGACTCGCGGAGCGTCGGCACGTGCGGCCGGCGCGCCACGATCAGCAGGTCGGCGAGCAGGATCGCGACCAGGGCGATCATCGAGCCGACTTCGAAGACGACGGGGAGCTCGGGCATGCGGAGCCTTCCTTGCTGGTGGTGGGCGGGCTGCTTCGTGAACGGCCCGGACCAGTCTCCGGCATGATCCGGGTGCTGGCGAACGCGGGGGCTGCGTGCGGTGGACAGACCCGTCCGGTCAGCGCTCCGACGTCACCGCATCGGCGACGGCCCGGGCGACCTCGGTGGCGTCGAGGACACTAGCTGCCGAACCAGATCGGCACGAGGATGCTCAGCACCCCCGCGAAGGGGATGACTCCCACGGCCGCCGACAGGGCAGCGAAGCAGATGGCCGGTGTCCTGGCCTCCAACCCTCGGAGGCGCACTGCTGCGACGAACGCACCGACCGCGAACGGGAACGTCCCGAGGACGGCGTACAGCGGCCACGACAACGGCGCCCACGACTCGGCGCTCTCCCCCACGGCATCGACGGAGACGATCATGCCCGCGACGAAGAGTCCGATCTCGACGACCGGCGGCAGGGCGATCGCCACGTCCCGCGCCACCCGCTGCCTCGTGCGCCCCCGCTGCCCCATGCCGCGACGATAGCGAACGGTGCTGCGCGACGGGCGGGCTCCCCGCGTTCCACCAAGCGACCGTGCCAGGGTCGATGCGTGCAGAACTCCACCACCGTCGTCATCGCCGGCTGCGGCGACCTCGGGGCCGAGGCCGGTCTCCGCTTCACCGGACAGGGCCACCGCGTGATCGGCCTCCGCCGCCGGGCCGAGCTGGTGCCCGCTCCGATCACCGGCCGGAGCGTCGACCTGCGCCGCGAGGTCCCGGAGATCCCCGCGGACACGAGTGTCGTCGTGGTGGCCTTCGCCGCCGGCAGCCGCGACGTCGACGAGTACCGCGCCACCTACGTCGACGGCCTGCGCAACGTGCTCGACGGCATCGACGCGTCCGACGCCGACCCGCGACTGCTCGTCGTGTCCTCGACCGCGGTCTACGACGTCGCCGACGGCAGCGAGGTCACCGAGGCGACCCCGGCGCACGGTGCGACCCCGACCGCCGAGGTCCTGGTCGAGGCCGAGGCCCTGCTGCGCGAGCGGGCTCCCGGCGCCGTGCTCGTCCGGCTGTCGGGTGTGTACGGCCCCGGTCGCGAGCGGCTCATCGAGCAGGTCCGCTCGGGGTCGGCGCGCCTGGCACCCGGCACGTCACCGCACACCAACCGGATCCACCGCGACGACGCCGCAGCCGCGCTCGTGCACCTGGCGGCCCTGCCGGACCCGGCGCCGCTCTACCTGGGCACCGACGACGAGCCGAGCCGGCTGGACGACGTGCTGCGGTTCCTGGCCGACGAACTCCACGTCGCCGAGCCGTCGAAGGGCGACGGTGACGCGCGGCAGGCCGGGGGCGACAAGCGCCTGTCGAACGCGCTGCTGCGGGCGACCGGGTGGACGCCGCAGTATCCGACATTCCGCGAGGGCTACCGCGCCGTGCTGGCCGGCGAGGGCACCCGGCACCCCTGACGCCCCCGACACCCGCCCGCTCGTGCACCCCTTCTGCGACACGACACCACACGATCACGCGGTGTCGTGTCGCAGAAGGGGTGTCGTCTCGCAGAAGGGTGCGGACGAACGCGAACCGCGAACGCCGCGAAGCGCTCAGTGCCCGCGGTGGTCCTGGATCGTCAGGCGCGGGCCGAACGCCGGCTTGCGGAACCCCGAACCACCGATCAACCGCACGACGCGCTCCCGGTGCCCGCGCCAGGGTTCGAGCAGCTCGAGCATGCCGTCGTCGTCGACCGGCGCCCCGGTGAGCGCCCACCCGACCAGTGCCGGCACGTGGAAGTCCCCCACGCTCGGCGAGTCCGGGTCGCCGTGGGAACGCTGGGCCGTCTCGGCGGCGGTCCACCGACCGACCCCGGGAATCGACTGCAGTGCGGCCGACACGGCATCCCCGCCACGGCCGTGCGCCAGGGTGCGTTCGAGCGCCGGCGCGAGCTTGACCGCGCGCATCACGGTGGCCGAACGACCGGGCTCCAGGCCGGCGCGGTGCCACTCCCAGCTCGGGATCCGCGCCCACGTCGCGGCGTCCGGCGGGACCATCATGCCCGCGGGGGCGGGACCGGGAGCGGGTGTGCCGTGGCGGCGCAGCAGGTACCGCCACGCGCCCCACGCCTGCCGCGAGGTGACCTTCTGCTCCATGATCGCCGGGACGAGCATCGCGACGACGGTGTTCGTGCGGAGCAGCCGGAGCCCGGGCTGCCGGTGCCGCGCCGCCGCCAGGAACGCGTGCCCGGAGACGTCGAACCCGTCCTGGTCGTCACCACGGCCGAGCAGTTCCGGAGCGTGCGCCACCGCCCACGACGCCCCGTCACCCCACGCCGAGACGGCGACGGCGTCGCCCGTCCGACGGACCGCCACGGACGCGGGACCCTGGGGCGTGCGCAGCGCGAGCCACACGACGCCGCCGACCACCTGGTAGGCCGGGTCGCCGGAGCCGCGCTGCAGGGGCCGCAGGGTCGACGCGACGTCCACCGCGCCTCCAGGCCGGTACACCGTGTCGACGCGCGACGCGTCGTCGACGCGACCGGAGGCGGAGACGGGCGGAGCGAGGGACACACCGGGATGGTAATGCGCAACCACCGTCAGTCATGATGGGCGTGTCCCACGAAACCGACGACGGAGCACCCATGCGCATCGGCATCCTGACCTCCGGAGGCGACTGCCCCGGTCTCAACGCGGTCATCCGCGCGATCGTCCTGAAGGGCATCGCGATCTACGGACACGACTTCGTCGGGTTCCGCGACGGCTGGCGCGGGGTCGTCGACGGCGACATCGTCCCACTCGGGCGCAAGGACATCCAGGGCATCGCGAAGCAGGGCGGCACGATCCTCGGCACCAGTCGCACGAACCCGTTCGAGGGCCCGAACGGCGGGGTCGAGAACATCGAGCGGATGCTCGAGAAGCACGGCATCGACGCCATCGTCGCGATCGGCGGCGAGGGCACGCTGGCCGCCGCGAAGCGCCTGACCGACGCCGGACTGAAGATCGTGGGGGTGCCGAAGACGGTCGACAACGACCTGGGTGCGACGGACTACACGTTCGGCTTCGACACGGCCGTCGCCATCGCGACCGAGGCCATGGACCGCCTGCGCACCACCGGTGAGTCGCACTCGCGCTGCATGGTGGCCGAGGTGATGGGGCGGCACGTGGGCTGGATCGCCCTGCACTCCGGCATGGCGGCCGGTGCGCACGCGATCCTCATCCCGGAGCAGAAGACGAGCATGGAGCAGATCGCGAAGTGGGTGCGTGCCGCCTACGACCGCGGCCGTGCGCCGCTCGTGGTGGTGGCCGAGGGCTTCGTGCCCGACCACGAGGACACCGCGCACACCGAGCGCGGCCTGGACGCCTTCGGGCGTCCGCGCCTGGGCGGCATCGGCGAGCGCCTCGCGCCGCTCATCGAGGAGATGACGGGCATCGAGACGCGCGCCACCACGCTCGGTCACATCCAGCGCGGCGGCACCCCGACGGCGTACGACCGGGTGCTGTCGACCCGTCTCGGCCTGGCCGCCATCGACTCCGTGGTGGAGGAGCGCTGGGGCCGGATGGTCGCGCTGCGCGGGACCGACATCGAGCACGTGTCCTTCGAGGAGGCGCTCGGCGAGCTGAAGACCGTGCCGCAGGCCCGGTTCGACGAAGCCGCCATCATGTTCGGCTGAGTCCGCAGCGCGGTCGCGACCCGTCCGGGAGGCACGGGGTAGCGTCCGGCGCATGACCCGCGCCGTGCTCGTGTCCCGTTCCGCCCCGCCCACCGTCACCGACGTCGACCTGCCCGAGCCCGCCGCGGGCGAGGTCCTGGTCGACGTGACGTACTCGAGCGTCAACTACAAGGACGGCCTCGCGCTGGCCGGTGCGCCCGGGGTGGCCCGGATCGACCCGCTCGTGCCGGGCATCGACGTCGTCGGGACGGTGTCGGGGCTCGGCCCCGGTGTGCACGACGTGGCGATCGGTGACCGGGTCGTGCTGACCGGCGCCGGGCTCGGCGAGACGCGGCACGGCGGCTGGGCGACGCAGGCGGTGGTGCCGACCGCGCCGCTCGTGGTGCTGCCGGAGACGATCGACGACTCGTTCGCGGCCGCCATCGGCACCGCGGGGTTCACCGCGATGCTCAGCGTGCTGGCGCTCGAGCGCTTCGTCGCACCGGGTGACGGTCCGGTGCTCGTGACCGGCGCCTCCGGTGGCGTCGGGACCGTGGCGACCGCCCTGCTGGCGGCCCGCGGCTACCGGGTGACGGCGTCGACGGGCCGGACGTCGAACACGGCCTCGCTCCGGCGTCTGGGTGCCACCGACGTCGTCGACCGTGCCACCCTGGCCGACCCGGGCAAGCCGATGCAGCGGGCGACCTGGGCCGGGGCGGTGGACAGCGTCGGCGGGGCGACCCTGGCGAACGTGCTGGCGTCGACCCGGTGGGGTGGAGCGGTGACCGCGTGCGGGCTGGCGCAGGACTCGGCGCTGCCGACGACCGTGCTGCCGTTCATCCTGCGGTCGGTGTCCCTGCTCGGGATCGACTCGGTCGACGCCCCGGCCGACCTGCGTCGGCGGGCGTGGGACCGTCTGGCGACGGACCTCGACGCGGGTCTGCTGGCCGACGTGACGCGGACGGTCACCCCGGAGCAGGCCATCGCCGTCGGCGCCGAGGTCGTCGCGGGGCGCGTGCACGGTCGGACGGTCGTCGCCGTGGCGCGTTGAATAGCAAACGTTTGCATATCGGCACGTTAGGATTTCGGCTGTCCGTACCGCCCCCGGAGGAGATGACATGCCGGTCCCCAAGTCCACCGTGGAGAGCTCTCCCCGGAAGCTCCTGCGCGATGTCGTCTACGACAAGATGCTCGCGGCTCTGCGGGACGGCACGCTGCAGCACGGCGAGCGCCTGAACGACGACGAGCTGGTGCAGTGGCTGCGTGTGAGTCGCACCCCCATCCGCGAGGCGATCGCCAAGCTCGTCGACATCGGACTGGTCGAGATGGAGGCGAACCGGTACACCCGCGTCGCCACCCCCACCTTCGACGACTGGGTGACCGCGACCCGTGCGATGGTCGGCTTCTTCGAGCTCAGCCTGCGCTGGGGCGTCCCCGAGTACGAAGACCAGGACGTCCGTGACCTGCAGAAGCTGCTCGACCGCGCCGACGGGCTGCGCAAGGTGCGCGACCTGGGCTTCAGCGGTGCCGTGACCGAGATCATCGAGTTCGCCGTGGCGCACTCCGGCAACCCGCTCGTGCAGAACGCCGCCGTGGGTGCGATCGAACGCGTGCGCTTCACGCTCAACCCGACGCCCGCGTTCGAGGAGTACGGCTCCGAGGCGTTCTTCTCGATCCTCCGCGAGGCCCTCGAGGAGCGCGACGGCGAGACGGCGGCCGAGGCCGGTCGCGCGCTGACCCGCAACTTCGAGCAGCACATCGAGTCGGTCCGCGCCGCCCGCAGCTGACCTGCGGGCAGGATGGACGGGTGACCGACGTCCTGATCCACGCCACCGGCCTGCGCGTCACGCGTTCCGGCCGCGACCTGCTGCACGACATCGACCTGACCGTCCGCAGCGGTGAGCACTGGGCCCTGCTCGGTCCGAACGGTGCCGGCAAGTCGACGTTGCTCGCCGTCCTCGGTGCGACGGGACACCCCACCGCGGGCACGGTCGAGCTGCTCGGGCGTCGGCTCGGGCGGACCGACGTGCGCGAGCTCCGCGAACACATCGGACACGTCGACCCCCGCCACCGGATGCTCTCGCCGCTCACGGTGCTCGAGACGGTGCTCACCGGGCTGACCGGCACCACCGACCTGATGATGCGGTGGGAGCCGTCCGCCCAGCAGGTCGCGCTGGCCGAGCAGCACATCGCCGACGTCGGGCTCGCCGCCCGGCGGGACGCCCGGTGGCCGGTGCTGTCCCAGGGCGAGCGGGGTCGCGCGCTCATCGCCCGGGCATTGATGTCCGAGCCGCGGCTGCTGCTGCTCGACGAGCCGGCCACCGGCCTCGACGTCGCCGCACGGGAACACCTGCTCGAGACCGTCGACGCGCTGCGGCACCGCCACCCGGACATGGGCAGCGTCATGGTGACGCACCACCTGGAGGACCTGCCGGCGTCGACGTCGCACGCGATGCTGTTGCGCGACGGCACCGCCGTGGCACAGGGCACCTCGGACGAGGTCATCACGTCGTCGGCGGTCTCGCACGCCTTCGACTTCCCGCTGGCGATCCTGCGATCCGAGGGCCGATGGGCAGCGCGCCGCGCCGCCTGAGCCGTGCTTGAATGGCCGTTCAGCGTCTGCGGCCCGTGTCGGGGAGGGACCCCGGCACCGCACCCCGGTGTCGCGCCGCGGACCGTCACCAGGGGGAACCATGACGAACACGCCGCCGCCCTACCCGGGATCCGGACCGCAGCCCGAGGGCGGGCAGCCCGGAGCCGGGCAGCCCGACGGTCAGCCGCACGGGCAGCAGCCGTACGCCCAGCAGCAGGCCCCGGGGCAGCCGCCGTACGCCCAGTCGCCCACGGCGCAGCCCGGTCAGCCGCCGTACGCGCAGGCCGCACCGGCCGCTGCGCCGTACGCCCCGCCGCCCAAGCAGGCACGCGGCCGGCGCATCCTCGTCTCGCTCCTCGGTGTCGTCGTCGCCGTCGTCGTGGCGTTCCTCGTCCGGCAGGGGCTCAACGCCGCCTTCGCCGACTCCACCGAGGAGACCGTGTCGAAGGCCGTCGAGCAGATCCGCGACCAGAGCAACCTGCCGAAGCAGGTCGACTCCGTCACCACGTGGACCGCGATCGAGGCCGAGGGCGCCGCGATCCACTACGACTACACGGTGTCGTCCGACGTCGACCCCGCCGCGATCACCGAGGACGTCATCCGCGACGCGGTCGGTCCGAACCTGTGCTCGAACGACGACACCAAGAAGCTGCTCGACGACGACGTGGACATGCGGTACACCTACGCGTTCGAGGGCTCGTCGAAGACGGTCGACACCACCTTCACCAAGGCCGACTGCTCCTGACACGCGACTGCCCGACCCCCTCGGGGGCCGGGCAGGCACTCGTGGAGGGCTCGGGCGTCAGGCCGTCGCGGCGGCTGCGGCCTTCGCGGCGGCGGGCAGGGCGTCGAGGATCCGTCCGACCGCCCGGTCGTCGTGCGCAGCCGTGACGAACCAGGCCTCGAACACGCTCGGCGGCAACGTGACGCCGGCGTCGAGCATGGCGTGGAAGAACGGCGCGTAGCGGAACACGTCCTGCGCCCGCACGTCGTCGTAGTTCCGCGGCGCGGTCTCCGAGAACGCGAACGAGAACAGGTTGCCCGCGTGCTGCACCGTGTGGGCGACGCCCTCGGCCGACAGCGCCTCGCTCGTCGCGGTGGCGATCGTCGATGCGGTGCGGTCCAGGTGCGCGTACACCTCGGGCGTCGCGGCCCGGAGCGTGGCGGTGCCCGCGGCGACGGCCAGCGGGTTCCCGGACAGCGTGCCCGCCTGGTACACCGGGCCGAGCGGGGCGAGGAAGTCCATGACCTCGCGCCGACCGCCGAGCGCGGCGAGGGGCATGCCACCGCCGATGACCTTGCCGAAGGTGATCAGGTCGGGCTTCCACCCGGCGCCGTCGGGGACGACCTTCGACGCCTCGAGTCCCCACCAGCCGGCCGCACCGACGCGGAACCCGGTCAGGACCTCGTCGACGATGAGCAGCGCGCCGTGCGACTGCGTGATCTGCGCCAGCGCCCGGTTGAACCCGCGCTCCGGCGCGAGCACGCCCATGTTCGCGGCGGCCGACTCGACGATCACGGCGGCGATGCGCTCGGAGTGCTCGTCGAAGGCGCGGCGCACGGCGTCGAGGTCGTTGTACGGCAGCACGAGGGTCTGCGCGGCGGTCTCGGCGGTGATGCCCGCGCTACCAGGCATGGCCAGCGTCGCGACACCGGATCCGGCCTCGGCCAGCAGGGAGTCGGAGTGGCCGTGGTAGTGCCCGGCGAACTTCACCAGCAGGTTGCGGCCGGTGTAGCCACGGGCCAGGCGGATGGCGGTCATCGTGGCCTCGGTGCCGGTCGACACCATGCGGAGCTTCTCGATGGGGCCGTCGCCGTCCACCGACACCCGCTGCTTCACGAGTTCGGCGAGCTCGGTCTCACCCGGGGTCGACGCCCCGAAGGACAGCCCGCGCGCGGCGGCCTGCTGCACGGCCTCGACGGTGCCGGGGTGGGCGTGCCCGAGGATCGCGGGACCCCACGAGGCGACGAGGTCGACGTACTCACGGCCCTCGGCGTCGGTGACGTACGCGCCCTTCGCCGACACCAGGAAGCGCGGGGTGCCGCCGACCGATCCGTACGCGCGGACCGGGGAGTTGACGCCGCCGGGGATCGCGTTCTTGGCGCGGCCGAACAGCTGGTCGTTCGTGGTCATTCGGGGGCCTTCCCGGTCGATGCGATGCCGGCGACGGCGGCGGTGGTGCCCGAGGTGCGGAGGCCCGCTTCCTCGTTGAGCTTCCGCGCGATGTCGACGGCGAAGTAGGTCAGGATCGCGTCGGCACCGGCACGCTTGATGCCGACGAGCGACTCCATCGCGGCGGCGTCGCGGTCGATCCAGCCGTTCTGGGCGGCGCCGGTGATCATCGCGTACTCGCCGGAGATCTGGTACGCCCAGACCGGCACCGGCGAGGTCGCCGCGGTCTCGGCGAGCACGTCGAGGTAGCTCATCGCGGGCTTCACCATGACGATGTCGGCACCCTCGTCGACGTCGAGTGCGACCTCGCGGAGCCCCTGTCGACCGTTCGCGGCGTCGATCTGGTACGTCCGGCGGTCACCGACGAGCGAGGACGACACGGCCTCGCGGAAGGGCCCGTAGAACGCCGACGCGTACTTCGCCGCGTAGGCGAGCAGCGCGGTGCCGCTGTGCCCGGCGGCGTCGAGGGCGTCCCGCGCGGCGGCGATCTGGCCGTCCATCATGCCGCTCAGGCAGACGAGCTCTGCCCCGGCCTCGGCCTGGGCCACCGCCATGTCGCGGTAGCGCAGCAGGGTGGCGTCGTTGTCGACCGAGCCGTCCGACGCCAGGACCCCGCAGTGCCCGTGGTCGGTGAACTCGTCGAGGCACAGGTCGGACTGCACGACGAGCGCGTCGCCGACCTCTTCCTTCGCCACGCGGATGGCCACGTTGAGGATGCCGTCCGGGTCGGTCGCGCCCGAGCCCGTGGCGTCCTTCGTGGTCGGGACGCCGAACAGGTTGACGCCGCCGATGCCGACCTCTGCGGCCGACACGAGCGCTCGTCGGAACGAGTCGAGCGAGTGCTGCTGCACGCCCGGCATGCTCGAGATGTCGACGGCGTCGGTCGCGCCCTCGCGGATGAACATCGGCAGCACGAGCTCGGCGGGGTGGAGCCGGGTCTCGGCCACGAGCCGTCGCATCGCGGGGGTGGCACGGAGTCGACGGGGGCGGACCTGGGGGAAACGGCCGGT